>JBBDXA010000158.1:21366-22497 GCA_040902585.1 Phycisphaeraceae bacterium
GAAGGTCACGGAAACCGACGACGGCCACACCGAGTCGCAAACCCGGAACCCGGAACCCGGAACCCGGAACTTCGCTCTTCAAGGCAACACCCACCGCCGCAGTTCCACTCTCGCCGCCGCCGAGGATCAGCTTGAGATGCTTGACCTGGCCCGCAGCTTTTCGCCTGACGAATTTCAGGGCGCTGCCTACGTCCGCATCACCCGCGGCTGCAACAAATTCTGCACCTACTGCGTCGTCCCCAACACCCGTGGCCGCGAGGTGCATCGCAGCCCCGATGCCATCATCGAAGAGTGCCGCAAGCTCGTCGAAGCCGGCGTGATTGAGATTACGCTGCTCGGGCAGACCGTGAATCACTATCACTTCGACCACGCCGCGGCCGTCAACATCAACGGCATCGAGCAACCCCAGGTGGGCGACATCGTCAACCACAAAGCCCACCCATTCCCGTGGGTGGGATCCCCCGCTGAAACCCACCGACAGGAGTCGGTGGGCTTTGCCGATTCTTCAACAAGCATCACCACCTTCGCCCACCTCCTCGCCCGCATCCACGACGAAATCCCCGACCTTCAGCGGCTCCGTTTCGTCACCAGTTTCCCGCGCGACTTCGGCGATGACATCCTCCGCACCATCGCCCAGCGCCCGCGCCTCTGCCGGTATCTGCACCTGCCCGTGCAGAGCGGTTCCAACCGCATCCTGAAACAGATGAACCGCGGCTACACGGTCGAAGAGTATCGCGGGCTGCTCCAGCGCATTCGCCGCATCCTGCCCGATGCGACCATCGCCAGCGACATCATCTGCGGCTTCCCCGGCGAAACGGAAGAAGACCACCGCGCCACGTGCGACCTGCTGCGCGAAGCGATGTTCAAGAACTGTTTCATCTTCAAATACAGCCCCCGCCCCGGCACCGCCGCGATCGATCGGTTTGAAGACGATGTGCCGGATGCAGTGAAGCGCGCCCGTAACAATGAACTGCTGCATATTCAGAGCAGGAACAGCGACGCCATCCACCGCGGCTACGTCGGCAAGACCCTGCGCGTCTTTGTCGAATCCGTCAGCGTCAAGGAACAGAAGAAGCGAGCGACCAACGCCGCCGACCCGCTGCACCCGACCGCGGCCGAAGACGCGGACGC
>JBBDXA010000159.1:0-4307 GCA_040902585.1 Phycisphaeraceae bacterium
ACGGGTGGGCCTCGCGGACTCGGCCTCACCGCTAACCGTGAGCCCGCGCGTTCGGTCGAACACCTTCAACACATTCTCCGCCATGCGCTCGATCGAGAATCGCTGTTCCACGGCGGACCTTCCGCGATGGCCGAGCGATCGCGCTTCATCAGACTTCAGCAGCAATACCTCCAGCGCTGCCGCGAGCGAGGCCGGATCGTTCGGCTCACACAACACACCGGCACCAGTGGATTCCACCAGTTCGATAAACGCGCCCAACCGAGGCTGCACCACCGGCACGCCCGACGCCCAGGCCTCTAATAGATAGATGCCGAACGAATCCGGATACGGGGCCGGCACGCTCAGCACCGAAACCGTCTGCAACATCGCAACCTTCTCCGCACGCGAGACGTTGTACGCCCACTCCGCGTCGGCCGCGAAACCTGCCTTCGCAAGCTTCGCCTGCTGCTGTTTCACGTACTTTTCATCTTCTCGCGTGCGCGCCCCGGTGACCTTCAACCGCAGGCCCGGCACGCGGTCCGCCTTTTTCAGCGCGATGAACGCATCGATGAGAATGTGCAGCCCTTTGCCTTCGCTCATCCGCGCGAGGTAGCCGATCGTCGGCTGCGAAGGCGGCTCTTTGGCGGGTGAAAGATCATCAATCGAAATGCCCACGGGCACGACATGCACGCGCTTCGGATCAAGCGACATCGCCTGCGTCATCCTGCTGCCGTAGTACGCGCTCACCGCAATGTAGGCATCGACATCGTTCGCCCGCGCCGCCGCCGCCTGCCACGACTTGGTCTTCTGCGGCTCAGGCAGATCATCGAGAAACAGATCCTCGCCTTGAAGGAACGACACGATGGGGCAGTTGAATGCCTGCTTCAGCCGCCGCGCCATGCCGATGAGCAGCGCGTTGGAAAGCACGATCACATCCGGCTTCGGCTGCGTGCGGAGCCAGCCGATGAGGTGCTCCAGCTCCGCCGCCTGCTTGCCGTCCTCACCCTGGAGCATGGAAATCGTCAGGTCACCGACGAGCGGCGTGCGCGTTGACCTCGATCGCCCCGCCGCCCAGCGCAACAGTCGCGGCCCACTGAGCAACCGACTCAACCAGCGCGGCATCTTGCGAAACAGCCACGATTTCTGCTCCAGGTACACGCTCACACCGCTGTAGAAAATCGGCGTGCCTTCATCCGCGCCTTCGTCATCCGCCACGAACGGCATGTACAACGGCACCATCAGCACATCATGCCCTCGCTTCCGCATGGCGCGCACGATGGCATGATCACGCAGGCACGTGCCGCAGTGAAAGTTGCCGGTGCCGGGAGTGAGTTGGAGGATGTTCATGGGGGAGGGAGCTATGAGCTATGAGCTATGAGCTGTCAGCTATCAGCCTGAAGATGGGCAACACTAGGCAGCATACCTCCTGCTGAATCGCCGATAGTACTTCGCGGCGTCGTCCGCCAGCAGAATCTTGGGAAGGAACCATCTCCTTCTCAACCATTGCCAGAACGTGAATTCATCGCTTCCGGGAGCGACGAAGTACTCACTGCGCCAATGACCACCCATTGCATTACCAACCACATTCATCTGGATGGAGCCGTCAGACAACACCCTGGAGTCTCTAATGTAGTAGCACTTGAATAGATGGAGATCGGGGAAGGCCCGGAAGGTTGTGGAGCAACGCTGCGCCAGATCGGCAAGCAATGCACACTCCGCCGTCGCGGCAAACTCCGCGTCGTCGAGTTGCGCCAGATCACCCTGCCATCGAATGCGCCGAAGTGCGGCGTCAAACTTCAACATCGGTCCCATCTCGGCAACTTCCATGCATTCGGAACGATTCTGCGGATCGAAAAAGGAATCCCAAAGACCGTAGCAATATGCGAGACATGAAGTCGGGGCGTCGCCCATTGCATCCGGATCCTGTGCCCATTCAAGAAAGTGATCGATCTCCGCCTCCACCTTCTTAGCATGCACCAAGTACAACTCCTTTGATGTCATCGCGCGCAGGAGTGAAGCAATACTTCGCCGGATCGCCGTCTTTGTGCGTTCGATATCCATGAATACCTTAATCAATCTCAAGAACGCTTGCGCGTGACTCTAGCTGACCACCGAAGGCTGACCGCTGACCGCTCCCTTCACCAGCGGCCCGCCGTGCGCCAGCGGTTCGGGAATTGTCGTCGCAAAGTCTTTCACGGCGTCGAAGAGTTCAGTGAAGTCGCGGAACAGGTCGCCGATGAGGCAGTCGGTCAGGTCACCGCGTAGGTGCGGGTACTTGCGGATCACGTGGGCGAAGCTGAAGTCGGGGTCGTAGAAGGCGTAGACGAGTTTTCGCATCGATTCGATGCCGTACTTCACCTGCCGACCGTACTCTTCGAACATGCCCGCAGACACATCGCCCGCATCAAGCGCGGTATCGACGGCGTCGGCGGCAAGCTCGCCGCTGCGCAGGGCGAGGAACACGCCCGAACTGAACACCGGATCGAGGAAGCCAAAGGCATCGCCGATCAGCACCAGGCCGTCGCGGGCGCAGTAACGTGAACGATAAGAGAACTCGTTGGTCACGCGGTAACGGTCGATCACCGTCCCGGGCGTGACGTGTTCCTTGATCCAGAGGTTCTCTTCGATCTCGGCCTTGAAGATCGCCTCCGGATCCTTCCCGTTGCGATGGAGGTAATCCTTCTCGGCGACGACGCCGACGCTGACGACATCATCCGGCAGCGGGATGTACCAGAACCAGCCCTTGTCCTGCACGTAGGCGACGGTGGTGGCGCCTTCGTCGAGGCCTGGGTCGCGCACCGCGCCTTTGTAGTAGGTCCAGATGGCGATCTTGTTAAGGCAGGGGTCACGCTCGCGCCAGTCTTCGCGGACGATGGAGAATGCGTCGCGACCGGTGGCGTCGATCGTGATCGGCGCGAAGTATTCCTGAGGCGGACCGCCCTGCTGCGAGACACGCACGCCGATGACGGTGCCGGCTTCATCGTGGATCAATTCTTTGACCGCGGCCTGCTCGATGCAGACCGCGCCCTTTTCGCGGGCGTTCTCCATGAGCATCTGATCAAAGTCAGCCCGCAGCACCTGCCAGGTCTGGGCGGCTTCGTGCTGCATGTGGGTGTGAAAGTAGAACGGCACGGAAGCCTTGCCGTCCTGCCGCACGAACTGCACGCTGTACTTCTTCGGAAACGCGGACGCTTTCATCTTCGGGATCATGCCGATGCGTTCGAGCGTCCAGTAGGTGTGCGGAATGAGCGACTCGCCGATGTGATAGCGGGGAAACTTTTCCTTCTCGAAGAGAATGACCCGCCGGCCCTTCATCGCGAGGGTGGCGGCGGCGGTCGTTCCAGCAGGGCCACCGCCGATGATGATCGCGTCGTATTGCTGATCCGCACTTCTACTGGGCTTCATCAGTGATTCTCCCTCGCGCTTGTCGCGTGATGTGTGTTCGGAGTTGTCGTTCAACGATAGGGCCTCATCCGCAAGCTGGCCATTGCCGTTCACCTTCGCCGCGGGCTTTGGTGCCACAGGAGGGAGAATCTCCACCACTTCCGCCAGCGGCTGGTCCTTGTCGCTGTAAAGAATGTTGCGCCGGCCAAAGAGTTCCTGCGTCTCCTTCAAGCCAAGCGTTTCGTTGATCAATGGATCGCTCTGCACTCTGAAAAAGCCCGCAGGCCTTCCGTAGTGGGCGATGCCGTCCTCGTTGAGAATCGTGCCCAGCGGGCGATGGCACTCGGTGATGTGCTTCTGCGCTTCGGGGGAAAACTGCGAGAGATCGATGCGGATCGCGCCGAACTCGACGTGCCTGCCCGTCTCATCGAGCACGAGGGCGACGCGCCGGCAGAACCAGCCGTCTTCATCGATGTGCTTGTTGAATAGTTTGAGCGAGATGCGCCCGCCGTGATGGGCTTCGAGCGTGGGCGTCATGTCTTGGGTATGCACGAGCAGACTGCGATACGGCTCGGGCATGGCCGGCCCATCGAGCCGAACACACCGCGGCGCAGGCAAACCCGCCTCGCTGTAGAACGCATCGAGAGGGAAGAGCAGCTCGTGATGGGTGACGTCGGGATCCATTCGATTGCGGATTTTGGATCGCGGATTGCGGATTGATCCGATCGCGGATGGTCTGTTCCAATCCGCAATCCGCAATCCGCGATCCGCAATGCTTTTTATTACAAACCGGTTGCGTTGCAAATGATAATTTTGTAATTTGAATCCGCATCAAGCAAAGGAGGTGTCAAAAGATGAAATCACAACAAACCGCGCGTCACTCCATACTGATTGCAGGCGTGATGATCCTCACGCTCCTGTCCGCGGCAGCCGCGCGGGAGGTG
>JBBDXA010000159.1:4317-22292 GCA_040902585.1 Phycisphaeraceae bacterium
GGATGGTCTGTTCCAATCCGCAATCCGCAATCCGCGATCCGCAATCAGGTGATTCGATTCGTCCGATGCTGTGGCAGAAAGAACCCGTGCAGCAGACGGTCCACCTGAAGCAGACCATCGCGGCTGAGCTGGATCGTGCCGTTCACGCTGGTCACCCAGCCTTCGCGCTGGTAGGTCGCCAGCAGCGCGGCAAAACGCTCCTTCACATCTACGCCGAATTTCTCCTTGAAATAGGCCGTTTGCACGCTGCCCAGCTTCAGTTGCAGGATGAACTCGCGGATGAATTTCTCATCTTCGCTCATCGTCATCGCGCGGAAGATGGCCGATTCGCCGGCCTCGATGCGCTCGACATACCGCTCAATGTTCGCTTCGTTCTGATAGTGAACGCCGTCGATGATGCCGAAACTGGAGACGCCCAGGCTCAGCATGTCCGCGCCGTGCCAGAGTTCATCGCGGTAGAGGAATTTGCTCTGCTGCGGATTCTTCACGGCTGTGTACGCGCTGGTCACGGTGTAGCCGTGCTTCTCCAGTTCGCCGAAGGCGTAATTCACCCACTCGCGCTTGGTGTGCCAGTCGGCGACAGGGGCGACGAGCTGGCCGCTCTCTTTCATGTCGTGATAGATCGTCGTGTTGAACGGAATCTCCATCTGGTAGATCGTGACGCATTCCGGATCGAGCGCGATCGCCTTGGCGACGGCATCCTTCCACTTCTCGGGCGTCTCGTTCACCATGCCGGCGATGAGGTCGATGTTAATCTGATCGAAGCCGACTTCGCGGGCGGTTTCGTAAGCTTTATAGATCGCCTTGTTGTCATGAGCGCGGTTGTTGACGCTGAGGATGTCGGCATCGAAATGTTCCACGCCCAGGCTCAGGCGGGTGACGCCGATTTCCTTCAACGCGACGAGCTTGCGCTCATTGATGGTGCCCGGCTCGCACTCGAAGGCGACTTCCTCCATCGCGTCCCAAGGCAGAATCGCCTTCATGCCGTCGGTGAGATAGATGAGCTGCTCAGGCGAGAGATACGAAGGCGTGCCGCCGCCGAAGTAGAGGTATTTCGGTTTACGTCCGCCGATGAAGGGCCGGGTGGCGTAACGGGAAAGTTCGGTGATGACGGCATCGAGATACTGCTTGATGGCCGCGGCGTTCTTGTCGGTGTACACCTTGAAATAGCAGAAGTGACATCGCTTGCGGCAGAAGGGAATGTGCGTGTACATGCCCAGCGTCGCGCCTTCGCGTGGCGGGCGATCGAACGCGGCCTGCACCTGCGGCACGTTCTCCGGCTTCCAGAAGGAAAACGGCGGATAGTTAGACACAAAGTAGTTGCCTGCCGTGGTCTTGTCCTGGTCGGACGCAGGCAGCACGGGCAAGGTGTCGGTGGACATTGGGATCTCCGAAGGGCCAAGGGCGAAGGGCCAAGGGCCAAGGGACTGCGGATGGCGGATAGTTCCGCCTCCCACTCCTCTTGGGAGGGGGTCGGGTGACGGCTTGCTGGCGTAGGAATTGAACTGCACTCAATCCCTTGGCCCTTGGCCCTCATCCCTTGGCCCTCTTACTCCGCTCCGAAGGCGTAAACATAACCATCATCACTGCCGACGAGCACGAGGCCGTCGACGACGGCGGGCGAACCGGCGACGGGCTGGCCCACTTCGTAGTTCCACACTTCATCGCCGGACTTGAGATCGAGCATGTACAGCCGGCCGTCATCGCAGCCGAGGATCACGCGCTCGCCGACGACGACGGGCGAGCTGTTGAACTGCCCCCTGCTGCGGAACTCCCACTTCTCTTCACCGGCGTGGGTCAGGGCATGTACCCGGCGATCCTGGCCGCCGAAGATGACCAACTCCTTCGTCAGGGCCGCTGAAGCCATGAAGGGGAAGTCGCGCTTGCCGAACTGCCAGGTGATTTTCCTGGTAGTCAGATCAACGCAGATGAATTTGTTGCCGTGGTGGCCGACATAGACTTTGTCGCCGTCCATCGCGGCTGAGGCGGCGATGTAATCCTGAATCTCCACTTCGCCGGCCTTGGAGCCGTCCTTGATGTTCACCATGTGAACCAGTCCGTCGCAGCCGCCGAACACGGTGACGCCCTGGGCGACGGCCGGCGCGCCGTTGATGATGTTGCCCGTCTCGTACTTCCACTGCTCCTTGCCGGTCGCGGCATCGAGACAGTAAAGATTCGCATCATTGCTGCCGACGAGGATCCAGGTCGCTTTGCCATCAGGCGACTTCACCCAGTTGGGGGCGGCTGTGATCTTGTCCTGCGTTTCAAAATGCCAGAGCATTTTTCCGCTGGCGGCATCGAGGCAGTAGAAGTTGCCATCGTGCGCCCCGAAGAAAACTTTGCCGTCGATGTAGCAAGCGGAGGCTTCGATCGAGTCGGCGAATTTCTTTTCGTTAGGCCGCGCGTCCTTGGGGAGCGGGCCGTCTTCGGTGGAAAACTGCCAGAGCTTGTTGCCGGTCTTGAGATCGATGGCGAAGAAGAGACCGTTGAGCGCGCCGATGAAGGCCTTGCCATCGGCGATAATGGGCGTGGCTTTGACGCCGCTCTTCTCGCCGGTGTGGAAGCGCCATTTGAGGACAAGCTTGTCAGGGAGTTTTGCTTTGGCGACGCCGGTCTGGGCGCTGTCACCGCGGGAGAGGAGCCAGGTTTTGCCATCGGCCTGAACTGCGGGAACCGGAATGGCCGGCGCATCAGCTTTATCGGCGACCTTCTCCGCGGTCACCTGCGGGAGGGCCGCGCCTAAGCACAACGCCAAAGCGGCGACGACCGAGAGAGCGAGAGCGCGATGGGCGAGAGAAGCCTTGCTCATGATTTTCAACTATAGCAACGGACAGGGTGCCAAGCAACCACTTCTTACTTATACGTATTATCTACGTTGTGTTTCAACACCTTTATTTACAATATGTTACAACGATCGACCCTTTCGAATAAAGCCGCGGGCGAGATGGTGCGAAGCCGCGGGCGGCTGGGGAAGGTGCGTCAGGCGCGGGCGGTGAGGGCGCTGCGGTAGAGCGCTTCGAAGTCGTCGGCCGCGATCCTGCGCGGGTTGAAGTTGGCGGTCCACTGCCCTGCCGCCTCCTGCGCGAGCTGAGGCACGATGGCGTCATCGGCGCCGCACTCGCGGGCTGAGCGCGGGATGCCTGCTTCATTGAGCAGTGACTCGACGCGATGGAGCAGCGTTTCGATCGCAGCGGTCGCGCCGTGGCCGTTGTCAGCGAGGTGGGCCGCGCGGGCGAGGTCTTCGTAGGCGCGGGCGGCACCGGGGTCGGCGCGGTTGAAGCGGATCACGTGCGGCATCATCAACCCCACGGCGCGGCCGTGAATGAGATTGAAGTGCGCCGTCAGCGGGTTCGCCGCCGAGTGAGCTGCGCCGAGCATGCTGCTCTCGATCGCCAGCCCGGCGAAGGCGGCACCGAGCTGCATGTGCCCGCGGGCTTCGATGTCGTTGGGATCGTTCAACACGCGCGGCAGATTCGCCAAGATGAGCTTGAACGCCTCGCGCGAGTAGACAATAGAGAACTCGTTGCGCTTCGTCGTGACCGCTGTCTCCAGCGCGTGAGCGAGTGCATCGATGCCCGTGTCAGCTGTGACATGGCGCGGCTGCGTGAGCGTGAGCGTCGGATCGAGAATGGAAATCGCAGGGGCGGCTTTGGGATCACCGCAGGCCATCTTCGCGTGAGTCTTCACATCGGCAATGAGCGCGAACGACTGGCACTCGCTGCCGGTGCCTGCGGTGGTGGGCACGGCGATGAGCGGGAGCATGGGCTTCGTCGCCTTGCCGACGCCCCAGTAATCCTTCATTGCCCCGCCGTTGGTCAGGAGAAAGTTGCAGCCCTTGGCGGTGTCCATCGATGAGCCGCCGCCCATGCCGATGATGAGGTCAATATTCGCGGCCTTGGCGACGGCGAGGCAGGCATCGACATCATCCGTCGTCGGGTTCTCGTGGACGCGATCGTAAAGCGTGACGGCGATGTTTGATTTCTTGAGTGAATCCGTCGCACGCTGAACGTGGCCGGCCTTGACGATGCCCTGATCCGTAACCAACAGGGCGTTCGATCGGCCGAGCTCCCTCGCGCAATCACCGATGCGGTCGATGGCGTTCACGCCGAAAACCAGGCGCGTCCGTGCGGGGAAGTCGAAGCCGATGATTCCAGTGATCATGAAGTAACAAACGTTCAAGGAGGCGATTTGTTTCAGCGATGGTCGTTGCTGCGCCGCAAGCGGCGGGGATGCGAAGCCGCAAGCGGCGAATCAATACACGCCTTCGATGATCTTCTTTTCACTTGCGCCGAACGGGCGCACGTCGCCGACGCCGTCCCACGGGAAGCCTTCGATCGGCTCGCGGCGGATGACTTCATCTCGCTCCAGGAAGCGAGGCACGAAGAACTCACGGGTCAGCGTCGTCAGCTCGACCCGGCCCCATTCGCCGTAGCCGACCTGTCGCTTGGTGTCCTTCGGATCAACCGCGCGGAGTACCGCGCGAGGCTGCGGGGCGTAGTAGGTGATGCTGTAGTTGTTCTTCGCGTAGTTGGGATCGCTGCACGCCAGACCCATCAGCGTGTTGCCGTAGGTCGGCACGAACTTCGTCCGGTTCTCCAACACCTCTTCGCACAGGAACCGCACGTTCTGCGGCGTCATGCTCGTGCCTCCGCAGAACACGCCCTTGATGCCGATGTCCGGAATGTTCACCAGTTCGCCTAGCGACTCGAGCAGCTTCGGCGTGGTGAACAGCGAGCTGATCTTGCGGTTCTTGAGAATGGTCGCAGCCTGTTCGACGACGTGTTTCTGGTAATCCTTGGCGACGTCAACCTGTCCTTTGCCCAGGACGCGCTTGACGAAGCGCGGGTCGAGATCGACAAAGAAGCACGGGCCGCCGCGGTAGTTGGCGATGTGTTCGATGGACAGGCGCAGGCGGCGCGGGCCGGTGGGTCCGACCATGAGCCAGGGCTTGCCTTTGGGGAAGATGTCGTCGCCGTAGCGATCGGAGAATTCTTCGTAGTCGACTTTGTAGTCATCCCAGCCGATGCGCTGCTTGGGCATGCCGGTGGTGCCGCCGGTTTCGAAGATGTTGTACGGGCGATTCTTGAAGGGCTGGGGCACCCAGACTTCCGGCTGCTGATCGCGGAGGGCTTCATCTTCAAAGTGCGGGAATTGATCGATCAAAGCATCGAAGCAGTCGACGGTTTTGACCGGATCGAAGCCCGCTTCGCGTTTGAACTTGAGCCAGTAGGGGCTGCCGGTGTCATCGCTGAAGTGCCACCTGATGATGGAGCGGACCTGTTCATCGAGCTGCGTCCTGGCGCTTTGCGGGTCCTTGGCGACTTCGGTGCGCTGTGCGAAGGACGGGGTGTTGAGCGTGGCGAAGGCCGGGGTCGTCGCGGTGGTCATGGATGGGGTCCGGGGGTGACGGAGGAATGAGCCGCACAGAGCGCGGAGTTCGCAGGGGAACGAGAGATTGTCGAACGTGCGAAGCCGCAAGCGGCTGGCGGCGGTCAGTTCTGGGTGCCCTTCTGCTGGATCGCGTACAGGTGTGAACCGGTGGCGATGTAGAGAACGTCATTGGCGACGATCGCGGAGCTGAGCACCGCGCCGGGCATTTCGACTTCGGTCAGGTACTTGGCGCTGTCAGCCTTTTCGAGTTTGACCGTCTTGCCCGCCGCGTCGGTGATGGCGAGTTTGCCGCCCTGCACCACGCATTTGAAGCCGGTGCCGTATTGCTTGACGAGATCCTTCATCGCGGCGACGTTGAAGACCGTGACAATGCCGTCTTCATTGCCCAAGTATACCTTGCCATCGGCGACGAGCGTGGAGCCCCAGATGTGGGCGAGCGTGTCGTGCCGCCACTGAAGCTTGCCGGTCTCCGAGTCCACGCAGTGAACCCAGCCTGAGTAATCGGCGGCATACACCAGGCCGTCGTGAACAGCCACGGTGGAGATGGAGCGGTTGATGCCGGTGTAGTCCCAGATCACGCCGGTCTTGGAGATGTCGCCCGTCTTGGTCGCGTCGACGCACATGAGCCGGCCGACGCCTTCGCCGTGTTCCGGGTCCTGACCGATGGGGATGTACACGCGGTTGTTATGGAAGACCGGCGTGGCGATGTACTCGCTGGGGCCGTCGGGACGGACGTACTTGATCGGCTTGCCGTTCTTGTCCTTTCGAAAGCTCGGCAGGTTGCCGTCGCAGCGCCAGACTTCCTTGAGAATGTCGAAGTCCGGCTCTTCGGGATCCTTCTCAGGCTTCGCGTCAAACGCGTAGACGATGCCGTCGGGCCCGCCGAAGAAGACGAGCTGCTTGCCGTTGACTTCGCCCGCGGCCGGTGAGGACCAGCCGCCGTGGAGGATGCGCGTCCCCAGGCCGGAGATTTCCTCGCCCATGAGCTTGCCTGTTTTCTTGTCAAGGCAGACAAGCGACGGGGCTTTGGGATTGGGGATGTTGGTGTGCGACCAGTCCACGCCGTTGGAAGTCTGAGCGAAGACGAGATCACCGACGACGAGCACGGCACTGCTGGTGATGTTATGGCAGAAAACGCCGAGCTCTTCGTTGAGGTTGAAAGTCCAGATGATGTCCGCATCGGTGGGCTTCACTTCCATGGGTGGCTTGGGCGTACCCATGCCGGCCATGTACTTGCCTTCATCCTTAAAGGGGCCATCGTTGCCGTTGGCCATGCCTTCGACATCGACGCAGACGACTTCGTGGCGATTGGTCACGAAGTAGGCGCGGTTGCCTTCGACGGTAGGCGAGGAGCAGATGCCCAGGTATTCCCAGTCACCGACCTTGCCTTCGCCGGTCTTCGGTGCGGAGAACTGCCAGATAAGATTGCCGGTCTTCTCATCGAGGCAGTAGAGCAGAGCGTAGTCACCCTGGAATCGCTTGTCGCGCGGCGAGTCGTTGTTGGTGCCGACGTAGACCCGGCCATCAGCGACGACGGGGTTGCCGTAGGACTGCGAACCGAGCTTGGCGACGTACTTGATGTTCTTGGTCGTCGCCATGTCGGTGATGCCGTCCGAATCGCGTTCGCCGGCTTCCCAGGTGCTGGGAAGATTCTTCGCTTCCGGCGCGATCATGTTGCGGCTGGGATTGCGGCCCCATTCAGGCCAGTCCGCGGCGATGGCGGCGGCGCTGATCGCGACAATGGTCAGTGTTGTAATGATTGTGTTTCGCATGGTGATGTTTCCTGTGAAATCGCAAAGACAAAAATCTCAAATCTCAAACAAGCTCCAACTCTTAAATCTTAAATCACAAACCTAATACGCAGCCGCACCTGCCAACTGCAAATCAGGCACTTTGAAGTTTCTTCATTGTGATTTGTTTGTGTTTTGGAGCTTTACTCCTTGGAACTTCCGTTCGCGGTAATGCTGATGTTGTCAATATAGACACGGTACCTGCCGTTGATCGCGAAGCCGTAGAGTCCCGGCGCGCCCTGCTTGTGGGCGTCCTTGTGCTGCACTTCAATCGTCCACGCCTCCGGCTCCGGCTCACCCTTGGGCCAGGCCTTGGCGCGGATCACGCCTGAGCCATCCGCGTTCACATCCACGCGGGTCTTGAGCGTGTACCACTTCTTCGAATCGAACTTGAACGGCACGCTCTCGCTGATCCGCTCCACGTTCGACGTCACTTCCAACTGCTGATGATTGCCCTTGAGCGCGAACTGGTATCGCTGATTGACCAGCCCCACGTCACTGGCCAGCCGGCGGCCGCCATCGGTCATCAGGTCCGCCTGGAGCGTGTAGTTACTCAGGACATCATCTTCGATGAACGTGAGCTGCCGCTGAAGGATGAGTCGATCGAGCGTCTTGGCGAGGGCCTTGGTGTCACCGACCTGGCGGATTTCCCATGCGAAGCGGGCCTTGAGCCACGCCAGCGGCGGATAGGCGAACATCGAAACGCTGCCATCGGCCTCCGTCTCGGTGTCGTGCTTCTCGGTGATCTGGAACGACTCGAAGTCTTCCTTATAAGGCAGACCCGCGAGCAGGCGGCCGCGCGTCGTGCCGCTGAGCTGACCGCTGGTGAACTTGAACGAGCCGGCTGACATCTTTGAGTCCTTCGCGGCCACGATGGTGTCGCCTTCGATCTTCGCATCCATCTGGGCTTTCACCCTGGCGGTGGGTGGAATGAAATAATCCACCTTGCTGTCCGTCACCAGGCCGACGACGTGACCGTTCGCATCAAGCGAGCGCACGCGGAAGGTCTGCGCCTTGCCCGCGTGAAGCTGAAAGTCGGCGGGGATCACCTGGAGCTTCGCCGCCGCGCCGGCCTTGACCGCCTTGCGCTGCGGCCAGGCCGGTGAAAGATCCTTCTCACGCTTCTCGCCGAAGCAGTAGAGTTTCTTCATCGAGTGAACGTAGACCTTGCCGTTCCAGATGGCCGGGGCGCCCAGGGCGTTGCCATCGAGTTGGACCTTGGCCAGTTCCTGCGGGCCTTCATCGTTGGGCTTGAGGATGTAGAAGAGGCCGTTGTTGAAGGGCAGGTAAAGCTTGCCGTCACCGTAGACGGGCGAGGCGTGTATCTGATCCGGCGCGAGCTTCCGCGACCAGAGCTGCTTGCCGGTCTTGGCATCGATGCATAGCAGAATGCCGGTATCGACACATTGATAGATGCGGTCGCCTACGAGAACGGGCGAGCTGGTGAAGGCCACGCATTCGCCGCGCCAGATTTTCGCATCCTCACCGTAGTAAGGCGCGCCGGGTTGGCCGGGCTCGGGTTTGGTTGTCGGGGCATCGATCTTGAGCTTGGTGATCGCGCCCTGCGTGGAGCCGTAGGGCGAAAGGGGAGGTTGCTCCAGGCCGTGAATCGCAATGACGCCGCCATCATGCACGACCACGGAAGACCCGATGCCGCCGACGCAGTACTGGTATCGCCAGATCGACGTGCCGTCGCGGGCATTGATGCAGACGATGTTGCCATCACCCGTGCCGCTGTAGAACACACGCTTGTCGCCGACCCAGTCGAGGAACGGCGTCGAGACGGAACTATCCTTCAAAAACGGCGGCCCCACGCCCGGCGTCGCGGACCACACCACTTCGCCCGTCAGCTTGTCCATGCCGTAGAAGCGATCATTGGGCGGGCCTTCGCTGCCCCAGTTGTTGGTCACGCCGCGGACGATGAGCAGGTCCGCATCGATCACCACGCTGCCGGTGCGGCCGTTGGGGTACGTGTTGCGACCGATGTTCTCCATCAACGACGAACGCCACACTTCCGTGCCGTCGGGCTTGTAACACGCCAGCACGCCCGGCGTGCTCAGCCAGTAGATGTAACCGGTCTGCGGATCAACCGTCGGACTGGCGATCGCGTAACGGTCGTACACCACATCGGAAAGGAAATCGCTCCGGCGTTTCTCCCACAGCTTCTCGCCCGTTTCCGCGTTGAGACAGAACAGGACTTCCTGAAGGTCCGCGAGTTCGCCCTCGTAGCCGATGCCGTAGAGCTTGCCATCGGCGATAACGGGCGAGCCGCGGCCGGCGATGTCGTAGGTCCACAGGTGATTCTTGCCGCCGATCTCCCAGGCATCGGGGAGATTCTTCTCATCGCTGACGCCGGTCTGATGCGGGCCGCGCCAGGCGAGCCAGCCTTTGACGGTGTTGCCGCCGTTGGTGGCTTCAGTGGGAGCAATCGCGTCGGTGGTGAGCGGCTTGCCGGGCACCTGGGGTGTGCTGGTACCTGGCGTGCTCGGGGTGGTCGCGTCAGTGGGGGTGCTCGGGGTGCTGGGGCTGTTGGGGGCCGGCTTCTTGGCGCAACCTGCGGCGAAGAGGAGGGCGACACAGAGGGTAAGGAACCGCATGGGTTTCATGGATCGTCTCGCTTTCGTGGGCCGCGACAGGCGGGCCGAAGGACTACCGACTCGGGCCGAGGTCAGTCGCGGCAGCGGTCAAGGCGGGAACCGTTACAATACGTCAAACGCCCCTAGGGTGGGGCGTTTCCGAGGTCTGCACTTCATACTTACACGTACCATTGCTGTGGGCACAGTATACCATGACCACGCGAAAGGCAAGCCGAAAAACCTCTTCCCCCAAGGCGAACCCCGATGGGGACGCCCTCCCGCCGCAGGAGCCGCCCGAGGGCACGGGCGAGGGGGATCAATCCGGCATCGACTCGCCCAGCCGCCGCCGCCTGCCGCCGCTGCTGCGCGTCACGTGGTACAGCCTCAACCAGGCGTTTCGTCGGCGGATTCATCAACTGAATGTCACGCCCGATCAGTTCACCATTCTCCGCTGGCTGACCGAGTGCGATCCCGAGTGGCCCACGCAGCGCGAACTGGGTTCGATGATGGCCAGCGATCCCAACACGATCACCTCGCTGCTGCGCAGGATGGAGAACGCAGGTTTCGTCGAACGGCAGCCACACGAATCGGACAAGCGGGCGAACCGGATCAAGATCACCCCGCCGGGACGCAAGGCCTACGCCAGGGCCAGACAGATCGCGGTGGAGCTTCAAGAGGAAGTGCTCGCGGCCCTGCCCGACGGCAAGCGCAGCGGATTTTTCGAACTGCTGGAAATCATCGCCGACTCCTGCCGGGCGGCCCTGGTGAGAAGTGGGCAGCGGGAGAAGTAAGCGGCGAGCCGTCGCGTGTCGCGACGGATTCGTTCAGCGCTTCGCATCATCCGCGGCTTCGATCAACACCGCCACGCGCTCAAGGGCCGCGACGGTGAAGATGATCGGATACAGTTTCTCGTAATACCACAGCTTCGCGAAGTAAAACCCGATGGGCGACGGCGGAAAGGATGTCCCGCGCGCGGTGTGCTGGATCAACCACTTCACCCCGCGCACGACCGCCCCTTCAGCCGCTTGCGGCTTAGCGACGGTCGTCGCTCGAGGGATCTCAATCTCTCCGTAATTTCTGCGCTTCGGATCCGGCGATGTCGTCCACCTGCTGCGCATCGCTTCAAACACCCCACCGCAGAGGATGCACGTGGCCAGGGCCTCGATGGCGAGCGATGTCTCTTCGATTGAACAGTGCGATGAGTCTGATCCACCCCAGCCGCCGCCGGGATGCTGCGCCGATATCAGCCAGTTTTCAGCTCTCACCTTGCTCTCTTCACCAATGTCGATGAATAGTCCGCCCGTCGCCAGTACACGCGAAGTGCCGTAGACGGGATTCGACTCATCATCGACGTGCTGATTCCCAAACCACAGCGGACGCCACGACCCATCCGCGTTCTGGGAACGCACAAGGTATTTGGCGATTCGCTTCATCAACCGGTGGAAGCGATTGCGAGGAGCCACTGGCGTGAACCCCCTGGGACTGGCGACCCATGATGCGTGGTGTCCTGCCTCGAACGCATGCGCCGAAATGTCGGCGCAGGACTGATCGAATGGCAGCTTTCCCCACCCACGGCAGAATGTCGGAATGCCGCGGTTACGATTCTGAAGCGAACGAAGCCAGTCGCCGGCCGCAATGACCGCCGGATCACCCTCGCTGTCGCCACGCCTCCACTCCGCCATGTTCGCCAGCGCCAACACCGCCCCACTCGTATCATCCGCATCCGGCACGCCGCCGGGTAAATCCGTCCACGCCCAGCCGCCCGGCGCAGCCCCTGTATATGGATGCACGTCCTTGTACTGCTGCCCCAGCAGCCAGTCGCGGATCACGCCGCGTTCACCTTCATTCAAGTATTCGTTCAGCTTTGCAGTACCGCCTGCCGCGAGAGCGTTGACGCTCAGCGTCGTTACCCATGTCGCCAGGTTCGTGTCGATCGCCCAGCTTCCATCAGGTCGTGCGCTCTTGATAAGAAAGTCGATACCGCGGCGAGCGACGAGGGAATCTGCGAAGCCGCAAGCGGCTAAGGACATGGTCACGAAGCTCGTGAGCGGCGTCGCTTCGAGGAAGCCGCCGTTGGGCGGTTGAATCTGCTCCAGCAGGCGCAGCGTGCGCTTCTTCGTGATGGCGCGCGCGACTCGCGCAAAAGGATTGCGCGTCGGGCGAAAGTGATGCCGCACGACACCGATCGCAATCAGCGCGGGCAGCGCGTAGCTCACCACCTGTAAATTCAAAAACTTGAACAGCCAGCGCGGCAGGGCCGCGAACTCGAACGGCAACTGCTTCACCCATTTCCACGTCGCCCGATCCGTCACCGGCCCGAGCCTGCCGCACAGGGCGCACATGGTCAGGATCGGCACGCTGAAGGTGCGGTCCTTGCCGTAACGTTTCATCACCGTTTCGACGAGCGCGGGGATTTCGAGTGAACCGGCAGCGGCGCGAAGCCAGTTCTCGCAGAGATTAAGAGCACCATCCCGACAGGGTGGTGCTGTTGCCGCCCGGCCGTCCGTGGTCGCCATGATCGCAACAGGGCTGCGTGAGCCAATAGCACCACCCTGTCGGGATGGTGCTCCCAAGCCCATCGCCCCCCACACCAGCATGGTCGTCGAGATGTTGCTCTTGCTCTTGTCCGTATCGCCCCAGCCGCCGTCGGCGTTCTGATTGGCGATGAGCCAGTCGTAACCGCGATCGATCAAAGGCTGCACCGCCTCCGAGTTCGCCGCGTTACAACCGTTGCGCGTCGCCAGCGTCATGGCGACGATCGCCGTCGCCGTCGACAGCGCGCTGGATGAAAGCTCGCCGGTCCACCAGCCCTGCTCGTTGCGCTCCTTCAGCAGCAGCGCGATCGCATTGCGGCGCGTTTCTTCGAAGGCTTCAAGATCGAGTCCATCCAGTTGCATCGCGGCGAATGATAGCGGGTCACGACGTTTTCCCCCGTTTCGCCGGGCTTCGCCGCGCGACAACAGCAGCGCATTTCATGGTAAAACACTCGCGTGACCACTTTCGATTCGCCGCCGGGCACTGGAGTTTCCGCATGATTGATCTGAACACGCTCATTCGCGACATCCCCGACTGGCCCAAGCCGGGCATCATGTTCAAGGACATCACGCCGCTCCTGCGCGATCCCTCGGGCCTGGCGATGGCGGTCGAGCTCATGGCCAGCCCGTTCCGCGGCAAGGGCATCGACCTGGTCTGCGGTGCCGAGAGCCGGGGCTTCATCTTCGCCGCCGCGATCGCCCAGACCCTCGCGGCCGGCTTCGTGCCCATCCGCAAACCCAACAAGCTCCCCTTCTCCAAACACTCCGTCGAATACGGCCTGGAGTACGGCACCGACACGCTGGAGATTCACACCGACGCCATGTCCAAGGGCCAGCGCGTGCTCATGGTCGATGACCTGCTCGCCACCGGCGGCACACTCAAAGCCTGCCTCGATCTCATCAACAAGCTCGGCGGCGAGATCGTCGGCGTGACCGTGCTCATCGAACTGACCTTCCTCCACGGCCGCGAAAAGGTCAAACCGTGGGACAACCTGCACGCGGTGATCAAGGTGTAAAACGCAGGCATACAACCACGGATCACAAGGCTCACACGGATGACAGTCAGAGTTTTTATAAGGAAATGATGAAAGCAGGAACAAGACATTGATGTGAATCGATTCTTGTGCCCTTTCCTCACTTCCTTATTTCCTTATAAATGATTCCGATCCGTGCCATCCGTGAAATCCGCGGTTAAAGCTCAGACATGGCCAAGAAGAACGCCCAGTCACGGAAGAAAGCCAAGGGCCTGCCAGCCGCGGATTCCTACGGTTCGCTCTCGCAGCAGCCGCTTCAGATTCTCATCTTCCTTCTGCCGCTGATCATTCTCTATGAAGTGGCGATGCTCATCGCCTTCAACTCCGCCCGCGCGGGCGATATCAAAGCCCGCTCCATCATTCGCCTCCTGTTCGACTCCATCGGCGTAACCGGCCTCGTGCTGCCCGGCCTGCTGCTCATCATCGTGCTCCTGGTCATGCATGCCTACCGCAAAGACCGCTGGCGATTCCTGCCGAAGATGTACGGCATGATGTGGATCGAATCGCTCGTCCTTGCCCTGCCCATCCTCGTCTTCACCATGCTTCTGCTGCACAAAACCGCGCCGGCTGCAAGCTTCGGCGGCGCGGAAAACCTTTCCTGGATCAGCAAGATCGTCGTCAGCGTCGGCGCGGGCATCTACGAAGAACTCCTCTTCCGACTCATCGGCATCGCCCTGATTCACTTCATCGTCGTCGACCTGATCAAGGCCCAGGACTACGTCGGCGAACTGGCGGCGATCGGCATCACCGCCCTGCTCTTTGCCGCCTATCACTTCACGGGCAACAACGTCTTCACCGGCCGCAAGTTCGCGTTCTTCACGCTTGCCGGCGTCTACCTCGCCTGCATCTACATCTACCGCGGCTTCGGCATCGTGGCGGGAACGCATGCGATGTATGACGTGCTCGTCGCGACGCTCAGCGAATTCGAGAGCGATTAAAGAGGTCGTCGTGCCGGCAAGCCCACCCACTCCCGTGGGTGGGTGCCAGCGCACCTCACTTCGCCTGTTCCATGCACCAGCGCATGAGCACGAACCACTCACCGCGCTGCATCTGGATCAGCTCTTCATCAGCCGCCCCTTTGCGATGAGCCACCTCGACAGCATCTATGAACGCATGCGCGTCGTAATCTTCCATCAGCTTCATCGCGGGATGATTCCCCGCCCGGCGAAACCAGTAATGACTGTTGCCAAAATCTCCCTCGCGGCGATGCATGATCGCGTGCCAGAACGAACCGGTCGCATCATCCATCGCCTGACTGATCTCGTGACTGCGGTCGAGTCGATCGACATACAACCACAAACCTGCCTGAAGCGGCGCGTGCGCGGCGAACACAGGCGACTGAACGAGGCGCTGCACGACGCCCGTCGGCCCTTCCTCGCGCACCACAAGCTGCGACATCGCTTCATCCAGCGGAAGCGCTTCCAGCAGCGGCCCGATCGCCGCCTCAAACGGTTCAGGAAAAGGGTGAAACATAAGGCCAGTGTAGTCCTCTCACTCGGCGAGATGGAACATGAGCGAAGACGCAATCCGAGAGTGTTACGTTTCCATCTCGCTCAGCACCGATTCGATCGTCTCTTCATCCATCCCTCGCCGCGCGAGCAGACTCGCCAGCCTTCGCAGACGCGTGGCGGCTGGGAACCGCATCAGGCTCGGCAGCTTCTTCGCCACCAGCGCCCTTGCCTCGTCCACAGGCGACGCCGCGCTCGCCGCATCATTCACGACGCGATCAACCAGGCTTTCCTCGAAGCCGAACCGCGCGAGTTTCTTCCGCAGGAGAGCGGCACCGGCCGGTCCTTTGCGCGTGACTTCCTCGATCAGGCCGCGTGCGAGTTTCTCATCGTCCAAGGCGCCGATCCGTTTCAATCTTTCAATCACCTGCGCCACGATCGCTTCATCATGCTTCAATTCACCCAGCTTTGTCGCAAGCTGCCACGCGGACATCGCCCGGCGATTCAGCCGCTGCATCGCCTGTTTGAAGGCACGATCGAAAGGTGACGTCTTCGCGGCCTTGTTCAGCGGCGTACGCCGCGGCGAGGCGGGCTCGTCGTCGGGGCCGGTGCTGAAGAGTGATCGCTGATCGACCATGTGGAGAGTTGAAAGGATCGGGTGATTGGATGCAACCGGCGGGAGCCTCACACGCTCAAGGCCGCCTCGGCTGCCCCGCGCAGGCGTTCGTACACATCAAACGGCACGTTCTGTCCGCCCATCGCAACGGTCTTGCGCGTGCCGTGATAGTCGCTGCCGCCGCTGGTCATGATCTTCTCCCGCGCGGCCAGCTTCTCGAACTGCTGCACCTGCGCCGGCGTGTGATCGCTGTGCCGGGCCTCGATCGCGTCCAGGCCGAAGTCGATCATCCGGCGAACGATGTAAGTGAGTTCATCTTCGTCCGCGTACCTCAGCTGCACAGGATGCGCCATCACCGCCAGGCCGCCCGCGTGATGAATGGCGTTGATCGCGTCGTGCGGATGCAGGCGATCGCGTCGGACGTAAGCGGCGCCCTTGATGCCGATGTAGCGCGTGAACGCATCCTGAATCGACTTGACATAACCCTTCATGAGCAGCACCTGCGCGATGTGAGGTCGGCCGATGATCGCGGTGCCTTCCTCCGCGGCGAGCGCTTCCACTTCCGAGTAGTCGATGCGCACGCCAATCGCGTTGAGCCTGTCGATGACCATCGGATTGCGCTGGTTGCGGGCCTGTTCCATCTGCCGACTGATGGCGGCGAGTTGCTCGTCATCAGGGCGGACGAACAGGCCGAGGATGTGCAGCGTGCCGCTGGTCTCCTGCGCGGGGTCGGACTTGGGCGGCTTGGCAAACGCCGGATCAGCCGAGATCTCGATGCCCGCCGCGAAGGCGACGCCCGCGGCCCGGCAACCCTTCTCGGCGGCTGCGACGCCGGCTGTCGTGTCGTGATCCGTCAGGGCAATCGCGCTCAGGCCCGCCGCGCTGGCCAGAGCGCCCAAAGCGCCCGGCGGATCGGTGCCATCGGACGCGGTCGAATGCATGTGAAGGTCGCAGAACATATACAAGATGATAGGCCGCACCTGTGGGCTGAGTGTGGTCATTGGAGTGCCACCAGCCGAGCGGAGGAGCATGGCGCGAAGCGCATATCAGCTCACGGCTTGAGCAACCCGCGCGACTCCAGCGCTTCGAGCAGCTTCGCGACCGACTCTTCAATACTGAGCAGATCACTTCGCAGAACCAGCTCGGGCTTCACCGGCGCTTCGTACGGATCATCGATCCCCGTAAAGCCCATGCCCTTGCCGGCCGCGACCGCCGCCCGCGCCTTCTTATACAGGCCCTTGGGGTCGCGCTTCTCCGCTTCCTCGATCGGAATATCGATGTGTACTTCAATGAAAGGAATGCCCGCCGCATCGTGCAGGGCCCGCACCGCATCGCGATCCTTGCCATAAGGACTGATGAAGCTGGCGACGGTGATGATGCCCGCATCGGCGAACAGCTTGGCGACTTCGCCGATGCGGCGAATGTTCTCCGCGCGGTCTTCGGCACTGAAGCCCAGGTTCTTGTTCAGCCCCATGCGGATGTTGTCACCATCGAGCCGGTAGGCGTGGTGACCGCGCTGGAGGAGCACCTGTTCGAGTGCGACGGCAATGGTGGATTTACCGCTGGCGCTCAGGCCGGTCATCCAGAGGGTGCAGCCCTTCTGGCCGACGTTCTTCTGTCGCTCTTCGCGGGTGACGTTGCCTTCGTGCCAGGTGATGTTCGTTGCCTTCTGCTCGGCCATGGTGAGTCCTGTTCTGTGGGAGTTTGTGAAGGGCGGCGATGATAGCGGGATGGGCGGCGTGTGCAAAGTGAGAAGGGGAAAGTCGAAAGTTGAAGGCGGAAAGTGAAAAGGGATACGTGCAAAGTGCAAAGGGCAAAGTGCGGTAAACTCTTGAACGTAGGCCGCTCGAAGTACTGAGCCTTGAGACGCTTTACTTTCCGCTTTCCACGTTTCACTTTCAACTTCGGACCCCTCCCCATGTCCGCCCGCGACCAGTTTCTGCACTTCATGAAGACCGGCCAGGTCGCGGACTATCTCACCGTCCGCCAGACCATGATCGACTCGCCCAACTACGAACCCTACAGCGATGACCTGAACCAGATCGTCGTGCTCGTCGAAGGCAAGCAGTATCAGAAAGCACTGAACCTGTTCCGCAAGCGGTTGGGCAATCTCCTGCTGAGCGCCGCTGCCCACCTGATGGCCGGCGAATCCATGAAAGGCCTGGGGCAGGATGAAGAGGCGAAGTCGGAGCACTTCATCGGCAGGCGCTGCATCGAAGGCATTCTCACCACCGGCGACGGCAGCGAGGCCGAACCCTGGCTGGTCCTGCGCCCCGTCGATGAGTACGACGTGCTGGGCTACTTCGGCAAGACGATGGCCAAACAGGAACTCGTCAAAGGCGGCCGGGGCACCTGCGACAAGATGACCTGCACCGATGGCAGTGAATACTGGTTCGACGTGACCGACGCGATGATGCGATTGGATCAGCAGATGGAGAAGCCGAGGAAGAAGTGGTGGCAGGTGTGGAAGCGGTGAGCCGGCGGCTTGTATCATTTTTGCGCGCGCAATGGCGTGTCTACCCACCCCCCTACCCCCTGGTGGCCATTTTGCTTTAAGTGCTTTCATGGAAATGACCTGTCAAATGG
>JBBDXA010000160.1:0-17899 GCA_040902585.1 Phycisphaeraceae bacterium
GGCCTTGGTGCAGTAGTAGCCGGCGTCGCGGAGGAACCTGGTGAAGGGTTGAATCGCGGCGGGCAGATCGGCGCGGCTGCGCATGTGGTTGGAGCCGAGCGTGTTGGGGAAGCAACCTGAGATGATGCCGCTGCGGCTGGGGGCGCAGACGCCGGCGTTGGTGAAAGCGCGGGTGTAGCGCGTGCCCTGGGTGGCAAACTTGTCCATGTTCGGCGTGGTGGCGTCCTTATCGCCGTAACAGCCCACGTGCATGCCCGAGTCTTCGTAGCTGAGCCAGAGGATGTTGGGTTTCGCCTGCTGGGCGGCAGCGATGCCGGTCAGCGCGAAGAGGGAAAGAAGGATGCCCAGGAAGAGGGGGAAGTGACGGGAAAGATGGCGAGTAGTCATGTCCAAGAGGATACCATACGGCCGGAGCGATCCCGTCCCTTTTCGCCGCGCGGCGGGCTTTGGAATGATCGAACGCTGACCACCGCGGAAATCAGAGAATGACGGTGCAGAGCCTGCGCGATTCGTCGAGCAGTTTCTTGCCTCTTGGCGTGATGGTCCACTTGAAGATGCCGGCCTTTTTCCCGCCGTTGTGCTTGATGAGGCCCTTGTTCGCCATGCGCCGGGTGATGATGTACTGATAGTTGTAGGCAACGTCGATGGTGGTCAGTTCGATGTAATGGGTGGCGACGTCAGCGGAGGTGAGAGGGCCATGCTTCGCGATGATGGAGAGAACGACCGCCTGGTGAAACGTGGTCCCGTGAGCGTTCTTCTGGTTGGGCATCGAAAAAAACTCCTGGAAGATGGCCGCGAGCGACAGAGTTGGACCTCTTGGACGGGATGGTCGCGAGAAGTTGGCGGTGTGTCAAATGAGGTGATAAAAAAGGATCAGATAACATGAAATTGCGAGAGGGCAGCGGGTGATTCGCGGTGCGCAGGCGGGACTCGATGCCGCGCGGGGCGACGTCAGTTGATCGCCGCGGCAAGATAAATGATCGTGAACGCATTGGTCGCGCTGATGATGGAGTTGCAGCCCCCTTAGCCCTTGGCCCTCTTCCCTTGGCCCTTCTCCCCCGCCCATTTCACGACGGATAGTCAGGCTTCTGGGCCCAGTCGAGTTCGTAGGTGCCGGGGATGCCGTGGTACTCGCGCGGGAAGACGTAATCCTTCCGCAGCGGGAAGCCTTCCCAGTCTTCGGGCAGCAGGATGCGGCGAAGGTCGGTGTGCCCTTGGAAAATGATGCCCATCATGTCGTACGCTTCGCGCTCGTGCCAGTCCGCGGCAGGCCAGAGGTCCATCACCGAAGTCACGTTCGGATGGTCACGATCGATGAAAACCTTCACCGCGAACTCGTGCCTGTGATCCATCGAGCGCAGGTCGTAGACGACGCCCAGCAGATTGTCCGCGACGTAGTCCACCGCGGTGAGGCAGAGAAGGAAGTCGAAATCGAGCCCGGCATCCTTCCGCAGGAACTCGGCGATGGGCCGCCAGTCAGCCGCGTTGACGTGGATGCGCGGATGCTTGTCCTCGGGAAAAGACTCAAGGATTGCGGAGCCGAATTTTTCAGTCAAGCGCTGGGCGATCTGGATCGGATTCATGGCAGGCATGGTAACGGACGCGCGGCAGGCTCGGCAAACGCGGATAGCGGCGATTCCGAACCCCCCTCCCTCTTAGGGAGGGACTGGGGGAGGGTCGAGTACACGTGAACAACAGGGCCACGCATGCCGCGCGCCTCCAGGTGCGCCGCTATAGAAGAAAACGACCGTACCCCTTCTCTTCGATCATCTTCCGCCACTCTTCATATTCCACTTCCTGCCGCGCCGGCGGGATGCCGATGTCACCCCACCACATCGGGCGGTTGCTCTGAATGAACGCCGCCATCATTTCGATGCAGCGGTCGTCGTTGAGGTTGCTTATCGCGACGCCTGCATCCTGAAACAAATGCTCCGCGCCGAGAAAGGTGATGTTCTCGCCGATGATGATCCGCGGGATTTTGAAGAGCAGGGCGGTGCCGCTGCACATGATGCACGGGCTGAGCGTGCTGACGAGGGTGAGTTCGTGCCAGTCGTCACGGATCCCGGCCTGCCGGATGCAGACTGTTTCCGCATGAGCGGTGACATCGCGCGTCTGAAAGCGCAGGTTGTGCCCGCGCGCCAGAATGTGGCCTTCACGATCGGCGAGCACCGAACCGATCGGCAGCCCGCCCTGACTCAGGCCCTTCTGCGCTTCGTCGTACGCCGCGTCGAGTAATTCCTTATCGTTCAACTTGACCTCCTGACTTGCTGACCCCTGCCCCTCGTCTCCTCTGTATCATCCCCTTCCGCCAGAGCGTACCACACCATGGGTCTGTTGATTCTCTTTTTCGCAGCCGTTTCAATCATCATCGCCATCGCGACGATGACGCTCGTTTACAGCCTGCGCCACCCGCCCCGGCTGACCTACGGGGTGGCCCTGGCGCATCACCTGCCCACGGAGCCGAGCGAACTGGGACTGCAAGGCGAAGAGTGCAGTTTCGTACTTGAAGACAACTCGCGCGCCCCTGGCTGGGTCATTCGCGGGCAAAAAGCCGACGGCCCCACCGTCATCATCTCGCACGGCTGGTCCGACAGCCGCTACGGCTCACTCACCCGCGCACCGCTCTTGGCGCCGCATGCCTCGCGCATCATCGTCTACGACCTGCGCGGTCACGGCGATCACACCTCGCCGCGCTGCACGCTCACCGCGCTGGAGCCGGAAGATCTGCTCACGATCATGCGACAGGTGGATGATGGCTCACCCTTCGTGCTGATGGGGCAGTCGATGGGCGCGGGTGTGGCGATTGTGGCTGGAGCGAAAGGCGAAGCAGGCCTCGGCTCTTCAGGGCCGAGCCTGCGCATCTCCGGCGTCATCGTCGAAGCCGCCTACCGCGAGATGATGGAACCTGTTGCCGGCCTCCTGCGCAACAACCACTGGCCCGCACAACCCACGGTCTGGCTCGCCGATCAACACCTGCGATTCTGGCTCGGCGTCGAGCACGGGCATCACCGTCGGGTCAACGGCCACGACCGCGCCATGCATGCCGCCAAACTCACCTGTCCGCTCCTCGTGCTGCACGGCGAAGACGATCGCTGTTCGCTGGCCTCCTCCGCCAAGGCCATCGCCGAGGCTGCGCCCCGCGGCACGCTGGTGATGTTCCCCGGTCAGGGCCACAACAATCTTGCGATCGCAGACCCCGAGCGTTACGCCGCGGCGCTGGCCGAGTTTTTCGCGAAGCTCTGATGCGTGCATTGCGGTCTTCGTGACTCCTGCCATGCTCCTGCCCTCAGAAGCATGCCGCATGCACAAGAGACTCAAGAGACGGGCCTGACCATATTATGTGGCATGATCAGTTTGGGTCAGTTGGGGTGCCATGGGCAAGCGGAGTCTTCGGAGCTTGCCCGTGCGGATCACCCTCTGCGCTCGGCGCACAGCACGGGTAAGCTCCGAAGACTCCGCTTACCCATGGTGCCCGATGGCGCCCGCCACAGAAGATGGGCACGCCCGAAGAGACTCACGACATGCTTCGCCAAGCAGAAGCATGCCACGAACACTATCCTTCGCACTTACAACTTATCACTTTTGACTTTCCACTTTTCACTTTTCACTTTCAATGCCACCCATGACTCTCGCCTCCCGCATCGATCACACGCTCCTCAAAGCCGAGGCCACGCGACCCGAGATTCACAAGCTCGTCGCCGAGGCCCTCGAGCACGGCTTCGCCAGCGTCTGTGTCAACGGCTGCTTCGCCGCCGACGTCGCCACCGCCCTGCGCGGCTCACCCGTGGTAAAGACCTGTGCCGTCGCGGGCTTCCCCCTCGGCGCGATGAAGACCGTCATGAAAGCCATCGAAGCGAGCAACCTCGTCAAGGACGGCGCGGATGAGATCGACTTCGTCGCCTTCCTTCCTTCGATCATCAAGAAAGATTTCGCTGGTGTGAAGGGCGAGTTTCTGGAGATCGTCAAGACCGCGCGGATGACCAACCCCGCGACGATCGTGAAGGTCATCCTCGAAACCGCAGCCTTGATGAAGGACGCGGACGCGGCCGAAGGCGAAGCCCGCATCGAACTCGCCTGCCGGGCCGCCCGCGAGTCGGGCTGCGACTTCGTGAAGACATCAACAGGCTTTCATCCGGCGGGCGGCGCGACCGTCGAAGCCGTGCGCCTCTTGAAGAAACACTCCGGCGGCCTCTACGTCAAAGCCTCCGGCGGCCTCCGCTCCTACGACGACGCCATGCGCATGATCGACGCCGGCGCCGACCGCCTCGGCTGCTCCGCCGGCGTCGCGATCATCCAAGGCGCGAAGGCCGCGGGCGAAGGGTATTAGCCGCTCGCGGCTTAGCGCTCGCTCCCACGTCGCGGCGTACCATCCAACACATGCCCGCGCCCCCAAAGCACAGCCCCGAAGCTCGCGGCCTGCGTCCCTTGCCGAGCCATCTCCTTCGCGCGAACGCGATCCTCTGGATCATCCTGCTCATCGCCGGGGCGCTGGCTCTGCCGATTGCCAACTGGAACACGCCACAGGGGGGCGCGCTGGAGACGATTCCGCTGTGCCTGTTCCTGATCCTTTCAGCCTGCGGCATGTATCACGGGGTTTTCCGATTCAGTTTGCGGGCGTTGGAATGGTTAGCAGGCATTCTGCTGGTGGCGGGGCTATTTGCGATGGTGGCGATGCCCGTCGGGTTGTACCAGGCCATGGTGGCGGGGTCGATGCAAAAGGGGAGGGTGGTTGTCGCAATCTCACTCATCGTCCATTCGTTTGTTACCGCGGCCCAATTGAGCCGATGGTCCGACGTGATCAAAACCTATCTCACCTTCCGCCCGAACTGCAACCACTGCGCCTACAACCTCACCGGCTCCATTCATGCGAATCAGAATCTCTGCCCCGAGTGCGGCCGCCCTATCCCGCTGGAGAAGATCGCGAAGCTCCGCGCCAACTCGTCGGAAGAAACGAGAACGTGAATCCTTCATCCATGCCCTGCGCGAAACCGTCCGGCGGCATCCGTTCCTACGACGACGCCATGCGCATGATCGACGCCGGCGCGGATCGCCTCGGCTGCTCCGCCGGTGACGCGATCGTCAAGGGAGCGAAGGCCGCGGGCGAAGGGTATTAGCCGCTTGCGGCTTAGCGCGTTCACCCGCATCCACCTACCATATAGATATGTCCGGGCTTACCTCCACCGCGTTCGCCTCCACCGAAGCGCCGCCGATTCCTTCGCCGGCCCTGCTTTTCACTGCCGTGTTCCAATTCCTGTTCTGGCCGGCGCTGATGTGGGTCGGCATCTTCACGCAGATGTGGCAGGGAAGTGCGGTCGTGTTCCTTCCCACAACCGTTCTCTACTTGCTCCTCGTCGCGACGGTGGTCGCCGCCGTCTGGTACCGCTCCAGCATCGCGGCTCAATTACTTCACATGTTCTTCTCCACCGCATCGGCGGTCGCGCTGTTGATCTCCGTCTTGTTCTGGCTCATGGCGTTCGTGTCCATGGGCATGGTGTGGGTGTCAGCCGCCGCCTGGCTTTTGCCGGTGTTCATCGCCTGCGTGTGGAGCAGCGATCAGTTCAAACGCTGGCACGAACGGCTGCTGCAATGGGAGTGCAACCGCATGCATTGTCTCCGCTGCGGCTACAACCTCATCGCCACGCTGCACGACGAGCGACCGACCTGCCCCGAGTGCGGCACGCCGATCCCCGATTGGGTGGTGGAACACTACCGGTTTCTCCGCGAGTCGAATGGCGATGAACGGACCATCGAATCGCCATCGCCCGGCTCGACAACCATCGAGTGATCGAACATGGCCGCACCCGACCCGACATTCCGCGATGACGAAGTCAACCCGCCGCGCCCGCCGGTGAATCTGATCCTTAATGCGGTGCTTCAGCCAGTGGCGGTTCCCTTGTGGTGGTTCATTGCGAGCGGCGGAATGCGCGGCCTGCGTTCGGTCAATCTACTGGGCGCGGTTCTGCTGTCTTCTCTGTTCATTCTGGGCATGACATCGCTCGTCATGTCGGTGAAGCGCCGGTCGTTGTGGGTCACGCAGTGGTTCGCCCTCACCTACGTGGTCGTCAGTTGTTCGACGTTGTTCTTCGTCATGTTTGCCCTCGGTACGACGGTCGGTCCCCAGGGTTCGCAACTGGTGAGTGAGATTGTGTTCGGCCTGTTGCTCGCTGCGTTCAGTTTCTGGAGCGCGTTCACTTTTATGGACTGGGCCCGTCGTGTCAGTGAGTGGGAACGTGTGCGCGCGGTCTGTTCACGCTGCGGCTACAACCTCATCGCCACGCTGCACGATAAGCGACCGGACTGCCCCGAGTGTGGCTGCCCCATCAGCGAGGAGATGGCCAGGCGGTTTCATCGCACGCCCGGTCCGGGAGAATCGTCGCATGACTGAGCCGAGCCTGCATCACAAGCCGGTGCCTTCGCCGTGGCTCGTGGGGATGAGCGCCCTTTGGATGCTGATCTACATAACCGGGGCGCTGATTGGCGCGTTGAATGCCGTGCGCGGTCGATTCGAGTTCGCGGATATCGCTGTCGGCGTCGGCGTGTTCTTCGCAGGTGCCGCGCTGGCATACGTGTTGTACGCGGCGGTCTTTCGTCGTTGCCTCGGGCCGGCCACACTCATGACCGTGCTTCACCTCGTGCTCAGCGGAGCATCGGGGCTGCCGCTGTTCCTCGTCGTGTTCGTTACGGTGTCAGGTGAGAATCCTCACGTGCTCGGCGTCGCGGCGACGATCAGCCTGTTCTCGCCGGTGGTGACCATCAGCATGGCGGTTCTGCTGCTGCGCTGGACGCGCAAGCTGGAGGAGCATCATCGCACGCGCCCCTATTGCAACAACTGCGGCTACAACCTCATTGGCTCCCTTCGCGGCGGGCAGAACCGTTGCCCCGAGTGCGGTGCCTTCGCATCGCCGGCGCAAGTTGCAATCCACGGCAGCAGCGAGGACAGTACCGCCCATGCAGACCCTTCAGATTAAGAACGTGGTCATCGGTCCCGCTGCGCCTCTCGCGGTCATCGCCGGGCCTTGCGTGATGGAGTCGCCGGAGCTTTGTCTTTCGCTGGGTGAGAAGTTGCGTGACCGCTGCGCGAAGCTCGGCTTCGGCTACATCTTCAAGGCGAGTTTTGACAAGGCGAACCGCACCTCGATACACAGCCAGCGCGGGCCGGGCATGGAGGACGGGCTGCGGATGCTGGAGGAGATCGGGCGGATGCTGGGCGTGCCGGTGACAACGGATATTCATGAGCCTGCGCACGCGGAGCCGGCGGGGCAGGCGGTGGACCTCTTGCAGATCCCCGCGTTTTTATGTCGGCAGACGGACCTGCTCGTGGCCGCGGCGGCGACGGGGCGAAGCGTGAACGTGAAGAAGGGGCAGTTCGTTTCGCCGCCGGAGATGAAGAACGTGATCGAGAAACTTGTGGAGGCCGGCTGCGGAACGGATCACGGCAACGGGGCGGCCGCTCCGACCAGCAACGGCATCATCCTCACCGAGCGCGGCACCTTCTTCGGCTACAACAGGCTCGTCAATGATTTCGTCGGCCTCGGCGACCTGATGGAACTCGGCTGGCCCGTGTGCTTCGACGTGACCCATTCGACGCAACAGCCCGGCGGCGGCGCGGGTGGAAAAATGTCCGGCGGAAGGCCCGATCGCGCGCCGCTGCTCGCGAAGGCGGCGGTGGCGGCGGGCGTGCAGGCGGTGTTCCTGGAGACGCATCCGGACCCGGCCCATGCGCTGAGCGACGGCGCGACGATGCTGCCGATTGATGGGGCGCTGAAGTTGTTGGATGAGCTGGCGCGATTGCGGAGCGCGCTGTAATGGTCCGAACGGAGATCGCGATGGTTTGCGGATTATTTTGAGCGTATCTCCATTGCCTTCAACAGGCGTGCTGCCCCCTCCTCCCAGTCGCGGGTGAAATCGATCATCTGAAACGATGGGAGTGTCCATGACAGCAATTGCGGTTCGCACGGCTTCAGCAGTAATGGAATGATCCGATCTTCAAGGCGATCCTCATTGAGCGCGTAGAGTAACTCGCGCTTCACCCACTTGGAGCGAGTTGCGCGAGGCGTAAGCAGGAGCAGAAAGCAGTCGCAGCGGTCCAGGGCCGCGCCGATCTCGTCATGCCACTTCTGGCCGCCCTGGATGTGTTTTTCGCTGAACCAGACGGGAATGTGGTGGCTGCGAAGAAAGGTTGCCAACGGATTGAGAAGGTGCCGATCCCCGCTCGCGTGAGACAGGAAAACTTCCCTGGGCCGGCGTGGGCGGGTCCGTCTCATGCAACAAGCCTCACGCGGTCTGTTTCAGATGAGCGAGAATCTTCGGAGCCGCAAGGGCGATCCTGCGTGGATCGGCGCGCACGACATGAAGCCGATTCAGAATCCAGGGAATGTTCTTCGTCGCGCGAATCTGAACGGGCACCAATCGATCCTTGTAGTTTGTTGAGCCAAGGGCAAAGTCGATCTCGCGGCGGACGTGTGTCGATGCCATCGCATCGGGCGAAATCAGCACAACCATCGCATCAGATGTTTCCAGCGCCTCTGCCAGCTTGGATGCCCAATTATCTCCCGGCAGCAACAGCGCGGTGCGCCACACCTCAAGCCCGGCCTGCGTGAGTGACGCGGCGAGCTTTTCGGCGACAGGCCCGTCCTTGTCGCTATGGGAAAGGAAAACCTTCATCGCTTGGATTATAGCGACCAGACGACCTGAAAGCAGAGGCGATTAAATGGAATCCGACGCGTGCTTTACTGCTTCATCGCCGCTGCCAGAATCGCGCTCGTGCTCGGGCGCATGATGCGCGGGTCAACCTGTTCGCCGGCAAGCAACGTCTCGCGCACCTGTTTGCCGCTGATGAACACCGGCTTCTCGTCCTTGTGATTCTCCATCAGGTCGACACGGCCGAGCGATTCGTAGTACGCCGCGAAGCCGACCTTCACCGGCTTGATGAGCAGCTCGCCCTTGAGGCTGCCGAAGATTTCCTGGGCGTCGAAGTCACCCCAGATCGGCGTGCCATCGGCGTAAGGCGCGTCGGCGTGTTTGCGGCCGATGATGATGTTGGTGAAGCCCATGTTCTGGCGGTAGATGCCGTGCATCACCGCTTCGCTGGGGCCACCGTAGAACATTTTGATATCCAGGCCCAGGAGCAGCACGCGATCGCTGATCTTCCCGCCGACCTTCTTCCACAGCGCCTTATCCGCATCGCCGTCGCCGAACTCGCCTGAGTCGATGAGCTTCTTGTAGGTCTCCATGCGTGTGACGCCGTTGACGTCATCGCCTTTGGTTTCGCCGAGCAATGGGTTGAGCACGGCCGCGGCATTCTTGCCTTCGCGCAGGAGCGATTCGAGGCCGTAGAGCAGGGCGTATTCGTGAGCGCGGTGCAGCGGGTTGCGCGTCTGGAAGGCGACGGTGGCGTCCCATCCGCCCTTGGCCAGCAGGGCGCGGACCTCGGCGGGGCTCTTGATGTACTGCCCGAACTGCGGATGCACGGGCGGCTTGATCACGCTGATCGTTCCGCCGAGCAGGTGCGTCTTGTGGGCATTGTCCGGATTCTTCAGCACGATGTCCGCACCGGGATGGTCGGTGCGATCGGTGCGGTACACGCTGGCGAGATAGCGCGGCTTATCCCACTTGAAGATCGATTCGACATGCAGCGTCGCGACGATGTCGCCGCTGGGCGCGGTGAGGGCGACGGTGTCGCCGCTCTTAATCTTGTGAGCCAGCTCGCTCGTCACGGGGAGCGACAGCGGAATCGTCCACGCAAATTTGCGGGCATTGTGAACAACGACATGCTCATCCAGCACGCGGTTGAAGACCGCCTCGGTCATCGGGCCTTCGGTCGGACTGAGCGTACCGTCCGCCCAGCGATAGACCGTGGACAGATCGCCCGCGCTGACGGGGACTTGTGTCAGGCCCTCTGCGGAGGCGAGCAGGGCGGCTGAGTCGGAAGCGAAACGGTTGATGAGCGTGCCGCCGTGGGGGGCGATGAGGCCGGCTGTCATGAGCGAATCTCCTGCGGGAATTTGAGGGAGCGGATGCTAGTGGAAGGGAAAAGAAAGTGCAAAATGCAAAGCATGCAAGTGAAAAAGCAGAAATGAAGGCGGGGCGTGTTCAGTCTTTCGGTTTCTTACTCTTCTTCTCGGGCTTGGGCGCGGGTTCGATCTTCGCGGGTTTCGATTCACTCGCCTTCGCTTCAGGCTTGGCAGCGGTGTCGCTCTTGGTTTCGGTTTTCGCGTCGGACTTCGATTCAGCCTTCGACTCGCTCTTGGGTTCGCTGGCTTCCTTGCCCGCCTTGCTGTCCGCCTCCGCTGCCTTTTTGTAGCCCTCGCTGCGGTAGTCCGTCTGCCAGAAGCCGGAGCCTTTGAAGATGACGCCCGCGCCGGTGCCAATGAGGCGTTTGAGTTTCAGCTTGCCGCACGCAGGGCATTTGCGCAGAGGCTTGGCGCTCATGCTCTGAAACTCTTCGAACTCGTGCTGACACGCTTTGCAGATGTATTCGTAGGTGGGCATGAGGAAAACCAGAAAATCAGAAAAGCACAAAAGCAGAAAATAGGATCCGGGCGTGAGGCGTGAGGCGTGACAGCGGATGTTTTGCTTTTCTGCTTTTCCGCTGTTTTGCTTTCTCCCCTATTCCGCCACGCTGACTTTCACAGGTCGCAGCGTCTTGTCGTTGATCAGGTAACCGGGCTGGAGCTGGTTGACCACGTGATTCGTCGCGATGCCTTCCGCCTTTTCGCGCATCAGGGCTTCGTGACGGTTCGGGTCAAACTCTTCGCCCTTTGTTGCGTTGACGCGCTGCACGCCGTGGCGTTCGAGGGTCTTGAGCAGTTCATCGCGCACGATGAACAGGCCGTCCATCACGCTGCGGGCCGTAGCCTTTTCCATGTCGATCGAAAGGGCGTTATCAAAATGATCGAGCACCGAGATGAGCTCGCGCGCCAGGGCCATGGTCTGCTGCTCGCGCGCCGCCACGACATTCTGCTGCGACCTTCGAACATAGTTCTGATAGTCAGCCGCGGCCCGCAGCAGCTTGCTCTGAAGCTCCACGTTCTCCGCGACGAGATCGTTGATGTCGTTCTCGACTCTCTCTTCGAGTTGATCGCCTTCGGCCGCAGGGTCGAGGTCGTCGGGCGTGTTCTCGGGTTGTATTTTGTCTTGGTCTTCCATGTTGTTCTCGTGGTCGTTCCCGTGGTCGTGTCGTGGATGATTGCGAAGCCGCGAGCGGCTACCAGAGCCAGCAGGCGGTCAGGTAATCCTTCACGCGCTTCCAGAAGCTGGTGCTGCGGGGCAGCACATCATTGTTTTCCGTCGCGGCGTATTCGCGCAGAAGTTCTTCCTGTTTCTTGGTGAGCTTGTGCGGTATCTCCACGTGCATGACGACGAGCTGGTCGCCACGCCTTCCGCTGCGCAGTTCGGGCAGCCCCTTGCCGCGCAGGCGGAAAATCTCGCCGTGCTGCGTGCCGGGCTTGATCTTGATCTCCTCTTCACCATCGAGCGTGGCGACGCCCACTTTCGCGCCCAGCGCCGCCTGCGTGAAACTCACGGGCATGTGCATCACCAGGTGCTCATCCTGCCTTTGAAAAAGCTTGTGCTCGGCGACGCGGACGTACACATGCAGATCGCCGCGCGGCCCGCCCCTTTCGCCCGGCTCCCCTTCGTTGCCCACGCGCACCGCCTGACCATCGTGAATGCCCTTGGGGATCTTCACGTGGACCACGCGTTTCTTCGGCTGCCGGCCCGAGCCTTTGCAGTCCGTGCACTTATCCTTCACGATCGTCCCCGCGCCGCGGCAGGCCGGGCACGTGGTCACCATCCTGAACATCCCGCCCAGGCCCGCCTGCTGCACCTTGCCCTGACCCGCGCAGGTGATGCACGTCGCCGGTTCGCTGCCGGGCTTGGCGCCCGAGCCGTTGCAGGTGGAGCAGTGATCCATGCGCGAGAATTGAATCTCGCGCTCGACGCCTTTAGCGACGTCTTCGAGCGTGATTTCGATTTCAGTCTCAAGCGTCGCGCCCCGGCGAGCGCCGTCGCTGCGCGTGCGCTGACCGAAGATATTGCCAAAGACATCCTCGAACATCGAGAAGATGTCGCCGGTGTTCATCTGCGAGAAGTCGTGGCCGGTCGAGCCGCGAAGGCCGGCGTGACCGTACTGGTCGTAGCGCTGGCGTTTGTCGCCGTCGCTGAGTACCTCGTACGCCTCAGCCGCCTCCTTGAACAACTTCTCCGCCTCGGCATCATCCGGGTTGCGGTCCGGGTGATACTTCATCGCCAGCTTGCGGTAGGCGCGCTTGATGGAATCGCCATCGGCGGTGCGCTCGATGCTGAGGACTTCGTAATAGTCGCGCTGGGTTGCCATCAGCCTTGAGCCTCACTAAGGAAACCGATCGGCTGCGGGCGCGGCGCAGCCGCCTCGAACTCGGCCTTGATGACTTGGCTTTCGCGGATGACGACGGTCTGCGCGGGGTTCCTGCCTTTGATACCGATGAGGAGTCCCCAGCGGTGCGGCCCCAAGGCCGGCGATTCGGGCAGATTGATCGAGTTCAATGTGGTTCCGTCCGCCAGGTAGAGGCGGACGTGAATCGCGCTTTCGGGCAGGCCCACGGCTTGAGCGAAGAGTCTGCGATGACCAATCACCTCGGCGAGGAAGGGCGGCTCATCGCGACTGGACTCTGGCATTGCGGTGCTCCTGGGCCAGCGCGATGCCGCGCGCCGTTAATCGATACAGCTCTTTCTCTTCGCCAAAGTATCCGATGACCACGCCTGTTTTGGTGGCAAGGCCGGCGTCTTCGAGTTCGCGGTACGCCGCATCCACCTTGGGAATCGATTCGGTGCGAAAGGTTGTCCCTAGAACCTCCGAGCCGTAAATCAAACGCTGCGGGTCGCGCGAATGAAACTCAAGCAAATCCTCGGCAATCAGTGAAAGCGCCATGTAATCGCTCCTGAATCATGGTCCGGCCGCGGCTGCCGTCCCCTTGACGGCAACCGTCCCCGTCCATCATAGCGCGTCGATCACGACACCGCGCCCTGCTCGACATCCTCATCGTCTTTCAGCTCGCTGATGAGCACATCGGTCGTGAGCATCACACCCGCGACGCTGGCGGCGTTGGTCAGGGCCATGCGGACGACGAGGGCGGGGTCGATGATGCCGGCTTTCACGAGGTCGACATATTCGCCCGTCGAGGCGTTGTAGCCCTGGTTGCCCTTCTTGCTGAGGATCTCTTCGACGACGATGTTGCCGTCTTCGCCGGCGTTCTCGGCGATCTGCCAGGCGGGGCTGCTGATGGCGGCGGCGACGATGTCGTAGCCGATGCCTTCGTCGCCCCTGACCTTGGCGCGGGCGGCCTGGAGCGGCTCGATCGCGCGGAGCAGGGCCACGCCGCCGCCGGGCACGTAGCCTTCCTGGGCCGCGGCCTTGGTCGCATGCAGCGCGTCATCGACGCGATCTTTCTTTTCCTTCATCGCCATTTCGGTGGGAGCGCCGACGCGAACGATGGCCACGCCGCCGGTCAGCTTGGCGAGGCGTTCCTGGAATTTTTCTTTGTCGTATTCGCTGGTCGTGTCATCGATCTGCTTACGGAGCTGATCGATGCGGCCGGTGATGTCCTTCTTCTTGCCGAGACCTTCGACGATGGTCGTGTTGTCCTTGTTGATGACCACCTTCTTGGCCTGGCCGAGGTCTTCCAGCTCGACGGTTTCCAGCGACTGGCCCAGGTCCTCGCTGAGGAACTTGCCGCCCGTGAGGATGGCGATGTCCTGGAGCATGGCCTTGCGGCGATCGCCAAAGCCGGGAGCCTTCACCGCCGCGACGCGAAGCACGCCGCGCAGGCGGTTCACGACCAGGGCCGCGAGGGCTTCGTTCTCAACATCTTCGCAGATGATGAGCAGCGGCTTATTCGCCATCGCGACCTTGTTCAGCAGCGGCAGCAGTTCAGGCAGGTTGCTGATCTTCTTTTCGTTGATGAGGATCACCACGTCTTCCAGGACGCATTCCTGGTTGGCGGGGTTGGTCATGAAGTAGGGGGAGAGATAGCCCTTGTCGAACTGCATGCCTTCGACGAACTCGAGCTGCATCTCGCCGGTCTTGCCTTCTTCGACTTCGACGACGCCGTCCTTGCCGACCTTGGTGATGGCGGCGGCGATCATGTTGCCGACTTCGGTGTCGTGGTTGGCCGAGACAGTGGCGACCTTGCGGAGATCGTCCTCGCCTTTGCACTTGACAGCCGCAGCCTTGATCGCTTCGCCGACCACTTCGCTGGCGGCGAGGATGCCGCGCTGGAGGAGGATCGGGTTGGCACCGGCTGCGACATGGCGCAGGCCTTCGGAGAAGATCGCTTCGGCCAGGATGGTGGCGGCAGTGGTGCCGTCACCGGCGCGGTCGTTGGTCTTCTTGGCGACTTCGACCACGAGCTTGGCGCCCATGTTTTCGAAGCACTTGGGCAGGTCGATTTCCTTGGCGACGGTCACGCCGTCCTTAGTCACTCCGGGCCCTCCGAAGGATTTCTGAAGGATGACGTTGCGGCCGGTGGGGCCCATCGTCACGCGGACGGCGTCGGTGAGTTGCTTGACGCCGCGCAGGAGATGCGCGGATGCGTCGGAGCCGAATACGAGTTGCTTCTGTGCCATGATTGTTTCTCGCGAGCACCATCCCGATAGGGTGGTGCTGAGGGTTAACGGATGAGTGAGGTCGCGTTTGCTTCGTGCGTCGTTGCGCGAGTTGCGTCGCGGGTGTTCTGTCTTACTCCCCTCCCTCTTAGGGAGGGGCTGGGGGAGGGTCAGTCGTGCGGCTTGCGTGTGTGCCCGATGCACAAGGAAGCTGTTCGCTCGACCCTCCCCTAACCCCTCCCTAAGAGGGAGGGGAATCAATCAATCACTATTTCTCGACGACGCCCAGGAGTTCAGTCTCCTTGACGATCAGGTGTTTCTTGCCGTCGAGTTCGATCTCGGTGCCGGAGTATTTGCCGTAGAGGACGGTGTCGCCCTTCTTGACGCTGACGCCGGGGCGTTTGCCTTCATCGCTCAGGGCGCCGGGACCGGTCGCGACGACCTTGCCCATCATGGGCTTTTCCTTGGCGGACTCGGGCAGGTAGAGGCCGGCCGCGGTTTTGTCGTCCGCTTCTTCAGGCTTGATCAGGATTCGGTCATCGAGGGGTTTGATGTTCATGGATTTCAACTCCAATGTTCAATGTTTCGTAGTGTGGTTGGGAGCGGCGCACACGCTGGCGCGCATCGCTGGGATGCCTCTTGGACGCTATATCGACGTGGACTCGCTCGCCTGCCGCGCATTGAATGCCCAATTGTCCAAGAATGCGAGCAATGGCTTCGCTTCGTCATAACTCTCTAGAACATACGGTGCGCCATCAGGCGTCAAAACTTGGTAGTCCTTTGGCGCATCGTCACTCAGTTGGATTCTCGCGAATGTCGCCGAGTTCGTTTGGAGAACCTCCGTGCGAATTTCATGGCTCCCGGCACAGTACTCTGGCGGCAGGCCACTCGCGTGACGCGGAATTGATGCAGACTCAAGGCGATATTTGGTTTCCATTGGATCCTCACTTGAAGGAATGCATTATTCTCAGAACCCGCCCATGCCGCCCATGCCGCCCATGCCACCCATGCCGCCGCCGCCGTGGTCGTGGTGGTGGTCATGATCGCCGCCGGCTTCATCTTCGGCCGGGGCTTCGGTGACGACGCAGTCGCAGGTCAGGAGGAGCGTGGCGACGCTGGCTGCGTTTTCGAGGGCGGTGCGGTCCACCTTCGTCGGCGTGATGATGCCGTCGGCCACCAGATCGGTATATTCGAGGCTCAGGGCGTTGAAGCCGAAGCTGCCCTTGCCGGCCTGAACCTTGCGGACCACGACCGAGCCCTTTTCGCCGGCGTTGTCCGCGATGGTCTGAAGCGGGACGGAAAGCGAGGCGACGACGATGTCGATGCCCGCCTGTTCGTCGGGGTTTTCACTCTTGAGCTTCTTCACCGCATCAATCGCGCGGAGGAAGCTGACGCCGCCGCCGGGGACGATGCCTTCTTCGACGGCTGCGCGGGTGGCGTGCAGGGCGTCCTCAACGCGGGCCTTCTTTTCTTTGAGTTCCGATTCAGAGGCTGCGCCGACGTTGACCTGCGCCACGCCGCCGGCGAGCTTGGCCAGGCGCTCCTGGAGCTTCTCCTTGTCGTACTCGCTGGTGGTGACGTCGATCTCGTTCCTGATCTGCTGAATGCGACCCTGGATGGCCTTGGTCTCGCCGCCGCCTTCGATGATGGTGGTGTTGTCCGCGTCGATCTCGATCTTCTTGGCGATGCCCAGATCGCTGATTTCGATCTTGTCGATCTCCACGCCCAGGTCCTTCATGATGGCCCGGCCGCCGGTGAGGATCGCGATGTCTTCGAGCATGGCCTTGCGGCGGTCGCCGTAGCCCGGGGCTTTGACGGCACAGACGTTCAGCACGCCGCGCAGCTTGTTGACCACGAGCGTGGCGAGGGCTTCGCCTTCGAGGTCTTCCGCGATGATGAGCAGCGGCTTCTTGGCCTGCTGAATCTTTTCGAGGAGGGGGATGAGCTTCTGCGCGGAGGTGATTTTTTCTTCGTGGATCAGGATGAGGCACTTGTCCAGTTGGACGGACATCTCATCGGTGTTGGTGATGAAGTTGGGGGAGAGGTAGCCGCGGTCAAACTGCATGCCTTCGACGACGTCGACGTAGGTTTCGAGGGCTTTGCCTTCTTCGACGGTGATGACGCCATCCTTGCCGACCTTCATGAACGCGTCCGCCATGATCTTGCCGATCTCGCGGTCGTTGTTGGCGCTGATGGAGGCGACGTTTTCGATGTCCTTCTTATTGGAGGCATCGATGGGCTTGGAGAGCTTCTTGATCTGCTCGATGGCGACGTTGACGGCCTTCTTCATGCCGCGAACCAGGGCCATGCTGTCCACGCCTGCCGCGATGTGGCGGATGCCTTCCTTAAAGAGGGCTTCGGCCAGGACGGTGGCGGTGGTGGTGCCGTCGCCGGCCTTGTCGCTGGTGCGGCTGGCGGCTTCCTTGACGAGCTGAGCGCCAAGGTTTTCGACCTTGTTGCCCAGTTCGATCTCTTCGGCGACGGAAACGCCGTCTTTTGTCACGTTGGGCACGCCCCAGCTCTTGTCGAGCACGGCGTTGCGACCGCGGGGCCCGAGGGTGGATTTCACGGCCCTCGCCAGCTTTTCAACACCCTTCAACAAACTCTGTCGTGCCTTCGCGTCAAAGGCCAAGTCTTTTGCGGCCATAGCGGGTCCACTCCTGAATGATGATGGTTAATCGTGCGGGGAAACGCGGTCGTCATCCCTTTTCGCATGGCTGGCCAAAGGCTTTGCGGCCTGTGGCGCAGCGTGTCAGAAGGGGTTGCAAGGGGAGTACCAAGGCGGCTAGGGCGGTAGGAAGCATCGTAACATGTTGTTTTTGCACATGTTGTGGATGTAAGGCGATATGGGGCCGTGAAGGGGGAATGTGGGCAATCGCTGTCAACCTGACAGATGGCACCAATCTGGCATGACAGTTTCGCCGATAGGGGAAGCCGGATGGATGTGTTTGGCCGCCCTGATCAGGGTCCGGACCAGAATCTTTGTTGGGGGCCGACACGATCGTTTTTATAAGGGTTGAGGCTTGGGGTTGTTGCGGTATAATCCCCCGCCCATTGGGGCCGTTGCGACCGAAAGGCAGTCGCGACGCCTAGCGCATCGGGCCGTAACTGTAACCCCGATTGGAGTTTAACCGTGGCAAAGAAGACGAGCAGCCGGAAGAAGACAACGACCAGGCGTGTGTTGAAATCTGCCGCCAGGCCCAAGACCAAGGCGAAGGCCGGTGCGAAGAAGGTCGCCGCCAAGCCGAAGGCTGCGGCGAAGAAAGAGCTGAACCAGGCGATTTCGCTGATCGACAAGATGGCCGGCAAGGGCATC
>JBBDXA010000160.1:17909-21976 GCA_040902585.1 Phycisphaeraceae bacterium
ATCCGCGCCTTCACCGCCCCTGAGAAGGGCGCCATGGCTGCGGCGAAGAAAGTGCCCTCCAGGAAGACACCGTCTGCGAGGAAGGCTGTTTCAGTGAAATCGTCGGCCAAGTCCAACGGAGCGGCCCATCCGAAGGGATCGCGCAAGAGCCGATCGGTTCCGGTGAAGGTTTCCAAGCCGCCGCTGACCGCCATTGCCGCCCAGGTCCTGGAAACACCCGAGCCGCCCAGCCTGACCGAGCTGCGCAAAGCCGCAGCCGCCATCAGCCGCAAGGAGAAGAACGAGTACCGCAAGCTGCTGATGGAGAAGCGCGGGGAACTGCTCGGCGATGTGGAATCCCTTCGCGAACAGGCGCTCGAAAGCGGCGGCAACCTGTCCAACATGCCGCTGCACATGGCGGACGTCGGCTCGGATCAATACGAACAGGAAGCGATGCTCGGCCTCGTCGAGTCAGAACGCAAACTCCTGCGCGAGATCGACGACGCCATCCTTCGCCTCGACAACGGCACCTTCGGCGTCTGCGTCGAAACCGGCAAGCCCATCGGCAAGCCGCGATTGGATATCAAGCCCTGGGCCAAGTACTGCATCGAAGTGGTACGCGAACGCGAGAAGCAGGGGCGATTCTGAAGACGAATCCTGAAGACGAATGTAGAGCGCCGTCCCGGCAGGGCGGTGCCTCAGGGTGCGTGAACACGAGCCATGCCCCACCCTGCCGGGATGGTGCTCCAATCGACAATCCCGCTCATGCCTGAATCGTCCACGAACTCTGTCGCGAAGCGGGCCGGCCGCTCGCCGCGCGCGATTCTCTCTTATCTCATCATCATGTCGCTCGCGCTGGTCTGCGACCTGTGGGGCAAGTCGTACGCGTTTGATCATGTCGCCAATGCCCCGCTCAGTCTCTCGCGCGATCCTGACGTCGGCGGCACCGTCGTTCAATATCCAGATAGCAACGGCAACATCATCACCACACGCGACGTTCCGCCGCACGAAGGCATCACTGTCGTCCCCAAAGTCCTGGCGCTGAAGCTGGTCATTAATCCCGGCGCGGTCTTCGGCATCGGCAAAGGAGCACAATGGTTCTTCATCGTCGTGAGCCTGTGCGCGACGGTCTTCATCGGCATCGTCTTCTACCGCAGTAAGCCTGATGCGAAGCTCCTGCACGTGTGCCTGGCGCTCATCCTCGCCGGGGCCCTGGGCAATCTTTACGATCGCGTCCTGTACAACGGCGTGCGCGACATGCTTCAACTCTTCCCCGGTGTTCACCTGCCCTTCGGCCTGGAATGGCCGGGCGGGGCGAATGAGATCTATCCGTGGATCTTCAACATCGCCGACGTGGCGCTGGTCATCGGCGTGGTGCTGCTGATGATCGTCACCTGGAAGAGCGAGAAGAAGCCGCAACCAGCCGATCTATCAGCCCCTGGCTGAGCACGCCTTCGCCGCCGCGTTCGGGGTGCCACTGCACGCCGACGTAAAACGGCCGCGTCGGGTCATCCACCGCTTCGATCACGTCATCCGCCGCCTTCGCGATCAATCTTAATCGTCCCGTCGTCGCCATCGCCTGCCGATGCGCGGAGACGACGGTGTCCTGCTTCGCCAGTTCGACTGTCCGCGCATCCTGCCCGTAGGCCGCGCTGCTGGCTTCGATCACCTGCACGACATGCCGGTTGCACTTCTGATGCACCTCCGGCGTCTTGAGCGTGTCAGGCAGATATTGATTGAGCCTGCCGCCGGCCTGAAGCGTCATGAGCTGCATGCCCAGGCACACGCCGAGCACCGCCTTCTCCTTCGCCGGTTGCAATGCTGCCAGCAAGGCAAGCTCAAACGCCTGTCGCTTCTCATCCATCTTCCTGGCCCGTGCATCTGTCGCTTCGCCGAACTGTTCCATCCGCGGATCGACGCCGCCGGTGAGGATGAACCCGTCGCACAGTTCGAGGTACCGTGGCACGAGTTCAACCTCATGCGGCAGGAGCACCGGCAGGCCGCCGGCGCGGGCAACGGCCGCGCTGTAGGCGATGCCGCATTCGTACACGCCGCTGGTCGCGGTGTTGTCTTTGTTGTCGAGCGTGATGCCGATGATGGGGAGCATAGGGAGACATTTTAGCGGGTGCCACGGGTCGAGGAGGTTTTACCGCGACGAAGACCCGTGCGAAAGGCAGAAGATGTCCAACTAAACGGAAGCAACTCGCCGTCCGCACGGGGCTCCTCGCGGACTCGTCGACCCGTGGCACCCCGATCACCTGGCGCCCCGATCACCTGGCACCCCGATCAGGCATCACGCCAGCACTTGCTCGATCACATGCCCATGCACATCCGTCAGCCTTCGCTCGATGCCCTGATGCCGCACGGTCAGCTTCAGGTGATCGATGCCTAATAGATGCAGCATGGTCGCGTGCAGGTCGTAGCACCAGATCGGCTTGATCGCCTTCCATCCCCATTCATCACTCTCGCCCACCGCCGCGCCGCTCTTGATGCCCGCGCCGGCGAGCCACGTCACGAAGGTACCCGCGTTGTGATCGCGGCCGGCCTGGCCCTGGCTGAAGGGCATGCGGCCGAACTCCGTCGTCCAGACCACCAGCGTGTCTTCCATCAGGCCGCGCGATTTCAAATCTTCAAGCAGCCCCGCGATGGGCTTGTCCACTTCCGCCGCGCGGGGTGGGAGTTCGGTGGCGATGTTGCCGTGGTTGTCCCAGTTACCCGTCGGGCCGCCCGCGCCGCTCCAGACCTGCACGAAGCGCACGCCGCGCTCGATCATTCGCCGCGCCAGCAGACATCTCCGGCCGAAGTCATCGGTCGGTTTCTCATCCACACCATAAAGCTTCTTCGTCGCATCGCTTTCTCGCGCCAGATCAAATAGCTCCGGCACGCTGAGTTGCATCTTCGCCGCCAGTTCGTACGCCTTGATGCGCGCTTCAAGCCGAGCATCACCCGGATTCAACGCGAGGTGCCCTTCATTGAGCCGCTTCAGGAGCGCCCGGCCTTGGGTCTCGCTCTCATCCGTGATGTACTTCGCGCCCTTGGGCGGGTGTAAATCGTTAATCGGCGTCGCCGACGTCGCCTTGATAATCGTCCCCGTGAACTGCGGCGGCAGGAAGCCCGAAGAAAAATTGCCTTGGTTGTTATAAGGCAACCCGCGCGGATCAGGCATCACCACGAAGGCGGGTAAGTCATCGCGAATCGAACCGAGGGCGTAGCTGATCCAGGAACCGGCACAGGGAAAGCCGCCGAGCGTGAAGCCCGTGTTCTGCATGTAGCTGGCCAGGCCGTGGACGTTGGACTTGGACGCCATCGACATGAGAAATGCCATGTCATCGACGCGCGACGCCAGAAGCGGAAACACACTGGAGACCCACCGCCCGCTCTGGCCGTGCTGCTTGAATTCGAACGGGCTCTTGAGCACCTTGTAGCCAGCCGAGCCTGTGACCGATTCGACAAGCTGCCCCTTGCCGGGATCGAAAGCCTGCCCGTGCAGTTCCGCAAGGCGAGGCTTGGGGTCGAAGGTGTCCATCGGACTCGCGCCGCCGTTCATGAAGAGCTGAATGACGCGTTTGACCTTGGCGCGGTGGTGTATGCCGCCGTTAAGTTCAGGCTGCGGCACAGGCCGGGCGAAGGCGTCGGCACTCGCCTCGCGCGCCGTTAGCGCCGTCAGTGCCAGTGCGCCGAATCCGCTGCCCGCGCCATAAAGGAACGCGCGTCGGTCCAGGCCTTGCCGGGTTGTCTCTTGTGACGCCATCAAAACCTCAGGGGATAAACATGAACTCGTTGCTGTTGACGATCACGCGCACGGCGCTCGCCATGCCGTGCTCGGCGGCGTACGCGCTCACCGCTTTCAACTCATCATCCGTTGGCGCGCGGCCCAGCGCGAGTTGATACAGCCGGCTTACCTGCCGCGCGACGGCATCGTCCTTCCCTTGGCCCTTGGTCCCTGGCTCTTCCTCCCTCTCAATCCGCGCCGCGATGTGCTCGTACTGCCGCGCCAGGAAGCGGTTGTTCAATAAGGAAAGCGCCTGCTGGGCGGTGATCGATTCGGTGCGCTGGGGCGACAACTGCGACAGGTCCGGGCAGTCCAG
>JBBDXA010000161.1:0-17479 GCA_040902585.1 Phycisphaeraceae bacterium
ACTCCGCTTGCCCATGGCACCCCAACTGATCATGCCACATAGTATGGTCACGCCCACTTGAGCAGATCCTTTCGCGCGGTCCTTGCACGGCGGCACACGAGTTTGTATAATGTTCGGATACCGTTCCCGGGGGCCGGCCGCGCGATTGCTTCGCCCGGCTGCCCCACGTCAGTCGCCCTCCGGGCTCCCTCCGCGGGGCAGCCCGACGAACGAGAGTGTAAACCATGTACCTTGTAAACTTTGTAAACCATGTTCCTTGGTGTTCAGTAGACACGTGTCTACCCTTGGCCAGACTGGCGAAAAGGCCACGGCCCGGCCAGACGGTAGGATTGATTGACGATCTGCACACTCGATGCGAACCCAAGGAGTCACCCATGCGACTGCACCTGATCTGCCGAACCCTGATCGCCTGCCTGCTCGGCGCGGGCGCGACGCTCGCGCAGGATGCCGGCGGCGGCCCGCCCGGTGAAGGGCCCGGCGCACGCATGCAGTACAAGCGCATGCATCAACACGCGCTGCGGCTGATCGAGCAGGGCAAAGTCGATGAAGCAATCGAACATCTGTTGATCGTGCAGAAGAAACTGCCCGAGGATGCGGAAACGCAGTTCATGCTGACCGTCGCCTACGCGCAGGCGGGGAAGAAGAATGAGGCGATCGCGGCGATGAAGAAGGCGATTGAGATGGGGTTGCCGGTGGGGCGGTTCGTGGCTGGGCCGCGGGAGTTGTTCAAGCCGCTGGAAGGAGAGAAGGCGTTTGTGGAGCTGCGCAAAGATGCCGCAGAGTCGTGGTTGATTCATGGTCCGATGCTTACGAATCTGACGAGTACCTCTGCCACGTTCTGGATTCGCGGCGCTGACGAGGAACACTATGCATCATTGATGGTTGTCCCCATGAAGGCAGGCGAAGTGATTCATGACGGCAAGATTCGTGTCTCCAAGACGTCTGACTTCACCGGTACGATTACGCTCAAAGGCCTCAAGCCGGATACGGAATACGAGTGCCGCTTGGGAGTTTCCAAGCCCAATGATCCGCCTGGAGCACGATTCACAGGTGACTTATTCAGAGGTCCATTCGCCTTCCGCACCCCGCCCGCCCCCGGCTCCAAGCAGAAACTCACCCTCGCCTTCGGCGGCGGCGCGGGCTATCAGCCCACGCACGAATACGTCTGGAACACCATCGGCTCCTTCAAACCCGACCTGCTGCTCATGGTCGGCGACAACGTCTACATCGACGATCCCGAGAGCGCCCAGATGAATCGCTACACGTACTACCGTCGCCAGTCGCGGCCGGAGTGGCGCAAGCTTGTTGCCACCACGCCGGTGTATTCCATCTGGGACGATCACGATTTTTCCACCAACGATTCCTGGGGCGGCCCCGAGATCGACAAGCCCGCGTGGAAGCGGCAGGTGTGGAACATCTTCAAAGAGAACTGGGCCAACCCCGGCTACGGCGGCGGCGAGAAACAGCCCGGTTGCTGGTACGACTTCACCGTCGGTGACATTCACTTCATCATGCTCGACTGTCGCTACTACCGCACCAACCCGAAGAAGGCGGACCCGACCATGCTCGGCCCGGTGCAGAAGGCCTGGCTGTTCGACACGATCAAGAAATCGAGAGGCACGTTCAAGGTGCTCTGTTCGAGCGTGCCTTGGGTGTTTGAAGCCAAGGGCGACAGTCTCGATACGTGGAACGGTTACAAGGACGAGCGCAACGAGATTTTTGACTTTCTCACCAAGGAAAAAATCGAAGGCGTCGTGCTGCTCTCGGGTGACCGCCATCGCACGGACCTGTGGAAGATTCCGCGCGAGAAAGATTACCCGCTGTACGAGTTCAACAGTTCACGCCTGACGAACGATCACGTGCATCCGGAGATGAAGCAGGCGATCTTCAGCTACAACAAGAAGCAGAGCTTCGGCATCGTGTCGTTCGATACCACGCTGGGCGATCCGACGGTGACGTACAAGGTGGTTTCGATCGACGGCGAAGTGATGCACACCTTCACCGCCAAACGCAGCGAGCTTCAGAAATGAATTCGATCGCGGTGGACATTTCGCTCACACCGCCACCGGTTCGCGGCGGTACTCCACATCCGGCAAGGTCTTCCTGCCCTCGGCAAAGCCCGGCGCGTAGTGGCATGCGACCCAGTGCTTGGGCGCGACTTCCAGGAGCGGCGGCTCGCGATCGACGCACATCCGCATCACATCCACCAGCTTGCCGTCGCGGTCCACGCTGATGATCTCGCTTGCGTCCGCAAGGCTTGCCTTCTCCCGCGTGGCCGCACAGCGCGGGTGAAACGGGCAGCCGGAGGGGAAGTTCGCCGGGTTGGGCACGTTGCCGGGAATCGCTTCGAGCCGATCCTTCGTGCGGCCGATGACAGGCATCGAGCCGAACAAGCCCTTCGTGTAGGGATGCAGCGGACGCTGGAACACATCATGCACCGAGCCGTACTCGACAATGCGACCGGCATACATCACGGCGACGACGTCGGCGTTCTCCGCGACGACGCCCAGGTCGTGGGTGATGAGCATCACCGCCATGTCGCGCTTGTGCTGAAGGTCGCGCAGCAGTTCGAGAATCTGCGCCTGAATGGTGACGTCCAGTGCGGTGGTCGGTTCATCTGCCAGCAGCAGCTTGGGATTACACGCCAGCGCCATGGCGATCATGATGCGCTGCCGCATGCCGCCGGAGAGTTGATGGGGATATTCCTTCAGGCGGCCGCGCGGGTCGGGAATGCCGACATCGGTCAGGGCATCAGCCGCGATATCGACCGCCTGCCGCGAGCTGACTTTCTGGTGCAGCAGAACCGCTTCCATGATCTGCTCGCCGACGGTGTAGACCGGATTCAGACTGGTCATCGGCTCCTGGAAGATCATCGCGATCTGGTTGCCGCGGATCGACTGCATCTGCCGATCGGAGTAGTTGAGAAGGTTGACGGGGCTCTTGCCATCAGGGTTCCAGTGGATGGAGCCGTGGTCGTAGCTGCCGGGCGGCGTAGGCACGAGCTTGAGGATGGACATGGCCGTGACCGATTTACCGCAGCCCGATTCACCGACGACGGCGAGCGTCTGCTTCGGGTAAATGGTCATGGAGACATTGCTGACCGCACGCACGCGGCGCGAGGTCTGAGCCTTGCTCTGGCCCGGCTCAGGTTTGGCCGCGACAGGGAAACTGACGGCCAGGGTTTCGATCTTCAGCAAAGGGTCCATGGGGAAAGCTCCAAATGCCAACTACCAAAACTCAAACAAACTCCAATCTTCAAACTTCAAATCTCAACGTCTATTTTGAAATTGGTTCCCTTGGCATTTGTTTGTGTTTTGGATCTTTTGTCTTTGATATTTCGCTCCACCTCACCCGCCTTGCCTCTTGATGCGCTTCGTGTGCGGATCGATCGCGTCGCGCAGAGATTCGCCGATGAGGTTGTAGGCGAAGACGGTGAGGAAGATGGCCAGTCCGGGGTACACAATGATCCAGAGATATCGCCCGCCCGCGCCGAGGGTCTGGTTGAGCAGTTGTCCCCAGCTCGGTTCGCCTGGGCCCAGACCGAGGCCGAGAAAGCTAAGCGTGCTTTCGAGAAGGATCGCGCCGGCAATGCCGAAGCTCGCGCCCACCAGCACCGGCGCGACGCCGTTGGGCAGCATGTGCTTGAACAGGATCGAATGCAGCGGCAGCCCGCACGCCTTGGCGGCGAGCACGAAGTCCTGGTGGCGGAGCTTGAGAAACTCCGCGCGGACGAAGCGGGCGTAGCCGGTCCAGCCGGTCAACCCGATGATGGTCATCATGATGTAGATGTTGCGCTCGGGAATGACCGCGGCGATGGCGATGAGCAGAAAAAGCGTTGGGATGGCCTCGAACATTTCCACGAGGCGCATGCCGAGCAGATCCATCGCGCCTGCGAAATAACCCATGATCCCGCCGATGATGATGCCGATGACCACGGCGATGCCCGTGGCGATGAAGCCGACCGCCAGGGCGATGCGCGTGGCATGAATCAACTTGCTCATCAGGTCCGCGCTGAAGTTGTCGGTGCCCATCCAGTGTTCCGTAGTCGGAGCCGCGAGACGGGCGTCTTTGATGTCGCGCAATCGATCGTGAGGCGAGTAGGGGATCGGCGCATTGAGGACGAAGCTGACCTCGCCGGCGCTGCTCAATTCACGATACTTCTCATACACGATCAGACCTGGCGGCCTGACAAAGATGAACGATATCAGGGCAACAACCGCCAGCGTGATGAAGTAGATCTGAATCTTTCTGCCCAGCGGCGTTCGCCGCATGAACCACATCACGATGAACATGAACAGCGCGACAAGGAGAATCACATCCTGCGGCGTCAGGTGCCTCAGCAGCGGACTGGACCACGAGCCATCTTTGAGGATGAGCAGGTAGGGATGCGAGTTGGCGATGAAGGGCGAGAACACCGCCAGCAGGAACATGCCACCGATCCAGATCATGCCCAGCCGCGCCCCCCATCGCCCGAGCATTTCGCCCAGGATGCGGCGGGGCAGACTCATCGGCGGAGTTGCCAGCGCCGGCTGAGCGAGGGCCGCTTCTTCACGCGGATCCTGGATGGTGCCGCTACTCATAGCTCACCCTCGGGTCGGCGATCGCGTAACCGAGATCCGCGATCAGGTAGCTGACGAGCACCAGCACGCTGGCGACCAGCGTGACGGACATGATGATCTCGTAATCCTTAAGGAAAGCTGCTTCGATCATGAGCCGACCCATGCCGTTGATCTGGAAAATCGACTCCACAATGATCGACCCGCCCAGCAGACTGGGAAGGATGTGGGCGGCGACGGTGATCAGGGGCAGCAGGCTGTTGCGGAAGGTGTGACGAAAAAGCACATCGCGCGCGGCGACGCCCTTGGCGCGGGCCGTGCGCACGAAATCGGAAGACGAGTTCTCCAGCATCGCGCTGCGGGTCAGCTTGGAGAGGTACGCGAAGCCGCCGTAGGTCAGACAGACCAAAGGGAGCACCAGATGCCAGAAGTAATCCAGCAGCCAGCCGCGTTGAAAGCCCTGCTCGGTCGCGGCGGGCATGAAGGGCATGGTCGTCGCGGTGATGTCGTGCAGGTCGCCGGTGGGAAACCAGTGCAACATGTCATCGTTGGCGAAGAAATAGATGAGCATGATGCCCACCCAGATCGTCGGCAGACACCACAGGGCCAGCAGCACGAAGCCGGAGATGGTGTCAAACGCCTTGCCGCGGAAGTGCGACGCGTAGATGCCCGTACCGATGGCGATGGTGTAGACCAGCGGCAGCGCCAGCAGATTCAGCAGCAGCGTGATGGGCAGCATCTCGCCGATCAGATCGATTACCGGGCGCTGCTTGATGAAGCTGGTGCCCAGGTCCGGCCACTTGATTCCAAATCCCTGGCTTTGCCCTTTCTCGTCGTAGCTGACGCCGATCGGCGACACGCGGTTGAGCCAGCGGAGGTACTGCACGTAGATCGGCTTATCCAGTCCGTAGCGGCGATTGAGATAGTCCTCCAACTGCTTGCGTTCCTGCGGATTCATCTCGCCCTGCATGTTCACCACGGCCTTGCCGACGCCGCCCGGTGTTATCGCCATCACCGCGAACACCAGGACCGTGATGCCCAGCAGCGTGGGGATGAAAAGCAGGATGCGGCGAAGGACGTAAGTAGCCATGGGCCAGGCGATGAAAGCGACCGGGAATCGAAAAGGACTGAAACGCGTCAGGCAAACGGCTGCCCAGGCGAGACGTTATTGTCCGCGCTTCTGAAGCGCCGAGGGGACGTAATACTCCATGGGCATGATCCAGTACCCCACGTAGTTCAGGCCCGACTTGGTGATGTACACGTTCTTGACGCGCTTGTCGTAGAAGAACTGCGACTTGCGGCGAAAGACAAAGGTGTACGGCTGATCCTCGTGAACAATGCGGTGTACCTGCTTCCACACGGCCATGCGGTTCTTCTCGTCGAGCGACTCGCGGGCCGCGTCAATGAGCTTGTCCAGCTCATAGTTGCGATAGAGCATGAAGTTGTCCGCTTCATCGGCTGTCTGGCTGGAGTGGAACATCTGATAGACGTCCGTCTCGATGCCCGCGGTCCAGTTCAGGGCGATCGCGTCGAAGTCGCGGTTGTTGAGCTTCTTCATCATGAGCGGCCAGCCGCTGGGATCCAGATCCAGCGCCACGCCGCCGCGCGCCATGTTGTCCTTGATGAAGAGGAACACGCGATCGTAGACGTCGCTGGGTGCCGGGTAGCTGACGCGCACGCGGAAGGGTTTGCCGTCGGGGTCTTCGAGCAGGCCGTCGCCGTCGCGGTCTTCAAAGCCTTTCGCCTTGAGCAGTTCGCGCGCGGCCTTGGGATCGTAGGGCCAGGGGGAGATGTTCGGATCATCCTGCTCGCCCAGCTCGTTGAAGGGCCCGCTGGTCTGGACGGCCTTGCCCTGGAACACCTGGTCGCACAGCTTCTGCCGGTCGATGAGCATCGTCATCGCTTTGCGCACATCCTTATCGGCAAACCAGGTCGCCTGGCCGTTGCGCTGCTGATTCCAGGCGATGAACATGTAGCCCGTGCGAATCGAAAGAAACTCCAGGTACTCCGCCTTGCTCATCACATTCTTGTCCGCCAGCAGCACCTTGGCCGTCTCCGGTTCGTTGGCGGCATACATGTCGATCTCGCTGTTCTTGAATGCCTGGATTTGGACGGGGTCCTTCTCGATCACCTTGTAGATAATCTTGTCAAATGGCCCCGGCTCGCCCCAGTAGCGTTCGTTGCGCAACAGTTCCAGCGGCTTGCCCGGCGACCAGTTCGTCGGATCGGGCAGACGGTAGGGGCCCGAGCCCATCAGCAGACCGGTCGCGGAGTTGTACTCCTGCGGCGTGTACTTGCCATAGAAATGCTCGGGGAGAATCTCGATCGTCCCGGCCACTACAAACGCCTCGAAGTAAGGCCGCTTGAACGTGAACTCCACTTCATACTGGCTCTTCCTGGTGACGTTTTTCACTTCCACGAACGCGCTGCGCGCCCGCGGCACCGCCACCTCCGGATTCTGAATCCACTTGGCGGTGAACACCACGTCATCCGCATCGAACGGTTCGCCATCGGAAAAGACGACGCCCTTGCGGAGCTTGAAGGTGCAGGTCATGGCGGGCGGGCAGTCGGCCTCCGCGCCCACGTCCAGCGCCCGGCGGCCTTCAAACATTCGCTTGCTGATGTACGCCTGCTGCTTCACTTCGCCCGCATCATCATCGGGAAACTCTACTTCCTTGCGAATCTCTTCTTCGGTCAGGGGCACCGCGCGGCGCTTCGCAAAGTACTCCTTCCAGGCCGCGCTTTGATCAACCATCTCCCAACTCTCCGCCAGCAGCCCGCGCCATTCCCAAGTCTCCGGATCGCGCGTCACCAGGCACTCGAGCACCTTGTTACCGAGGATGGTCGTGTAGGCGTCGGCAGAAGGGACGTTAGGGGTGAGCGTAGCGGGCGAAGCGCTGAAGGAATCCACCAGCCAGTCGCCCAGGGCATAGTCCGGATTCTCCGCCTTGATCTTGCGCAGGCGAGTGAAGGCGTCGTTGGTATCGCTCGTGGGCGGGGTCTGCTCGCCGGTGTTGACGGCGACACCGGACTTGAGCTTCTGATTGATCTCGCGCAGGTCGCGCGTCTGGGCATCCAGCTTCTGGCCGATCTGCTGGAGCACTTCCCACTGCCGGTCGTCCTGCCGCATCTTCACCCAGACGCTGATGACGAAGACAATCAGAATGGTGACGTAGATCAGATCTCGGAACGTGAAGCGGTTTTCCATGGTTTTTCCGTTCATGGGTCGCGGGTGGTGCGACGGATCTTGATGTTCTTCCGGTCAAGTCTTCAAACGTCTGGGATCCAGCCTGTTACGCAACGCATCGCCCAGGAAGTTCAGCGAGAGCAGGGTCAGCGCCAGCAGCAGGCAGGGCCAGAGCATCAGCCACCAGCCGAAGTCCGCGCCGGGCAGGGCGAGGGTGTGCAGTTCCTTGACGCCCTCGGCCGCGAGGTTGCCCCAGCTCGGCAGGGGCGGCTGCACGCCGATGCCCAGGAAGCTCAGGAAGCTCTCCTGAAGGATGGCCGTGGGCACCGTCAGCGTAGTATAGACAACGATCGGTCCGACCAGATTCGGCAACAGGTGAACGCGCAGGATGCGCAGCGGCTTGATGCCGCAGGCCCGCGCCGCTTCGATGAAAGGCTGGGCGCGGAGGCTGAGCACCTGGCCGCGGATCACCCGCGCCATCGTCAGCCAGCTCACGCCGCCGATCGCCAGCAGAAGCGTGAGCATGGAACTGATCTGTTCGGCGGTGGCATCGCTCATGCCGTCGCTGCCGCCTTGCGAAGGCCCGAAGAGCCAGAGCAAAGCGAGCTTCATCGGCGGTTGCAGGGCGATTTTGACGAGCACGACGAGCAGGATGTAGGGAAGGCCATAGAGCACATCGACGGTGCGCATCATGGCCGAGTCGACGCGACCGCCCGCCAGGCCGGACATCGCGCCCCAGGTCACGCCGATGACCACGGCAATGAGAGCCGCAGCCATGCCTACGCCCAGACTCACCGCGCCGCCGAGCAGGCAGCGAATGAAGACGCTGCGTCCGAGGGAGTCGGTGCCGAATAGCTGGAAGCTTTTGGGTTGCGTGCCGTCGGGCAGGGGATCGGCGCGGGTATCGGTGACCATGCCCGGCGGCTGGCGCGACTCGAATCGCTGGGAGTTGTAGTTGTAATTTTCCTGGCCAAGGGTCCACGGAAGGGACAGCAGACAAGGAGCGGCGATGAGGATGAAGATGAAAAGGCCGGCGCGGCCCGCGGTGATGCGAGGCAAGGTCGCCGGCAGCGATGGTTCAGCCGCTGGAGTTGTCGCCTCACTCATGCGCGGCCAGTATAACTGAATGAAAGTCGCGAGTTCGATTCAAGCGAAGCTGGGGTACGAAACCTCCATTCGCCGGGGACTCACGCTTCGTGGTATGCTTCGCGGCTCGCGGCTGTTTGGCGAGTCATGTGGGGCAATTCACGAGAGTGATGAGGCCCACCTGAAGTCGAGTATGTTTGTCCCTTAATGACCGGCAGGATGGGGGCGACCGTGTGGTCGCGCGACGGTCATGTATCATTGGACAGGCATCAGATCCCCCTGGTGGCAGTTGCACCGGCCTGGTGCAGGCTTGGACCCACGCGGTTGGGTCAGCTTCAACCAACTTCCTGAATTGAGACCACAGCATTGCGCCAAGGCGATACTTCCAACCATTCCTCGCTCCTCCATGCCGATCAAGAGCATTCCCGCTCGTCGCACGGTCTTATTCGTCTGCTTCTGGTGGATGATCATGTGCTTGTTCGCGAAGCCCTGAGCGAACGCCTTGGGCGCGAAACGGATTTGCAGATGGTCGGTGCTGCCGCCGATGCCGACGATGCACTCAAACTGGCGGCGGCGGATCGGCCAGACGTCGTGCTCATGGATATCGACATGCCCGGCCTGGTGTGCTTCGAGGCGGCCGCCACGATGATGGCGCAGTACCCCGGTATCCAGATCGTCTTCCTCAGTGCCTTCTTCCACGATCGCTACATCGAGCAGGTGCTGCGCATCAAGGCCCGCGGGTACATTTCCAAGCGTGAGCCGATCGAAGCAGTCATCCAGGCGATCCGCAAGGTCGCCGCCGGCGGGGTCTACTTCTCACCAGAGATTCGCACCCGGCTGGTGATCGACCACGAAGCCGTTCGGCTCGAAGGTGCCAATGTGACCCGCTTTTCCACCCTGACGCCGCGCGAGTTGGAAGTCCTTCGCTATGTCGCACGCGGCATGGCTAAGAAAGAAATCGCCGGGTTGATGGCGATCAGCGTGAAGACGGTTGAGAATCATTGTGGTAACCTGATGAATAAGCTGGAGATGCACGATCGCGTCGCACTGGCGCGATTCGCTTTTCGCGAAGGTCTGGCGGAACCTTGAACCGCCAATTCCACAATGAGTAGATTCACCTATGTTCTTTTCCGGACAAGGTGACGATAATGGGAAGGAGCGATGCGGGGTTCGGGCGTGGATTCCGTTGGCGGCATCATGCCGTTCGTTTGTCGGGTGCATCACCCTGAAAAATGAGCAGGACGATGAAACTGCGACGCCAGCCCGAGCAATAGGTCGCAAGAGTCTCGAAGTCTCCCCTAAATCTATGTGAGCCCTGGCCGGTCACCGTGGACCCCCCGATCGGCCGGGGTTTTCTTTTTTGAATTTCCTTTATCGATCATCGACGCAACCTCAGCGGAAGCGCCTGCCCAGAGTCGGAGTGAGGTGTTCAATCACGCCTTTGCCCGCCTCATTCAGACTCAGCCGCAGTGTCAGGGTGAAGGTTTCGGGCGTGAGATGCTTTTTCACATCGTCAACCGTCAGCCCGTAGGCGCTCAGCACGCGCTGAACGCTCGCGAGGCGCTCCTCCCAGCGCTGCATCACCGGCCCGTCGCCTTCGACATTGAGCAGGAACAGCCAGGTGCCGCCTGGCGGCTGCTTAGGGCTTCGCGGATCGGCGGTGGGAAACCGCGTCTCAAATGTCCCCTTGTATTCCTCATCCGGCATCGCCCCGTACCGCGCTTCCTTCGGGCCGCGGATGACCATCACGTTGTCGCCGAAGCGATAAGGCTTGTACCCGTCGAGCGATTCGTAATAGTCCGGCACGAGGATGAACACATCGCCCGTCTTCGCCTGCGTCTGCACTGGGTGCAGGGCCTTGCGGATTTCCATCTTGGGCACGAAGAAGACTTCATTCGTGAAGGGCCAGGCGATCGCGGCCGCCGTGATGACGAGCAGGGCTGCGATCGCGCGCCCGCCGTTCAGCGGCAGACCGAAGCCGCCGCGGGACAGCCAGGCCGCCAGCGCCCCCAGTCCGACGCAGTAGGTGAGCACGCCGGTGTAGACGTACTTGGGCGCGAAGTAGTGGGACTTGGCGACAGCGGGGTACCCCAGCCAGGCCGCGAGACCGGCCAGCGTCAGAAGCAGTGCGATGCGCCAGCGCCCTTGCCGCACGAGAAGGACCAGACCAATGAGTACGAGAAGCCACAGCGCGATCGCCGCTGTCGTCGGCACATGACCGGGCACCTGCTGAAGAAACTTAAGGACCTCCTCCTGCAACACCGGCGGCTTGAAGTCCTTCGCCGCCTTGGCCACACCCGACACCATCAGGGCCTTGGCGATGCCCGTCAGACCCCAACTGCACAGGTACACGCCCGTCGCCAGGGCCGCGCCAGTGAGGATGCGAAGTCCCGCGCGTGCGTTTGATTTCAGTTCCACGAGTCCCATCACGCCCAGCCACAGGCCGACGCCGCCGAGGGTCATCGTGCCCATCACGTTCATCGCATGGACGAGCATGAAGAGGAAGCCGGTGAGCCACCATCGCCAGTTCAGCGCGATGGGATTATCCCAAGCCCGATGGCGAGGCTCCGCGAGCGGTCGGGGTACTTCTTCCCGCGTCCACCGCACCGCCTCGTAGGCCATTGCGATCAGCAGCAGCGTCGCTGCCGTCCACTGCGTGTACATCCTGCCTTCCCGGCTCCATTCCAGGGCGAACGGGTTGATCGCCAGCAGCAGGGCCGCCCAGAACGCAGCGCTCCAGCCGATGGTGAAACCCACGATGAGATAGAGGAATGCGACGCTGGCGATGCCGTGCAGAGCCGAGGGCAGTCGCAGGCTCAGCGGGCTCTCTTCGCCGAAGATTCGCCGGGTGAATTTCTGTTCGATGAAGGGCAGCGGGCTGCTGCTCTCGTTGCTCACCGTCTCCCACTTCAGCAGCTTGGGAAGCAGGTCGCTGGAGGCCTCGTGCGAGTAAACCTCATCCATCCACACATCCAGCGAGCCCAGCCCGATAAGACGCGTGCCCGCGGCAATGAGAACGACGATCACCAGCCCCCACCTGGCCGCGCGGGTCCAAGGGGTGTAGCCGGTATTCGATGGTGTTGTCGTCGCGTCGCTCATGCCTGCATTTCCACGTTCTTCCCGTCCGGTTAAGATCGGCTGAATCGCGTCGAGAGTCCTCAATCAGTCCTGGGTCCTGGGCCCTGAGTCCTGTGTCAAAACGACGACCATACGACCCAAGACCCAGGACTCAGGACCCGCGACTCAGGACGCAGGACCCAGGACCCAGGACCCAGGACCATGTTTTCACCTCAGACCCAGGCTGTCATGGATCGCGTCGACCAGCTTCGCCATGAAGTGGATGATCACTGGCAGATCCCGCGCGATGAAGCCTTGGTGCTTGCCCAGATCGTTCGCATCGGCCGGTTCCAGTCCTTGTGCGAGATCGGTGTCAGCTACGGCTATTCGACGCTGCACCTTGCAGCCGCCGCGAGCGAGGTGGGCGGACATGTGTACGGCTTTGAGATGAGTCCGAAGAAGGTTGAGGCCGCCACGCGCCATCTGACCGAAGCGGGCTTGATCGATCACGTGACCCTTCACGAAGGCGATGCCCGCGAGCTGGTCGCGCATTTCGTGCCGCCGAAGCCTTATGATTTCGTGTTTTTCGATGCGACCAAGGCTGAGAGCTTCGACTATCTCGAGGCCGTGCTTCCCAGACTCGCTCGCCGCGCGGTCTTCGCCACCGACAACTCGACGACGCACGCGACCGAGCTCGCGCCGTTCCTCGCCCACCTGCGGGCGCTGCCCAACGCAGTCACCGCGCCCGTGCCTGTCGGTAACGGGTTTGAACTCACGATTGTGGAGCGAGGAAATTGAGCGATCGGGCGACGAGACGAAGCGAAAAAAAAGCCTCCGCCACAGGGCTCCGATCCTGTTGGCGGAGGCGCGCCACGGCTGACAGATTTTGGGGGCTGGGCAACCACTCACCCGGCGAAGACATGCTATCGAAACCGGCCCTCCCATGTCAATGAAATGCTCCGCGAATGGGTCGGTTTTGATAAACCCCTGCAATTGATTGTGTTAGATGCGTGAACCAAGTGGAGATTGGCGCATTCGTCGGGAAAACAGCGGAAGTCGATTTTTTCAGCTTAATGTTGTTATAAAACGCTGAAAACATTGATCTTATTGATGTTTTTGATTTCTCGACTAAAATTCATGCCGATTTGGCCTTCGGAACGACGTGCCCGAAGGAGGCCGAACCCTCGGCAGCGCCTCTGAAGTCGTGCGAGGCAAGGCTCGTCGATGCGCTCATCGCTCTTGCTGTAAACACACCATGGCCGAACCCTGTCAACAAGTCGATGTCGCCATTGGTGTACTCGTCGAACAGCGCGATGCTCACACCTGCGTTCTCATCGCCCGGCGCAAGCACGATGCGGTCCTCGGCGGCTACTGGGAACTGCCCGGCGGCAAAATTGAACGGGGTGAGTCACCCGCTCAATGTCTTATCCGCGAGTACGAAGAAGAACTCGGCGTCACCGTCGAGACCACCAGCGAACTGCCCGTCATCACTTTTCATTACGACCACGCACAGGTTCGACTGCATCCCTTCTTCTGTCGCCGGCTGGCGGGGAGCGCGGAGCCGCGCAATCTGCATGTGGCTGATCACCGCTGGGTGAAGGCGGCCAACCTGCTCGACTACACCTTCCCGCCCGCCAACGATGCGCTGATGCGGCAGGTGCGCGATATTCTGGTGTGAGCACCATCCCGAAAGGGTGGTGCTATTGGCTACCGGATCAAACCGACGCGAAGCTGCACCTTCGATCAACCTCCGCCATCAGCACCCCCTTGCCTGGATGGTGCTCCAAGGAGCCGCCGATGTTCCGACAAATCGCACTCGTGATGATGTTGTGTGTCTCGCCTCTTCAGTCCTTGGCAGCCGAGCCCGTGCCTCTGCCCGGCACGAAGCCGCTGACCATGGAAGGGGACATCGCCTCAACCCTCGTCGATGGCGTGGACAAGTTCCTGCTCCGCAAGCTGGAGGAATCGATCAAGCTGCGCGAGCAGCACTGGAAGCGGGACTTCACTTCGCCGCAGGCGTATGAGAAATCGATCGAGCCCAACCGCAAACGCCTGGCGCACATCCTGGGCGTGCGCGATGCCCGGGTGAAGTTTGATGCTCCTGAGCTAATGGGCACGACGAAAGCCGCGGCCCTGGTCGGCAAGGGCGAAGGTTATGAGATTTACGCGGTGCGCTGGCCGGTGTTGGAGGATCCGGACCCGAATCGCACGCAGGTGACGGTGCACGGCGAAGGGCTGCTGCTGGTGCCGACCGGGGGCAAGAAGCCGGTGGCGGATGTGATTGCGATTCCGGACTGCGAGCAGACGCCGGAGCAGATTTGCGGGCTGGTCGAGGGTGTGCCGGCCGAGTCGCAGTTTGCGCGGCGGCTGGCCGAGAGCGGTTGCCGGGTGATCGTGCCCATGCTCATCAACCGGCAGGAACGCATCGGTGGCATTACCAACCGCGAGTTCCTGTATCGAAGCGCGTTCGAGTTGGGCCGACATCTGATCGGCTACGAAGTGCAGAAGGTCTTGGCGTGTGTGGACTGGTTTCACAAAGCCGCGACCGGTGGTCGCGGTCCGGACGCCGCCAACACGACCAGCGCTAAGCCGCAAGCGGCGACAAAGATCGGCGTCATCGGCTACGGCGAAGGCGGCATGCTCGCGCTCTACGCCGGGGCGCTGGACCCGCGCATCGACGCGGTCTGCGTCAGCGGGTATTTCGACTCAAGGCAGAACATCTGGCAGGAGCCGATCGATCGCAACGTGTTTGGACTGTTGAAGGAGTTCGGCGATGCTGAAGTCGCTTTGATGGTCGGCGACCGCAAACTGTACATCGATGAGTCTCCCCCGATCGAGCGAACACTTTCAGGTGGGCGAGGTGCGCCATTTCGGATTGCTGCCTCCGATTCAAAGTTGACCCGCCGTGAGTTTTTGCGTGCCGGCAAACTCGTTCCTCTTCCCGACGCGAATCCACACGAGATTTGCTACGACATTTCCCTCAGTCGCGCACGTGAGCTCAAGCCGGGTGACACCTTCGCTTGGAAGGACCTTTGTGAATCGCTCGGTGTCCCCGATGCTGCGAATGGGAAGCACGGTGCCCAACCTGTTGTTGCAAAGTCGTCGCTCGACCCTGCCGCGCGTCACAAACGCCAGTTCGACGAAATCGACCTGCACAACCAGCTCCTCCTCCGCGAGTCGCCCTACGTGCGCAAGGCGTTCATGAAGAAGCTCGAAGATGCCGCGAAGAAGGGCGTGGCCGAGTACGAGAAGGCCGTCGAGGAATACCGCACGATCTTCAAGAACGACGTGATCGGCGCGTTTGATGATGCCTTGCTCCCGGCCAACGCAAGGACGCGCAAGATCGCGGAGAGCGACAAGTGGACGCAGTACGAAGTCGTGCTCGATGTCTGGGACGATGTCATCGCCTACGGCATCCTCGTCGTGCCCAAGGGCATCAAGGAGGGCGAGCCCGGGGGCAGGCGTCCCGTCGTCGTCTGTCAGCACGGCCTCGAAGGCCGCCCGCAGGATGTCATCGGCGAGCAAAACTTCCAGTACTACAAAGCGTTCGCCACGCAGCTTGCCGAGCGTGGCTTCGTCACCTTCGCCCCGCAGAATCTTTACATCTTCAAAGACCGCTTCCGCACCCTTCAGCGCAAGGCCAACCCGCTGGGCAAGACGCTCTTTTCCATCATCGTCCCCCAGCATCAGCAGATCACCGACTGGCTCGCGACGCAGCCTTTCGTCGATGGCCAGCGCATCGCGTTCTATGGCCTCAGCTACGGCGGCAAATCCGCCATGCGCATTCCGCCCCTCGTCTCCAACTATTGCCTTTCCATCTGCTCGGCTGACTTCAACGAATGGGTCGACAAGAACGCCAACACCCGCGCCGGCTACAGCTACGTCTGGACCGGCGAATATGAGATTTTTGAATGGGACCTGGGCTCGACCTTCAACTACGCCGAGATGGCGGCCCTCATCGCCCCGCGGCCGTTCATGGTCGAACGCGGCCACTTCGACGGCGTCGGCATCGATGAACAGGTCGGCGCGGAGTTCGGCAAAGTCCGCTACCTCTACAACGGCCTCCTGAAAATCGGCGACCGCTGTGAGATCGAATGGTTTGCCGGGCCGCACACGATCAACGGTGTGGGGACGTATGCGTTCCTGCACAAGTGGTTGAAGTGGCCGGTGCCCCCGGTGCCGTGAGCCGCTTGCGGCTTGGCGCTTGAATCGGTGGGCGTTAGATGCGATAATACAACATGCTTATTGCATGGATATGCATGTTTACAGGAGCTGCCCATGATCGCCATTGATGACATCGATTCACTGTCAAGCTTTCAGCGCAACGCCAAGGCGCACATGAGAAAGTTGAAGAAATCCGGCCGCCCCAGCGTACTCACAGTCAACGGCAAACCCGCTCTGATCGTGCAGGACGCGGAGGCTTATCAGCGCATGCTCGACGCGATCGAGCGCGCCGATACGATCGCGGCGATTCAGCAGGCGATGGAGAGGTCGCGGCATGTCAAGGGCAAACCGCTGGCACAAGCGTTCAAGTCCATCCGCCGGAAGATCGCCGCACGCGCCCGCGGGTCCAAGCCATGAAGTTCACCGTCATCATCGAAGAGTTGGCGGAGGCAGACGCGGACGAGATTCACGACTATCTCTCTCGCTATTCCGTCCTCAATGCGGACCGGTGGTTTCGGGGCCTGCTCGACGCATGCACGTCGCTGGAGGAGATGCCGAATCGTTTCAAGCTCGCGCCGGAGAGTGATCGTTTTGATTTCGACGTGCGACAGATGAACTTCGGTGTGTATCGAGTGTACTATCGCGTCGACGGCGACAAGGTGCGCATCATGCACATTCGACATGGGGCGCGCCGGTATTGGGAGCCTTGATCATTTCGCTCGCCGATTCAGCACATACCAGTCGCGCAATAGCTCGATCTGAAACCGCGCCAGGTCCGGGTCACCCCACACGTTCAGGCGCGGCGCATCGGGCGGCAGATACGCTTCGAGCACAAACCACCAGCGATCCTGATCCAGGAGTTTCAGTAAGTCCGCGCGCGGGTCGCCGCGCGGGGTCAGCAGCGTGTCCAGCGCGATGGATTCGCCCTTGTGCAACAGCGCCAGCAGCATCGTCTGCTTGGGCATGATGTCGAGCATCATCGCCTTGGTCGCCATGTCGAGCGGGTCCTTCACATCAGGCACGGGCTGGCCCTGCATCCAGTAGGCGAGTTGCACCAGCTCGCGCACGCCCCGGCGGTCGGCGAAGTCGCGCCACATCTGATCGAGCGCAGCCGGGTCCGCGCCGGTCATGCCGCAGAGCATCGCGGCTGACTGCTTGGCCTCATCGAAGAAGCGATAAATGATCTTGTCCAGGTCATCGGCCTGAAGGCGGGGCGGTTGCAGCAGGCGACGGATCAGGGCCGCGTTCTGCTCCCTGGTCAGGCGTTTGGATGCGAGTACGCATGCCTGATTGCGGATCGTTTCCTTTTCATCGGCGAGCAGAGGCAGGAGCAGGTCAGGGTCGAAGGTTTCACTGGCGCGCAGGGCCGCGAGTCGAAGCTGCGGCGGGTTGGCGGGGACGATGATCTTTCCTTGTGGCGGGGCGGCGG
>JBBDXA010000161.1:17489-21709 GCA_040902585.1 Phycisphaeraceae bacterium
CGCGCGGCCTTCGCGCCGCGCCTCCGCCACGCCTTCAAGACTCGCCAGCCAGGCGACGGGATCATCAGCGATGGTGAAAAGGTCCGAGGTCAACTCGCTTGCGGCTAAGAGAACCCGCCGATCCCGAAACACCGATGCAAGGATCAAGGGTCGCAGCGTCACGTTTTCGTAGTCTATGCGCATGCACTGCGCGACCAATGTGACCAGCGCCGAATACCCGTGAATATCCACATCAGGCAGGTTGCGTTCCTTCGGTGCGTTGCCCAGCCGGAGGGCGAGAATGGCGCGCCAGATCACGATCTGATTCTGTGGCGTGATGTCTTTGCGTTGAATGCTCAGGATACTGCTCAACGCCTCGCGCGCTCCCTTGGCGTCGCTATGCCCGAGCATCGTCGCCGCCATCGCCCGCACCTGCGGCGACACCGTTTCATCGCCAAGCGCCTCGATCGCCGGCTGTGGCACATCCGGATTCGTATGCAGCGCCATCCACATCATCGCCTCGGCCACATCCGGCTCCGCCTTGCGCCACGAGGCGCTCACGCCGTTGGATGGATCGTTGATCAAGCCGAGCAACATCCACGCGTGCCGGGCGACCATCGGCTTCTCATCCTGCGTGCGCTCGACGAGCAGGGCGTCGTACTGGCGCGTGACTTCACGTTTTTCCTTCGCTGCGATGGCCCCGCGCATCTCTGCCGCGCAGATCATCGCGTTGAACCGCACCTCCGGCGCTTCATCCGTGGTGAGCTTCCTGAAGAGCTCGATCACCTTCGCCTCACCCGCCGAGTCCGGGAGGTCCGCCAGCATCTGGGCCGCCCGCAGTCGCGCTTCCGGTTCCTTATCACCAGCCATGCGGGCGAGGAAGCGGATCCAGTGTGGGCGCGGGATGCGGCCCAGCGTCCATACGCCCGCCTGATCCAGCGCCAGCACCAGCTCGAAGAAAACCTGATCGTCCTTCACCTCGAGCTTTTCGATCGCCCCTTTGACGACGAGTTCATCGGTCGCGGCCCGGTTGATCAGAAAAGTGTGGCCCTGGGCGCGGGTCTGCGGATCGTCGCTGACGAGTTTCTTCAGGTTGTGCCAGCGGTAAATGGAGGGCAGGGTGAGCTGGGCGACAGGGATGGCTGCGGTCGTGAGGATGAAGGTCGTCACGATGGTCCAGACCCAGAACCGGCGGCGGGGCTTTCGCGGCATCGCAGCACTCTATCCTAGAACACGCTCAGAACACGCGTGAGACTGGAGCACCATCCCCGGCAAGGTGGCACCCGCTTGGGCTCACGCGCCCTTGAGGACCACCCAGCCGGGATGGTGCTCCAAACTTCCGCCGGGACGGGCATCTTTATAGATGTCCGCAGTAGGTTAACGCTTCATCGGCCATGTCGTCCGGTAATCGCCGGACTCCCGTCTGTAGGGGTTGTTGGCACGTAAGTTCTGTCGATCTTAAGGCTTAGGTTGGGCCCGGCGGGGATGCGTGTTATCATGGTTTTGCTGGTTTCGCGGGGCGGCAAACCCAAATCGCCGCGGCCAATTGGCCGATGATGAGCCAAGAAGATGAGCCAATCAGGCTTGTGCTGTGAACCCGGCCGGGCTCTCGCTCGTAGCAATGCGCGAGGCTATTTATGGAGTCGAGACGATGCCACTGAACATGTTGAAAAAAGCCCTTGTTGTTCTGTCCGTGTTCGCCATGACCGGCTGCTGGGCGCTGCCCATGGGGCCCGGGGATCACGGAGCTACTACCGACACCTACGAAGTTGAGATGGAGTATCTGCCCAACGCCCGGCTGGTCCACGAGGACACCAGTCCGCACTGGCCTCTGGGACGCCATGCGTTCGTCAAGGGCACGGATCGCATCGTGGTGGTCACCCGCATCACCAGCTATTTTGACAAGAGCAATATGGGCAAACCCGTTGCCGGTTCCGATCGCCGCCGCAAGGCCGAGCGCGTCTGGATCACCATCCCCGGCGAACTGCCTCTGGGTCAGGCCTTCAAGCTTGAAGACATCGAAGACCTGCACATCACCGGCTACGACGTGAGCAATCTGGACACCAAGGGTTACTTCCTCGGCCCGGCCCTTCTCCTCGGTTATATCCGCCTCGATGCGGTGAATGATGATCGCGTGCTGGTCCACTTCGACATGCAGGTACGTCCCGGCATGCGTGCGTTCCCGGCCAATGACTGGGCCGTCGTGGGCGAGCACAAGATCGATGTGTATCCCGACGGCCGACACGCCACGAAGGCGATCAGCCGCGACCTGGCGGTGGTGCCGGAGCCTGAGCCGGTGCCGCCCGGTCCCGTGTCGGTGAATCCCGATCCGAACGTGCCCAATCCTGATCCGGTGAAGCCTGTGAATCCGGACGCGGTGAAGCCCGTGAATCCCGATGCGCTGGTCATCGCTCAGCCGAAGGTCGAAAAGCCGATCACCGGCCGCTGGGTCTGCGACACGCCCAAGTTCGAGTATCGCTTCCAGTTCGACGAGGGCGGCAAGTTCATCTTCGCCCACACCAAAGGCAACGGCATCACCGACAACGATGCCCCGGGGATGAACTACGGCACCTTCGAAGTGAAGCAGACCAAGAGCAGCGAATGGGTCGTCATGCTCGTGGACCGCTGCCTGTTCGACGACAAGAATTACCTGAAGGAAATCTACGGCGACAAACCCCAGCTCATGCTGAAAGTCGAATGGGACAAGGACCAGCTCGTGCTCACCGGCGAACTGCCGGTCAACAACAACAAGCTGACGCGCCTGGTGCTGACGCCCGCGGAGTTCAAAGACATGAACTTCGAGCTTCCGCCGCGCGGCCGCAAGAAGGCACCGGTGGACACCATCGGCAGCTCCGGCGCGGTTGAACCGACCAAGTGATCGCAAGTCATAATCAACGATTTCAACAGGCCGTGCCGCAAGGTGCGGCTTTTTTTTCAGAACGGGAGCACCGTCCCGGCAGGGCGGTGCGCCTGCGATGCACACACGCCGCCGGCACCACCCTGCCGGGATGGTGCTCCAATCTTCTCCCGGAATTTCCCTCGCATCACACGCCGCGCGTGCAAACCTTTCCTTCTGCCATACGATACAGGCGAGCACCAAGGGATCCTCGCATGAATCGAACCGCCGCTGCCGTATCGTTCTCCCGTTCGCGGGCACGCCTTCTCCTTTCGGTCTGCCTGCTTGCGCTGCTGGCGGCCGGCTTCGTGGCGCTGGCGGATCGCGATGGCCCCAAGACCGCGCCGCCTGACGCCGTCACCGCCTTGCCGCCGATCCTCACCCCGTCGCAGCTTTACGATCACGCCCAGGCCGCGGTCGTCGAAGTGATTATCGATGATCACCTCAACGGCTCCGGCTGGATCGCCGACCCTTCGGGGCTCGTCTTTACCGCGGCCCATGTCGTGGACAGGGATCACAAGCGGATCGAAGTGATGACCTCCAAAGGCGAGCGGATCGAGGCGACGCTCGTGGCGGTCGATGCGGGACATGACATGGCGATGCTGCGGCTGGCCGGGCGCGATGCTCCCTACCCCGCCCTGCCCACCGCCATCAGCCTGCCGCAGCCTGGTGAAGCGATCTATCTCTTCGGCTCGCCCATCTATCGTCATGCGATCATGATCCGCGGTTACGTCGCACGACGGGACATGGCGTTCGAGTATCTCTCGGAGCAGCAGACCTACATCGAGACCATGTACGTCGCAGCCGACACCCCGCGCGGCACCTCCGGCGGCGCGTGGCTCAACGCCCGCGGTCAGGTCGTCGGTCTTCAATCCGGCATGATGCTCGACAACAGCGCCCAGGTCGGCATCGCCTTCGTCACCCCCGCCAGCGCCATCCATCAACTGCTTCAATCCAAGGAAAGCGCGACCACTCTGTCCCTCGGCGTGGCGATCGAGGAAATGTGGGAACAGCCCACCGACTTCCTCCGCAAGTTCCCCGCCAAGACCGAAGGCATCGTCATCCGCACCGCTCACGACGGCGGCCCCGCCGCCAAAGCAGGGCTGGGCGAGTCGGATGTGATCGTCGCGGTGGACGGCGTGCCGATCCGCTATCGCGATCAGTTCATGCGCCTGATCCTGGCGACGCCCAAGGGCAAGGATGTGGTGCTGCGCGTGATTCATTCGATTGCTCCCGATCGGCCGCGCTCGATCACGGTGACACCCCAGCGCGTGGAGAAGAAGTGATGCACGACACGACACACGGATTTGGAGCACCATCCCGAAAGGGTGGTGCTATTGATCTG
>JBBDXA010000162.1:0-21201 GCA_040902585.1 Phycisphaeraceae bacterium
GGGACATTTCTATGTGAGTCCAAGTAGGGGACATTTCTATTGGGTTGACACACCTGGTTTCTGATCCCTCTCCGCCGATTCCCAATTTCTGTCCCCCGTCTCCTGTCTCCAGTTCCCTTCCCATGTCCGTCCGCACCCCATCCATCGCGTGGCAACGGTCCAGCGTTTACCTTTTTTCCGGTTCGACCGCCGGGAGGGAGAAGCCGCCGGTGGGTGTGGTCACAGGCGTCGGGGGCGGGAGTTCGATCTTCACGGGTCCGCCTTCGGGCTTTGGATTGGTGCTCGAAGGAGTGGGGGTTGGCGAAGGCTTGGGCTTCTCCGGGGTGGAGAGGGGCCTGCGTGAGTTGGGGTTGGGGACGAAGTCGAGATCGCCGCCCATGAGCAGGCCGCCGCTCTTCGCGTTGGGATCGTTGGCGTTGGGATCGGTTGGCTGGACGACCATGGCCTTGCCGCGACTGGCGTTGGTCACTGCATGTCCGCCGATGAACAGCACCAGTATCAGGCCGCAGACGCCGGTCAGTTTCAGCAGGGCGGGCTTGTTGATGGTGACGGGACCCGATGCCCGAGGCGGGAGTTTTTCGGGGCGGTTCAGCGGCGCGGTCAGGAGAACCAACACGCCCAGCAGCAGACTCAGCGTGTTGGCCACCATGCAAAGCGGGCAGATGGCCTTGATGATGAACAGTTGCACGATGAGAAACCAGGCCCCCGCACCGGCTGCGAGGAACGACAGGCCGCTGATCCACGTCCAGGCCCGGCGGCGGGTCGGATCAGGAAACGCCAGGTTCAAGCGGAAGGTTGCCGCGAAAATGACCAGCAGCATCGGCAGCGCGAGCAGGGCGACCGGGATGCCCGCGATTTTCGACCACGGACTGGTGAAAGCGAAGTCACACTCGCTGCCGACGCCGCAACCGGGCAGCCTGCGATCGGACAGGGCGAAGCTGGCGAACATGAACGTCAGCACCAGAGCGATGAGGGAAACGATGCGAATGGCGGAGACGGCTTTGCTCGCCTGGTACCAGCGCGGTGCGACGGACTGGAGGACAGGGATGGAAAGCTGGAGCCGGCAACTGGGGCAGCGTGCGGCGGTGATGCCGCGCAGGCTTTGGCCGCAGGAGGGACACAGGGCGTCGCGCTGGGCCATGTACTCGACGATTACGTTCTTGACATCGGCGGGTGACGGCGGCGGCGTCCAGACGCGGGGTTCATCGCTCTTGGAACGGTCGTACGAAGCAGGCAGTGTCATCGGGCGAACCGGGGCGGACTCTTCGAGCATCTGCCGCGCCAGGGCTTCGATGGCCTCGGGGTCAGCAGCTTCTTCGTTGACCAGCGCTCGGGCGAGGGTCTGTTGGGCGTCGGCTGCGAGTTCGATCAGGCGGGCGGCGTCAGCCTGCTTGCGCGCCATCTGCTCGCGAGCCTGGGCGACTTCCTGTTCGGCCTTCTCCAAGGCGGAGCGGGCGCGGGTGAGTTCTTCGGTGCGCTTCTCGAGTACGCGCGGAGCTTCCGCCAGCCTTCGGCGCAGACCTGCGAGTTCGGCGACGGAGGCGTCAGCCGCAGCCTGCGCCTGCTGGGCCGTCAGGAGCAGTTGCTCGTACGGCTGGACGGCCCTGGCGAGCCGTTTGTCAGTGTTCGGAATAGATTGTGGTTCTCTGGACATAACGCTTGGCATGTTGATTCGATCCCTCTCCTGCGCGCGATACAGGCCCTGGATGTCCGGGCGTTGCAACTGGGGATCGATCGGTCGTCGCCTCCTTCCGTTGAAGGATTCCACCAGGAGCGACAGGCCTTCACGATACCCGCATCGGCAGCCGTCACCAAGGCGTGCCCATTGGGGAGCACCTCCATGATTACGACGCGACACCCGCTGTTGTTCAATCGGTCAGGGCTGGGCGTTTGCCGGTGGGGGATTGGGCCCGCTAGCGTGGAGATTGATGGCATTTTGCCGATTGTGCCGGTTGGGAGGGATAAGACAGTGAAAAAGGTGCCGATAATCCAAGTGCGGGCAAGCACTACTTTGCCGGGCTGGTGCTCAGAATTGAGCACCAGCCCGGAAGGGTGGTGCCAGCCCGCATCCCCGCACTTGCCGGCACCGCCCTTCCGGGACGGTGCTCCACGACCCGCCGTCACGCTTCCGTTCGGCGAAGCCATTCCTCTTCCAGCGGCTCCAACTCGGCGGCCGCGGCTGCCCGGCGATCCTGAAGCGATTTCACCTTCGATCCGTCCTTGTAAATATCCGGATCCGCCAGGGAGGTGTCGATCTCGCTCAGCGATTTCCCCAGCTCGGCGATGCGCCCTTCCAGCTTCGGCTGGTTCATCCGCGACAGGGCGGAGTTGCCGACCTTCGGCTTTGTCTGTGCCTTCGGCGCGGGCCTGGCGGGTTCGGCTTTCTTCGGCGACTCCTTCACGGGGCCTGGGGCGGCCTTGGCCTGCTGGGCGGCGAGGCTGGCCATGTATTCGGTGTACGTGCCCTGGAAGTATCTCACGTTGCCTTCGCCGTCGAACACGATGAGTTGATTCACCAGGTCATCAAGCAGGAAGCGGTCGTGGGTGATGAGCAGGAGCGTGCCGCCGCCTTTGGTCTTGGAGCCGTCCTTGCTGGAGTAAACGCTTTCGAGGGGCGCGGTGAAGGTACGGATCGCTTCTTCGAGGCGTTCGGCCGAGGAAATGTCAAGGTGATTGGTCGGTTCGTCGAGCACGAGGACGTTGTGTCCGCCGGCCATGAGCGAAGCGAGGACCGCGCGGGCGCGCTCGCCGCCGGAGAGCACGGAGAGCGGCTTGTCCTGCTCCAGGCCGGTGAACAGAAACGCGCCGGCCAGGTCGCGGGCTTCCTGTTCGGTTTCACTGACGACGAACTTGCGCAGGAACTCGACGACGGTCTGCTTCAGGTCCAGGTGTTCGTGCGTCTGTTTGAAGTGGCCGATGTCGATGGACGCACCGAGGCGGGAGGTGCCGCGGTCCATGGCTTGTTCACCGAGCAGGCAGCGGACGAGTGTGGACTTGCCCGCGCCGTTGGGGCCGATGATGCCGAAGCGGTCGCCGCGTTTGATGGTGAGCGTGAAGTCGGTGAACAGGCGTTTGCCTTCGTAGGCTTTGGTGCAGTCATCGGCGGTGAGAATGATGTCACTGGCGCGACTGCGCGGGGCGAGGCGCATGGACATGTCGCTGGAGCTCATCGGGCGTTCGATGAGTTCACTGTCCTTGAAGCGTTCGAGGCGCGTTTCCCTGCCGCGGGCTTGTTTAGCGCGCTGGCCGGCGCGGTAGCGATCGATGAACTGTTCCTCGCGTTTGATCTTGTCCTGTTGCTTCTCGTACTCGCGCTGCTGCGTGAGCCGGCGCTGATCGCGGATGGCGACGTACTGTTTGTAGTTGCCGGGATACTCGTACATCTTCCCGCGTTCGATCTCGTAGATCTTCGAAGCCACGCGATCGAGCAGCCAGCGGTCGTGGCTGACGAGCATGACCGCGCCGCGGTAACTGACGAGGTAATCCTCCAGCCACTGCCGGCCTGCGATATCCAGATGGTTTGTAGGCTCGTCGAGAAGCAGAAGATCAGGCTGCGAGAGCAGGAGCTTGGCGAGGGAGAGGCGACCCTTCTGGCCGCCGGAGAGTTCGGAGACTTTGACGTTGAAGAACTTGTCCTCCAGGCCGACGCCGTGCAGGGTGGCGTCGATTTCATGATCGACGGAGTAGCCGCCTGCCGCGTGCATCTGATGTTCGAGCTGTTCGTAGCGTTTGAGGAGACGATCGAGCTCATCGCCCTCGGCTTCGCCCATCTCGTGGGCGATGCGTTCGAGTTCATCGTGCAGATCAAAGAGGCGGGCAAAGCCCATCGCCGCCTCTTCGCGGAGGGTCTTTTCCAGGTCGAGCACCGGGTCCTGGGTGAGGTAGCCGATGACCGCGTCGCGGGCGGTTTGGAGATGTCCTTCATCCGGCTTGTGCTTTTCGAGTCCGGCGGCGAGCTTCATGAGCGTGGACTTCCCGCAGCCGTTGCGGCCGATCAGGCCCACGTGCTCGCCATAGGCCAATGTGAAGTTCACACCGTCGAGAATGCGGTGATCACCGAAGGAAAGCGTCAGGTTGGCAGCGGAAAGGAGGGCCATGGGGGGAGTCAGCTATGAGCTTTCAGCTATCAGCGGTCAGCTTGGAAGGCGTGAAACAAGGAGAACGAAGGAGGGAATGATAGTGCGAGACTTCGCCATGTCCATCCTGCCTATTCGTAGCGTGTTCCTTCACTCGGGCTGATAGCTGATAGCTGATAGCTGATAGCTGATGGCTGATGGCTCATCGCTGAAAGCTGAAAGCTGAAAGCTCATAGCTCTCCCCAAACTAGCCCCGACGCGAAACCGGGTGTAGGTTTGCTCTGGTTCACCGTACCGGCGCAGATGGGGCGAATGTGGAGGCGTCCGGCTGATTCGTGGCCGCTCTGAAGTCGGGTGGAGCTGGACATGGCTTACAAACGCAATCTGCTCATCGTGCTGGCACACGGATTTCGTTCGGATGCGATCGGTGATGCCCAGGCCTGGCCGCTTTCCACGCCCAATCTTGAGAAGCTCGCCGGACGGGGCCTTCGCCTCGCCGCCACCAGCGCCTGCCCCGCGGACTGCGGCGGACTCGTCAGCCTGTTCACCGGCCTGCACGCACGCCAGCATGGCTACGTCAACCAGACCGTTACCAACATCACCTGCGAAGGCTGGCCGACGCAATTGGTCGATCAGGGGTATCACGTCGCGGGTGTGGGCTGCGTCGCCCCGATCGAACCCTGGCTTCACGAAGCGGTCCATGTCGAAGATGTCGAACGCATCGATGCGGTGGGCTGCTCCTATCTCGACTCGACCCGCAAGAGCGGCAACTTCAACGCCATCACCCAGCAGCGCAAGCAGCGTCAGCGTTACGGGCCGTTTGAGCCGGACCGGTTGCTGCTTGAACCGCAGGATGACATCGACGGCTACATCGCCCGCGCCGCTGAGACCACGCTCAAACGCATGCCCAAGGATAAACCGTGGGCCTTGATCGTGGTCTTCAACGGCCCGGGCAACGACCTGCCGCCCCCGACGCTTTACGATCAGATGATCGACCCGCGGGCTCTGGAGGTGGGCTTCCGCCTGGCGGACTTCCGCGAGCTGAACGATCTCGCTGAGTTGGATTACCCGCGCGTGCTGCTTCAGCGGATGGAGCCGCACAAGCTGGCGCGGATACGCAGTGATTACCTGGGCCGGGTGAGTCTGATCGACTACGCGGTGGGCCGATTGCAGGAAGCGATGTGGTCGCGCGATGATCGCGATCGCACGTGGACGGTGTTCTCCAGTGACCGCGGGCATCTGCTGGGCGATCACGGTTTGGTCGGTCATCGCAGTTTTCTGACCGCTGCGCTGGAGGTGCCGGTGGTGATCGCTTCGCCCACGGCCGTGAAACTGCACACGACGCCGGGACTGGTGAGCACGGTGGATGTGGCGGCGACGATTGCCGCGCTGGCGGGCTGCGATTTACCCGAGGCCGCGGGCGGCAGGTCGCTGATGCACGTGCTGCGCGGCGAGCCTTTGGGTATGCCGCGCGGGAATGCGTGCCTGTCCGAATTCGGCGGCCGCCTGATGTTGGAGACGGAACAATACAAAGTCATCTTCGAAGTGGAAACGGGCACGGCCCTGGGTCTCTACGACCTGCTGCACGATCCGGATGAAGAGAAGAATCTGGTGCATACGGTGACAGCGTGCAACGTGCTGGATTCGCTGCGCGTGCGGTTGTCGCAGACGCTCTTGATGATGCGGGCGATGCCGTCATAAAGCCGCGACCGGTGGTCGCGGTCTGGCGGCGCGCGGTAGAATCTCCGTCATGCCAAACAAGCGCACAGCACCCAAGAATGCTAATGAACAATGATCTATCGCATCGATTTGTCGCATAGTGCTGATGCTGACATTTTCGATGCCACGCCTGACCGAAATCCCGTTCCACAGATTAGACTGTCTCCGCATCGAACGAGAAGTCCCGGCGGCGGTTCCAAGGAAATTCCATGCAACTCCTCACGTCACCGGTCTTCCTAACCGTGTTTCTGGTTTCGGCGATCGTCATTCCGCTCATCGGCGGCGCGATCCTTCGCCTGGTCTTCAAGCTGATGGGTGTGCCGGGCACCACCTATCGCCGATGCTGGCTGGCGTATCTGGCGGCCTGGCTGACCGCGTCGGTTCTCTGCACGGCCCTGATGATCCTCTATTTGAGTTCCTCGAATCCGGCTTCGCTGCGTTCGGACGTTATCTTCCTCGTGGCCATCGCGACGCACCTTGTCATCGTGCCGCTGGTCATGCGCGTGGGCTGGGGAAAGGCGGCCGCGGCTCAAGTGATCACGATCGTCACTTACACGCTGCTGCTGATTCCTGTCGTGCTCCCGTTTGTCGCCCACCTCCGCGGCAAGGCTGAGCGCGTGCTCGCCATGAACAGCGTGCGCACCATTGCCGACGCGATGCTGAGATATCACGACACGGTGCAGGCTCTGCCCTCCGACGCGATCTACAGCAAGGACGGCAAACCGCTCCTGAGCTGGCGCGTCGCGCTGTTGCCTTATCTCGAACAGCAGGCGCTGTACGACCAGTTCAAACTCGATGAACCCTGGGACAGTCCGCACAACAAAGCCTTGATCGAGAAGATGCCGGTGATTTACAAGATGCCCGGCATCGAAAGCCCGGCCGGCGTGACCCACTTTCAGGTTTTCGTGCAGACCTGGCCCGCAGGCGTTTCGACGGATGCCGGCACCCTCGGCCGGGCACCGTTCGGACAGTTGTATCCGATGCGGCCGCCGGTCCGGCTCAAAATGTCGGCCATACTGGATGGTCCCGCGAACACGCTGCTCGTCGCCGAGGCCGCCGACGCGGTGCCCTGGACGAAGCCGGCGGATATTCCTTTCGGCCCCGACATTCCGTTGCCCAAGCTGGGCGCAGTCGACGACGGACTTTTTGTGGTCGTGTTCCTCGACTCCCACACCCAGTTTCTGCCGACGGATATCGATCCCAAAACGCTGCGCGCGATCATCACGATGGACGGGAATGAGCCGGCGTCAATTCCCTGATTGCGAGTGTTGACTCCGCTGTGTCATCGGTCGATAATGTTGTACAGAATGATGTACAACAGGAGTCGATCATGAAAACGAGCGAAATCACCACGTTCACCGACCATCGCGAGAATCTTCGCCGCGATCTCGATCGCGTCCGCGCCACGGGCCGGCCGCTGCTGGTCACCACCAACGGCAAGCCGGATGCGGTGGTGCTCAGTCCGGAGTCGTACGATGAGTTGCTGGATGACGCCGAGTACACGCGGAGCGTTCGAGCAATTCGCCAGAGTATGGAGGAATTCGATCAGGGCAAAGGGATTCCCGCCGAGAAGGTATTCGCCAAGGTACGAAAGATCCTCGGTCTTCCGGAGACTCAATGATCTATCGCATCGAGTTTTCGCCGAGAGCCGAGGCCGAGATTTCTGATGCCGCGCGTTTCATTGCGCGAGATTCTCCGCTGAATGCCCGGCGATGGTACGACGGAATCTTCGAAGCGATTATGGGCTTAGACGAGATGCCCCATCGTTATGCGTTTGCGCGAGAGAAGGAAACGTTGAACATTGAGCTTCGTCAACTGGTATTCAAATCGTATCGAGTGATTTTCTCTGTCAAAGATGACCTCGTGAAAATTCATCGCGTCATTCATACCGCAAGAGATGTTCTCAAGTCGCCCGACGAACTGGACTGACCACTTCACTTCACCGCCACCGCCGGCTCAAACCTTCCCGGGAACTTCGCCAGTTCGCGCTCGAACACTTCCTTGTAGTGCCCCAGGCGAATTTCCGCATCATCCAGCGGCCCGCCGAAGCTGCGGTTGGGGTCGTTATAGATCAGGCGGATGGGAATCTCGCGGATGCGCAGGTCAGCCGCGGCCGCCTGCACCCAGAACTGGAGCGGAAACGCGTAGCCCGGTTCGTTGAGCGTGAGCTTGCGGATCGCGCTGACGCGGTACGCCTTGTAGCCGCAGAAGGCATCGGTGAGGGAAAGACCCAGCGTGCGGTTGATCGTGTCGGTGATGGTGGCGTTGATTGCCCGGCGGTCGGCAGGCGGGCTGCCGATGCTCGAACTGCCCTGATTCGCATCGCCGTTGCCGTTTGTCGCGAGATAGCGGCTGCCGCTGATGATGTCCGCATCGTCATGCTGGATCGCCTCGTAAAACGAGGGCAGACTCGCCGGCTCATGCTGCTCGTCGCAGTCCATCGTGATCAGCCATTGGTACTTGCAAGTCGTACACGCAGCCCAGCGGAAGGCGTCGATCAGGGAGCGGCCGTAACCGTGATTCTGCTTGTGGCGGATCACATCCACAGGCTGCTGGGCCAGCAGCAGGGGGGTCTGATCGGTCGAGCCATCATCGATGACGAGGATGTCGTGGGCGTATCGCCGAACTTCGGTGAGCACCTTGGCAACGTATTTCTCTTCGTTGTAGACCGGGATGGCGATCAACGTACACATAGGCGCTCCGGGGCGTTGGGCGTTCACAGGGCGATCCTAGGTCAGTCACCGGCGTTCATCAAACAATCGAATCGCTCAGGCGGATGAGTTGTTCCACGGAGAGTTGTTCCGGGCGCGATTGCGGGTCGATGTCAGCGGGCAAAGGCGTGGCGCGGCCGAGGATCGAACCGAGCTGCTTGCGCCGCTTGCTGAAGACCCGATGGAGAAACGCTGAGAACTTCGGCGGATCGCTGGTCATAGGCTGGGGGCGCACGCGCAGCCGCACCACCGCCGAGTCCACCTTCGGCTGCGGCCAGAAGCAGCCGGGCGACAGGATGGTGACGCGATCGACTTCGCACATGGCCTGCACGAGCACGCCCAGCGGGCCGTAGTCTTTTCCACCCGGCGGCGCGGTGAGGCGGTCGGCGACCTCGCGCTGGATCATGACCACGGCGAGGGAGAGGCGGGGGCGGGATGGTTCCGGGTCTTGGGTTCCGGGTTCCGGGTTGGGGCTGGTTGCTGGTAGCTGACGGCTGAGCGCTTCGTACGGGGCGAGCAGCAGATTCGCGATCAGCGGTGAGGCGATGTTGTAGGGCAGATTCGCGACGAGCTTGAATGTAGCGGTCTCAGCGCCGCTTGCGCCTTCGCGTAACTCGCCAACTATCCGCAGCGCCTGCCAGACGCGCGGGTTGATCTCGTGCTTTCCCGCGAGCACATCGTCGATGATGAGATCGCAGGTCCCACCCACGGGAGTGGGTGGGCTTTGCTGTGGTGTACACAGTTGATCGCGGAGGATCGGTTCCAGGTCGCGGTCGATCTCCACCGCCACCAGCCTGATGCCCGCTTCGAGCAGTCGTACCGACAGTGCTCCGGTGCCGGGGCCGACTTCCAGCACCACTTCGCCCGGCGAGAGCTCGGCGGCAGCGAGGATGTGCTGCATCTTGCCCGCGTCGTGCAGGAAGTTCTGCCCGAAGCGATGCCGCGGATGCAGCCCGAAGGCGGCGAGCAGGGCTTTGATTTCGCTGAGGGTCTGTTGCGCCACGCGCGGGATGATAGCGACTCGCTAAGATACGCCCATGCCGATCCGCAAGCTCTCGCCACTGCTGATCAACCAGATTGCCGCGGGCGAAGTGATCGAGCGGCCGGCCAGCGTCGTCAAGGAGTTGGTCGAAAACAGCCTTGATGCCGGGGCTTCGCGCATCGATGTCACCATCGAAGACGGCGGCCTCGGGCTCATCCGCATCAGTGATGACGGCCAGGGCATCCCGCCCGATGAACTGCCCCTGGCCATCGCCCCGCACGCCACCAGCAAGCTCCAGTCCGCCGAGCAGCTTGCCGCCATCGCCACGCTCGGCTTCCGCGGCGAAGCCCTCGCTTCCATCGCCAGCGTCTCGCGCCTGCGCATCATCAGCCGCTCCACGCGCGATGGCTCCGCCTCCGAGGCGGCTGCGGTGATCGAAGCATCCGGTGATGAAGTCAGCGATGTGCAGCCCGCTGCCACCTCGCCCGGCACGGTGATGGAAGTGCGTGATCTTTTCTTCAACGTACCGGCTCGCCGCAAGTTCATGCGGGCCGCCTCGACCGAATTCGGACACATCGGCGAAACCATCACGCGCCTGGCGATGGTGCATTCGCATGTCGCGTTCACGCTCAGCCACAACGGCCGCAAAACGATGGACCTGATCGCAACCGACTCGCGCCGCCAGCGCTGCGTGGATCTGCTCGGCAAGGAGCTCGACGAAGCGCTGCTCGAATTCGAATCGAAGTCCGCGCTGCCGCTCGGAGGCCTACTCGACTCAGGACCCAGGACTCAGGACTCAGGGCTCTCCTGCGTCTGGGGCCTGGCCGGCCTTCCCGCCATTGCCCGCGCCACGTCCAAGTTTCAGTACCTGTGCATCAACGGCCGATTCATCCGCGACCGCAGCCTTGCCCACGCCATCAAGGAAGCCTATCGCGGCCTCGTTCCGCCGGATCGGCAACCTGTCGCCGTCGTGTTCATCACGATGGACCCGACGCTTGTCGATGTGAACGTCCATCCGACCAAAGCCGAGGTGCGCTTCCGCGACGGCAACCGATTGCATGGGCTGGTGCTCACAGCTATTCGTGGCCGGCTGCTCGGCGCGGACCTGACGCCCAGCGCGACGGTGACCATGACCGGCCGCACGCTTGATCTGAAGGAAGCATCAGAAGGAGCGGCAGCGCAGTCATCGTTTTATGGTTCCTCGCCCGAGGTCGCCTCGCGCGGTTTCATGGATTCGCCTGCATCGCCGCTTGTGCCTTCGCATCCCGTCACCTCGCCCGCCTCCACCGCCGCCTTCGTCGATTACTTCCGGCAGATGGCCCCGGTGCAAAAGGGCTTTGTCTATCAACAGGTGCGCGAGGCGATGGCGGAAGTGGACCCGGCTGTCGCCCACGATCCGCAGCCTTCGCTGCCCGTGTCCAGCGAGGCCAGCAGTAACGTGCCGCCGGTGCTGCGATCGTTCGGCGTGCTTCAGGTTCACAAGAGCTATCTCGTCACCGAAGATGAGCACGGCATCCTCATCATCGATCAGCACGCCCTGCACGAACGCGTCATGTTCGAGCAGCTTCGCCAACGCGTCACGGCCCGCAACCTGGAGAGCCAGCGATTGCTGATGCCTGCGGTGGTCCGCGCCAGCGCGAAGAGGCAAGCCCTGCTCGATGCCCTTGCGCCGCTGCTGGAAAAAATAGGGATTGAGGCGGAGCCGATGGGGCCTGAGACGGTGGCGATTCACGCCTTCCCGACGTTTCTCTTTGATCGCAAGGTGGATCCGATCGAGTTTGTGACCGAGCTTCTGGACCAGGCGGAGGAAGAGAAGCTGGATGCTTCGACGCCGACCGCGATGGAGGCTGCGCTGCATGAGGTGCTGGACATGATGTCCTGCAAGGCCGCGGTGAAGGCGGGGGATCGGCTCTCGGCTGAGGAGCTGGCCGCACTGCTCTCGAAGCGCGATGAGATCGAACGCGCCAGCAACTGCCCGCACGGCCGACCTACGACGATCCGCCTTTCGCTGCGGGAACTGGAGAAGCAGTTCAAACGAACGTAGTTCGTTAAATCACAAAGACAAAAGATCCAAATTTCAAACAAGCTCCAAAGTCAAACAATCAAAACTCAAACGGGGAGAGGAACGCTGCGCGCGAGGGCTTGCCCAGGACGTTTCCTCTTTTTGGATTGATTCAGCCTTGTTTGAGATTTGTTTGAGTTTTGGATCTTTTGTCTTTGAGATTTCCGCCCCGGTTCGCGTTGCCGACCTTCCCCACAACCGATAAAGTAACCCCGCGACAGCGTCTTTATCCCCAGACTCCTCCGATCGGGTGAGCGATCATGCCTGTACCTACCGAAACCCTTCGCAGCATCCGCAAACTCAACATTGTCTTTGCCGGTTCTGCCCTGTTCCTGCTGGCCGTCACCGCCTGGCTGATCATGGATGACTACATCCGGCCTTGGCGGCAGTACCAGCGCGACGGTCTGGACTGGCAGGCGGCCATCACTGTCGATCAGCGCAGCCAGCTCGAGACCGATGCCTTCCGCAAGGAGCTGGCCGAGAAGGAAGAGCGCATCCGCCTGCTCCAGGAAGCCCTGCCCAAGAACCAGATCGCCCAGCTCCAGCAGAAGCGGGCGGAGCAGGAAGTCGTCCGCAACAAGGAAGACCTGCCCCTGGCGATCGCCAAGAGCAACATTGTCCCGCTGGAGCAGCAGCTCGAACGCGTCGTCCTTGAGTACGGCGAGATCGACCCCGCCACGGGCAAGGTGCCCGCTCCTGTCGCGAAACTTCAGACCAGGCTGCAAAACGCCCGTGCCGATTACGAGCAGAAGCAGGCTGCGATGAACGTCATCACCGCCAGCATCGCCGGGATCGACGCCCAGATCGCCTCGGAACAGAAGGCGGTTGCCGACCATCAGAAGGAAATGGACAATCTGGCCCGCGAGGTGCTGGCGTTGGAAGCGAGGCTCAAGCAGGTTCAGCCCACCGGTCTCGCAGCCGTCGGCCAGAAGCTGCGCAACGCGCCCCTGCTGGACTGGCTTAACCCCAGCGAGAAGATCGAGCAGGTCATCGTGCCGGGCGTGCGCACCGACCTGAACTTTCTCACCGTCGAAACCGCTGACGCCTGCCAGACGTGCCACGTCAACATCGACAAGCCCGCGTTCCAGGAACACGAACTCTCCCGCTTTCTTCAAAGGCAGATCGCCCGCGGACAGCGGCATGAGGTGGACCTGATCGATGAAGCGGTCGTGAGCATCGACTTCTGGGAGAGCGCCGTCATCAAGCTCGCCGTCAGCAGCAAGATTGCCCAGGTCAAGCTCGATCTGCTCAAGGCACAGAAGGCGGCTCTCGCCCGGCTGAATGTGCGCCGTAAGGAATCGGGCAATACCGACCTGGTGCCGCTCCTGCTCGATGTCGTGGGCCAAAGTGGCAACGACAAGGGCAAGTCCGTCGAGACATGGTCCGCGCAGGAACATGCCCAGGTTCAGGAGGCGCTGACGAAGGAGCTTGATCGCGTCGCCCTCGCGGCCGGCGAAGGCAGCGTGACCCGCAAGCAGTGGTACGAGCAGCGCCACTTCTATATGGAAGACCTCCAGGCGATCGTGAAGAAGCATGCCGGTGAGGAAGAGAACAAGCTCATCAGCAGCATGTTCGTCAACACGCTCATCGGGCAGTTCAACCAGCAGCTCGACAAGATCAACCAGCGCCTCAGGGCAGACGGACAGAAAGACCTGGGTTTCGCAGCAGTGAGCACCAACCCCGTGCTCCGCGCCCATCCCCGGCTGGATATGTACGTCGATCCCGAATCGCATCACCCGCTGAACAACCCCAGCAAGTTCATCATGGGCTGCTCGGTCTGTCACGAAGGCTCGGGCCAGGAGACGGATTTCAGCCACGTTGGTCACGTGCCGCGCGAAGCGTGGGTGGATATGGAAACCGGCGCGAAGGTGGCGGATTTCCTGCTCACCGGCGAGAAGGGCAGCGCCTCGCAGCTTCGCACGAAGATCCGCGACAACAAAGCCGCCAAGCCTTCGCTCGCCCTGCTCAAGGATGAAAAAAGCACCGGCGCCGCTGGCACCGCTTCCGCTTCCGCCAGCGATCATGCCGGTCACGACCATGCCGATGGCGAGCATCACGGCCCGACCACGATCTCGCAGAGCGATGTCAATCTTTTGTCCCCCGGCAAGCCCGCGCCCTTCGCGCCGCTGCAAGAGATTCACGTCCAGGGCGCGATCTACCTCGACCCGGCCAAGCGCGAGCTGCGCGTCGCGGTGCGACAGGCCGAGTACTGGGAGAAGGCGTACCACTGGCACCACACGCATTACCACGACTGGGAAAAGCCCATGCACAGCATGGAATACGTCCAGTCCTCCTGCACCAAGTGCCACACCGATCACTACGACCTGCGCGACGAAGGCAAGAAGGTCTTCGAAGGTCGATTGCTCTTTGCACAGATGGGCTGCGCCAACTGCCACCTCGTCGATCAGATTCAGCCGCACAAGGATTTGAAGAAGGTCGGCCCGAGCCTGGTGCATGTGAAGGAAAAGCTTTCGCCGGAAATGATGGCCACGTGGATCTGGTCGCCCAAGGCGTTCCGCCCGACCACGCGCATGCCGCACTTCTTCATGCTGGAGAACAACTCGTCTCCGCTGGACATCCTGCGCACGCGCACCGAAGTGGCGGCCATGACGCAGTACCTGCTCGATGCCCCGCCTTCGGACACGCTGAAGATGGCCAAGCTGATGCAGGAAGGCGTCAAGCAGGCGGAGATTGCCAACAGCAAGGAGCTGCCCGGAGCCGCCAAGGCCGCGGCCGCGAATCGCGTGATGGAAATCAACCGCGAGATCGACGCCCTCAAAGCTGCGGGTCTCACGAACTATCGGCCGGAGCTTGCGCCATCCGTGGCGGTGAAGAAGCACACGGCTGATATCGAAGACTTCAAGAAGAAACTCGCTGATGCCGCGACGAAAGAGGAGGACAAAGCCGGGATTCAAACGAAGCTCGCCGACGCGGAAAAGCAGCTCGCTGCCGCGGCGAAACTTCCGCAGGCTGGTGACGCCAAGCGCGGTCGCGATCTGTTCCTGGGCACCGGCGGCGTGATGCCTGTCAACCCCCCTCCGAACAAGCCCGTCACCATCGACGCGGGCATCGGTTGCGTGGCGTGTCACGCCAACCTCAACGAGACGGGCGAGCGCTGGATCGTCGCCGATCTGGTCAAGGTCAACTTCGCCCGTTCGCCGCTGCCGTTTTTCACGGATGATCTCGTGAAGGCCAATCGCAATCTGGATGGGGACACAGCCGCCCGGATCGCCGCGAAGCTGGTGACGGATTTCCGCGTCACTTCGCTCACGGTCCTGAGCGATGAACAGATTCAACAGGCGAAGGTCGCGGCGGGCGGCTCGCTGGTCAAGGCTATTCAGGATCTGGCGAAGCAGGTCCCCGCCGTCGGCGAGCCTGATCCTGATCCGTCGAAGGAGCCGGCCAGGCTGAAATCGGAAACCGAGACGCGCACCAACCGGGCTCGCGCGGCGATCGAGCAGTTCATCGCCGGTGAATGTCAGACACTGATTGGTGCCGCCTACCATCGGCAGCTTTCGTACGCCCAGCAGCACACCTACATCAAGCAGTACCTGCCGCACAAACTCGACCTGCGCGGGCCTGAACTCTCAGGCGTCGGCAGCAAGCTCAAGGCCGGCCGCAGCAATGATGAAGCCCTCACCTGGGTTTACGACTGGGTGCGCAACCCCAGGCATTACTCCAGCTACACCATCATGCCCGACTTCCGCCTCAGCGAGCAGGAAGCGCTCGACATCGCGGCCTACCTGCTCGCGCAGGAACGTCCCGGCACGGCCGGCCCCGGCTCGACCTACGAACCGGTGGACTTCATCGGCGAGGTTTCAAAGAAAGAAGAAGGCAAGACCAACCCGAGCGCGGCCATGCTCGACGCCATCGTGAAGAAACTCGGCGGCGACATCACGCAGAGCACCGAAGCCAAGCTCAACTTCGCCGGCAAGAAGCTCGTCACGCACTACAACTGCCAGGCGTGTCACCTCATCAACGGCTACGAGGACACCGCCTCCAGCGCGCCTCAGCTCAATGACTGGGGACTGAAGGATCCGCACAAACTCGACTTCGGCTACTACGAAGGGGCGGAGAAGTCCCGCCGACAGATCCCGGCTCACGTCTGGAAGGCCGCCAACGAAGGCCTTTCCGCCGACGCGGCCCACCTGACCGCCACCATCACCGAAGGCGGCAAGACGGTGGTGAACCCGAAGCTGACCGAGCGGGCCCTGACGTGGGAACACATCCATGAGGATCGTCGCGCCTGGCTGACGCAGAAGCTGCACAACACCCGCGTGTTTGATCGCGGCAAGTACGTCATCAACGAAGCGCTCGCGGCCCTGGAACCGGCGGCACTGCCGACGGGTGAAGTAGTGGAGAACCTGCGCCGCGGTATCGACAAATCTTACGACAAGCTGAAGATGCCCAAGTTTTTCCTGACGGATGAACAGGCCCAGTCGATCATTACCTTCGTCACCAGCATCCGTAAGCCGCTGGTGGACACCGCCCTTCAGAAGGTTGCCGATGACCTGGGCAGGAAGGCGACGATCGGTCGGCAGATCGCTGAGAAGTACAACTGCATCGCCTGTCACAACATTGATGGCAACGACGTCGCCATTCAGCAGTACTTCGGCGTGCTCGATGAACAGGGCCGGTTCAACAACGAATCCCAGCGGCTCCAGAGCGCTCCGCCGCGCCTGATCGGACAGGGTGCCAAGACGCAGCCGGACTGGATCGTACACTTCCTTCAGAACGTCCACGAGCTCCGACCCTGGCTTTCGGTGCGCATGCCCAGCTTCCACTTCGCGGAAGGCGACCCCAACGGCATCGCTGAGTACTTCGCCGGCGCGACCCATCACGATGACAAGACGATCGAAGCAATTCTCTCGCCGATCCAGGCGCAGATGCAGAAGAACGAGAAACGCCGGGGCGACCTGACCCAGGAAGCTGAGGCGATCAAGGACCGCGTGAAGATTCACGCGGCCATCCTCGATACCAAGGATGAGAAAAAGAAGCTCAACGAACAGTACCTCAAGTCGCTCTCGCCCGATCAGGCGATGCTCTTGAAGGCTTCGCAGGACGGCAAGCTTGACGTGAAGGAAGCCCAGCGGCTGGCGGAGTTCTCCAAGTACGCGGATGCACGCCTGGCGCAGATTCAGACGCAGATCGCGGACTTGGACCGCTGGTGGACTCAGTCAGCCGTCGCCCGATCCACTGAAAAGCTCCAGGCCTTCGGCTTCCGCAATCACCTGGCTCAGGCCCGCGCCTTCGATCGGCGGGTGACGCTGGAAGCGCAACGCGGCGCGGCGTGGAACGGCCTCTTCGCCGGCGCGCAGTTCCTCTCGGATACCTACGAAGTGACCTATCCCTTCCCCGAGCCCAGGCTGCCGAAGATCAGCGAAGAGCGATTCCTTCGCGGCGAGGCGTTGTTCATCAACCTGAAATGCTCCGCGTGTCACCTGCTTGGTGACGAGGACAAGTTGTTTGCGATCTGGAAAAAGGAAGTCGGAGCCGGTGCTGCGCCAGCGGCTCCGGCGGAGGATGACGATCCGTTCGGCGTCGGTGCTGTGCCGGAAGAAGTGGTGACAGGCCCGGCCTCGAAGGCACCCAACCTGCGCTATGCCGTGCATCGCCTACAGGCCCGCTGGATCGACCGCTGGCTCCAGCGCTCGCTGATTATTCTGCCGGGCACCACCATGCCCAATCAGTGGGGGGACGATTCTCTGCCCATCGATTCCGCTTTCGGGAAGTACCCGGACGAGGCGAAGGCCGACCTCCACAAGAAGTTCTACTACACCGGCCCGGAGCAGCGACAACTGATTATCGATTATCTCTACGCCGTCTCGCTGCGCAACGCGACGCCGGGCGAATGGAAACTCACCGGCGCTCCCGAGCCCAAGTACGACGAATTGCCTCCGGTTGCCCCGCCCAAGCCGGATGAGTTTGAGTTGCCCAAGGTCGCCTCCGCGGCCGGTACGGGCACGGGCCCCGCGGTCGTGGAAGTGGGCTCGTCAGAGGAGAAGGCCGTCAGCGATATCGTCCTGCACGAAGGCTCGGCACCTTACGAAGGCGATGCGGTCAACGGCAACAAGACGCGCGTCGTCGGCGTGGTGAAGTTCGACGGCAAGGCCCCGCGCCGCGGCGTGATCAACATGGCATCTGACCCCGTTTGTGCAAAGGCTCACGAGGAGCGCCAGCAGAGCGATGGTTTGGTGGTGAGCGAAGCCTTGACGGTGCGCTACACGCTGGTGCATGTGAAGAGTTCGGTGCCTGGTACCTTCCAGGCGCCGGCCGAGGGCAAGCTGATCGATCAGGTCGGCTGCATCTACAAGCCGCACGTGCAGGCGGTGATGACCGGGCAGACCTTGCGCGTGAAGAACTCCGATTCGACGTCGCACAATGTTCACATCATTCCGGACACGGCCAACACCGGCAACCCGGAAATGAACATCGGCCAGAACGCCAAGGGCATCTACAACGACCTGAAGTTCGCGCGTCCTGAGGTCGGCATCTTCATGAAGTGCGATGTGCATTCCTGGATGAACGCCCGCATTCACGTGTTCACACATCCGTTCTTCGCCGTGAGCGATGTGGAAGGCCGGTTCGAGATCAAGGGTCTGCCGCCGGGCAAGCATACGCTGGAGTTCGTGCATGAGAACCCGCGCATCGCCGCTGTGACGGTTGAAGTGGAAGTCAAGGCGGACAGCTCGACGCGCGTGGATGCATCGCTGAATCTGCAATAAACGGGAGCACCATCCCGACAGGGTGGTGCTGTTGGCCACCGGCTGTCTATTGCGAACCTGGCCCTCGGGTCTGCGGATGCTATTAGCGCCACCCTGTCGGGATGGTGCTCCCTGTTTGCCGCGGGCGATTCAGCCGATAAGATGTACGACAAGGAAATCGCCATGAATCCGAACGCCGGCCGTGCCATCATTATTATTCGTGGAACAACCCAACCTCGGTAGGGCCGCGATCGGACTAAGTACACGAACCGCCAACCCTGCCGAGAAAGCAGGGTTTTTTGTTGTGCGGAGGATGGGGACGCGCCTGGCGCGCGGCACGGGTTCGCTCGAAGACTCGTCGAGCCGTGGCACCCCGATAGGCATGACTCAGGACTCAGGACTCAGGACTCAAGACCCAGGACTTCCCATGACTCGCCGCATCGAAATCTACGACACCACGCTTCGCGACGGCACCCAGGGTGAAGGCGTTGCCTTCAGCCTCGTGGACAAGCTCAAGATCACGCGCAAGCTCGACTCCGTCGGCGTGGACTTCATCGAAGGCGGCTATCCGCTGTCGAATCCGAAGGATGCCGCGTACTTCGAGGAGGCCGCGAAACTGAAACTCAGCCACGCGAAAGTGTGCGCCTTCGGCATGACCCGCCGCAAAGGCATCAAGGCCGCGGACGATCCGGGCATGAAGGCCCTCGTTGCGAGCAAGGCCGCGGTGGTGACCATCGTGGGCAAGACGTGGGACCTGCATGTGGATGAAGTGCTGCGCGTGGATCGACAGGAAAATCTGGAGATGATCCGCGATTCGGTGGCGTTCGTGAAGGCGAGCGGGCCGGATGTGTTCTACGACGCGGAACATTTCTTCGACGGCTACCGCGCGAATCCGGAGTACGCCGTGGCGACACTGCGCGCGGCCCTGGAAGGCGGGGCGACGCGCCTCGTCCTCTGCGATACCAACGGCGGCTCGCTGCCGGCTTGGATCACCAAGGCACTGAACGAACTCATTCGCGAGTTTGGATTGGGTGGCTGGGGCGGAGTCCGCGACGCCCCGGCCGATGGGCCTGATGCAGGCGGCCGGGCCGGGGCTTCTCAAAGCCTCAGCGCCAGGCACCCGAGCTATCCGGATTTCGTCGGCTTCGGTATTCACGTTCACAACGATGGCGGGCTCGCCGTCGCCAACAGTCTCGCGGCCGTCGAAGCTGGCGCGGTGCAGGTGCAGGGCACGATCAACGGCATCGGCGAACGCTGCGGCAATGTCGACCTGATCAACATCGTCGCCAGCCTGCGCCTGAAGCTGGAACTGGACTGTCTCAAGGCCGACGCGATGATGCGTTTGACCGATGTCAGCCGGTACATCTACGAGCTGGCGAACATGAATCCGATCTCGAACCAGCCTTACGTCGGGGCCTCGGCCTTTGCGCACAAGGGCGGCATGCACGTGCATGCGGTGCAGCGCATCGCTCACAGCTACGAACACGTGAAACCCGAATCCGTCGGCAACACACGCCGCGTGCTCGTCAGCGAATTGTCCGGCGTGAGCAACATTGTCGCGACACTCGGCGTCAAATTCGGCATCAGCGATAACCGCGAGGTCCAGAAGAAACTGCTTGATCGCGTGAACGATCTGGAGATGCAGGGCTATCAGTTCGAAGTAGCCACGGCGAGTTTCGAACTGCTGCTGCACGACATCCTCGGCACGCTGCCCAGGCTGTGGGCCCTGGATCACTATCGCTGCGTGATCTACAGAAACGGCGACGACGCGGCTGTGACCGAGGCAACGGTGAAGGTGCTGGTCAACGGCGCGGTTGAGCATCAAGTGGCTGAGGGCGACGGCCCGGTCAATGCCCTGGACGGAGCCCTTCGCAAATGTCTCGTGCCGCACTACCCGCAACTGGCGGAACTGCACCTGCGCGACTTTCGCGTTCGCGTCGTCAACCCGCGCGCTGAGTCGGCGGCGAAGGTGCGCGTCATCGCTGAGTTCGCGACTTTGCCGCGCGAGCTGGGGGAGCGCGAAGCCGCAAGCGGCGAGGACGGCGGGGCGAACGAGGCGGTTGAAAGCTTCGCGACCATCGGCGTGAACGAGAACATCGTGGACGCTTCGTGGAAGGCGATCACCGATGCCTTCACGTATCACCTGATCGAAGCGGGCGTCGGCGGCGATTCGCCGAGCGGAAGTGCTCCGCAGCCCGTGCAGCGCCCGCAACAGCAGCAGGTGCTTCAAGGCCAGCAGCAGCAGCAACAGCAGAAGTAAACAGGCGCGTAAGCATGCTCGGCGCCGGGTGCCACGGCTCGACGAGTTTTCGAGCAGACCCGTGCCGGTCGCCGCGGACTACCGATTTCAACGCAGAGACGCAGAGGCGGAAGAGTGCGCGGAGCGGCGTTTTGGAATGTGAATCAGGCCCAGTCTCCGCGCCCTCTGTCTTCTCTGTATTTCTCGGCGTTTGAATCGTTTCACCGCGGATGGGCGAGAAACTCGTGTCTTCGCACGGGTCTCCTCGCCGAGCCTCGTCGAGCCGTGGCACCCAACGGGGGCGGCCTGTGAAATTCTTTTTCTGGTTCGTCGCTGGACATTCGATCGAATAAACCCTCTAATTCCCCACTCCCACGCACAGCGCCATGGCCGGCAACAGGGACACCGCAAGATGATCGAGGTTCAGGATCTGGTGAAATGGTATGGCCCCGTGCTCGCCGTGGACCATCTGAGTTTCGCCATTCCCCAAGGCAAAATCGTCGGCTTCCTCGGCCCCAACGGCGCGGGCAAGACCACCACCATCCGCATGCTCACCGGCTATCTGCCGCCGACCAGCGGCCGGGCGACCATTGCCGGGCTCGATGTCCTCAAGCAGGCGGATGAAGCACGCCGGTTGATCGGTTACCTGCCTGAGACCACGCCGCTCTACCTGGAGATGCGCGTCGAGGAATACCTCCACTTCCGCGG
>JBBDXA010000163.1:0-21155 GCA_040902585.1 Phycisphaeraceae bacterium
CGAACCTGCGACCTGCGGATTAGAAATCCGCTGCTCTATCCGGCTGAGCTACGGGGGCACGACTGTGTGTGCTGAGTATGATAGTCATCGAATCGGGAAAAGTGATTTCATGACTGAGCATGTGTCAAGGGAGGCGGTCGATGTGGAAAAGGCACGCGCGCGGGTGGCGGGCGCGCTGGACCCGGCCGCGCTGGAAGTGGCGGGGCATCGTGTGATTGATCTGCTCTCGCAGCACTTTGTGCGCGCCCAGCAAAGCGAAGGCAACGTGCTCAACTGGCGCGGTCCATTGGAGAATATCGCGACCGCGAAGGGCTTTACTGATCGCGCGAGTGAGAAAGATGGAGCGGTTGAATTGACTACCGAGGCGATCGCCGGGCGGGTGGCGGAGCTGGCGACGCAGATTCTGGCGAACGGTCAGACGCTGCACGACCCGCGCTACGTGGGCCATCAGGTGCCGCCGCCGATGCCGCTGGCGGGGCTGTTCGATGCGATCGGTTCGATCACCAATCAGGTCATGGCGATCTACGAGATGGGGCCTTGGGCTTCCTCCGTGGAAGAGGCGATGGTCCAGACGCTGGGCGAGCGCATCGGCTACGCGAAGGACACGTTCGCGGGCTTCGTCACCTCGGGCGGCTCGCTGGCGAATCTCACGGCACTGCTCACGGCCCGAAACGTGGCGATGAAACAAGTATGGCGCGAAGGCATGCGCGGTGCGGGTGATTCAGCAGCAGGGCCGGTGGTCATCACGCACAGCGAATCGCACTACTGCGTCGCTCGCGCGGTGGGCATCCTCGGCATCGGCACGAACAACCTGCTCAAGTGTGATCTGGACAAACAACATCGCATGGACCCGGCTGCGCTCGATGCGATGCTGACGAAACTCGCGCGAGAGCGGCGGCCGGTGATCGCCGTCGTCGCCAGCGCGTGCTCCACGAAGTACGGCGCGTTCGATCCATTGAATGACATCGCCGATGTCTGCGTGAACCATGGCGTCTGGCTGCACGTCGATGCCGCGCACGGCGGGGCGGCCTGCATGAGCCATGCGCATCGTCACCTCGTCGAAGGGCTCGATCGCGCCGACAGCGTCGTATGGGATGCCCACAAAATGCTGCACGTGCCGGCCCTTTGCACGTTTGTCTTCTACCGCAATCGCGAACATCGCTTCGCGGCCTTCGAGCAGGATGCCCCGTATCTCTTCGATCCATCCGCGCCTGGCATTGCTGAGTTCGACAGCGGATTGAAAACGGTCGAGTGTACGAAGCGGGCGGAGGCGTTCGGGCTTTGGGGCTTGTGGTCGCTCTTCGGCCCGGGGCTGTTCGCGGACATTGTCGATGTGACCTTTGCGATGGGCCAGCGATTTCATCGAATGCTGAACGAAGCGGAGGATTTCACACCGTTGCACGAACCGCAGTGCAACATCGTCGTGTTCCGGCATGTGCCGCAGGCGTGGCGTGCGTTGTCGATTGAGCGTGTCGGTGAGTTGCAGCTTGCGCTGAGGCGGCGCGTGATCGAATCGGGCAAGTATTACCTCGTGCCCAGCAAAGTCGAGGGCATCGGCGCCCTGCGCGTGGTGATCACGAATCCGCTGACGAATGAGAGGCATCTGGAAGGGTTGATGAACACGCTGCGCGAGGAGGCGGCGGATATGCGGGTATAATGAGTGACCATGACCGCCATTCGTTCCCATCAAAGCCCGCCCTCGCCGCCGCTGCGTCCCTTGGAGCCGGGCGAACACCTGACCGCGACGGAGTTCCTTCGTCGTTACGACGCCAACGGGCATCGAGGCCGGGCGGAACTCATCAACGGGGTTGTCTACATGGCACCGGCGCGATTTGTTCAACACGGCGAACCGCAGGCGTGGCTTCTGAGTTGGCTCGGCAACTATACGGCGCTCACGCCCGGCGTGCGAGTCGGCGCGCCGTCTTCAACGCGGCTCGATGAGGATAACGTTCCCGAACCCGATGCCATCCTTCGCATTGAAGGCGGACAGAGCGCACTCACCGATGAAGGATACCTTCAGGGCGCGCCGGAACTCGTCGCGGAAGTTGCCGCGTCAACCACCAGCTTCGATCTGCACGAGAAGCTGCATGTGTATCGCAGGCACCGGGTGCGGGAGTACATCGTCTGGCGCATGGGTGACGATGCGATCGACTGGTTTGTCTGGCGCGAAGGGCGATACACGGCTCAGCCGCGCCCGGGAGATGGCATTTTCAAGAGCGAAGTATTTCCCGGCCTGTGGCTCGACGAAGCCGCGATGCGCGCGGGCAATCTTGCAAGAGTGATCGACGTCGTCGCGGAAGGAACGCGGTCGGCGGAACACGCGGCAATTGTGAAACAACTCGAGCAGGATGGAAAGTCCGCATGAGCCGGCATGCTTCTCCGAGTAGAAGCATGGCACGACAACAATCCATTTCACTTCGCGTCTTCGACATACTCCAGCACGACCAGCAGCGGGCGATGATCGGACGCGATCTTTTCTTCGATCACTTTCACCTCAATCACCTTCCACCGTTTCGCCGGGCGGAACATCACGTAATCGATCTGCACACTCGGCTTGTCGCTCGGGTACGTTGGCTGCCCGTTGTCGCCGGCCGCGCTGGTCCACTTCTCCAGCAGCAGCTTGATCTCATCCTTGCCCGGCGTCGCGTTCAGGTCGCCGGCGAGGATCACAGGCTCATCGTTGGGCTCGAAGACGCGGATGATCTCCTTCACCTGGGCGATGCGTTCCTTCGGGTCGCGCGTGTGATCGAGGTGCGTGCCGACGAAGGTGAAGCGCGGGCCGGTGTCGTTGATGCGCACAGTCGCGGCGATGGCGGAGCGCGGCTCGAAACCGGGCGAGGCGGGCAGGAGATGATTCTTCGTGTTCTCGAACTTCCAGCGAGAGAGGATCGCCTCGCCGTAGCCGCCGCCGGAGAAATCCATCGCCTTGCCGAAGACCTGGTGCATGCCGGTGAGCCTGCCAAGCTCGGCCGCCTGATCGACGCCTGAAGCGCGGCCGGTCTTCTGATCGACTTCCTGCAAGGCGACGATGTCGGGCTTCACGGAGAGAATCACCTTCGCGATGCGCTCGAGATCGAACTTGCCATCGGTGCCTTCGCCGTGGTGGATGTTGTAGGTGAGCACGCGAATGCGCGGGGCATCGGCGGCGGACGCCTGGGAAGCGCAAGCGACGAAGCCAATGACGAACGTGATGATCGCGAGTCGTCGTGTCATCCGGTGATCTCCTTTAGTCCGTTGCTAAGCCGCAAGCGGCTAGACCAGCATCGCCGCCGGGTTTTCCAACAAGCCCTTGAGCGTCTGGAGGAAGATCGCCGCTGTCGCGCCATCGACGATGCGATGGTCCGCGCTCAGCGTCATCGACATTTCCTGCCCGATGACAATCTGCCCGTCGCGCACGATCGGCTTCTCCTGTCCCGCGCCCACGGCGAGGATCGCGGCCTGCGGCGGGTTGATGATCGCGGTGAAGTGATCGACGCCGAACATGCCCAGGTTGCTGATGGTGAACGTTCCGCCGGACATTTCTTCGACAGAGAGCCCCGCGTCGCGCGCCTTTTTGGCGAGTCGTTTGGTTTCACTGCTGATCTGTCGCAGGCCCATCGAGGTGGTGTTACGCAGGGTGGGGACGACGAGGCCGCCGCCTTTTTCTTCGGGCAGGGCGACCGCGACGCCGACGTTTACTTCGCCGTGAATCTGAATGCCCTCGCCCCCGGGGGCCCAACTGCTGTTGACGATCGGATGCTGTGCGAGGGCGAGAGCCGAGGCACGCACGACGAAGTCATTGACGCTGAGTTTGACGCCCTGTGATTCGAGCTGCCCGTTGAGTGTCGAGCGCAGGCTCATGAGCGGTTCGATGTTGACGCTCATGGTGACGGTGAAGTGCGGGATGGTCTGCTTGGACTCGACCAGCACGCGGGCGATGGTCTTGCGCATGTTGGTGACTTTGATGAGCTTCGATTCGAGCTTGATGGCGGGCATCACCGGAGCTCCGGCACCCGAGCCACTTGCCGGCTTAGCGCTCCCGCCGCCCGCGCCCTTACCTTCCGCCGCCGCCTGAACATCCCGCTTGATCACGCGTCCATCCGGCCCTGTGCCTTTGATCTTCGCGACATCCAGTCCCGCATCTTCGGCCATTTTTCGCGCCAAAGGACTGACGCGAAGACGAGCGCCGCCCGCGCCCCCGGCACTTCCGGCACTGCTTGTTTCGGTTTCTTCGTCAGTCGGCGCTTCGAGCACTGCCGTCGCGCTGCCGCCGGAATCGCCTGATGAGGATGACGATCCCTTCGCCTCCGCCTTCTTCGCCGCAGGCTTGCTCTTGGCTCCGCCGCCGCCGGAACTCTTCGCCTGTGCCGCGACGTCTTCGACCTTTTCATCACCCGTGGCCAGAACGAGAATCACACCGCCCACCGGCAGCGTCGCGCCTTCCTCAGCCGCGAGGAATGCGATCGTGCCGTCGTCGTAGGCTTCCAGTTCCTGCGTGGCTTTGTCGGTTTCGATGTCGGCGAGTTTGTCGCCGGCCGAGACCTTGTCGCCAACCTTCACGCGCCACTTGATGAGCGTGCCTTCCTGCATCGTGTCGGAAAGGCGGGGCATGGTGATGTCGATGGGCATGGTGATTCCTTTCGCGGTCCGCCCCGCAGGCATGGCGAGGAGTGAGTCAACGGCAGAATGATAGCGTTCTATGCACTATCGATAAAACCGGTGACGGCGGATCAAGGAAAACGGGCCCACCCGAAGGCGGACCCGTTTGAAGGAATCACGTTGGCAATGTCGTTCAGATCAGGCAACCGCACTGCGGCGGCGTCGCCTGGCGAGGGCGGCCAGCGACAGGATCGCGAGGCCCGCCGTGGTCGGCTCGGGAATCGGCTCGAACTGGGAAATCTGAAGCGCGTTGAGGAAGACGGCCGGCTGCGTGCCCGCCTGCGCCACGCCGGAAAGGAGAATCTGGCCCAGGGCATTCGAGCTGGCGAGGAAGCTGAAGGAGTACATCGCATTGTTGGTCGGCAGCACGGTGCCATCGAACGAATAATTGTCCGCAACCAGCACACCGTTTGCGAACCAGTCGCTGGTGCGCGCTGTGCCTGACGAGGTGTCGAACGACCAGAGCGTGAGCAAGTAGTCCGCGCTGGGTCGAAGCCCTTCGATCAGCACATCCAGCGATTCGTCGCCGGCCGTGTTGCTGGCGAAGACGAAGTCGCGCAGCAGTTCCTGCTGGGTGAAGCTGCCAGAGTTGTTCGGCGTGGCGCGGACGCGATCGTCGAACGATCCGCCCGGACCGGCGTTGAGCGTGATACTGATGTTGCCGAAGGAGCGCGTTACCGTGGTCTGCACGCCGGCGCCGTCGATGACGTACGCGTTGAAACCGGCCTGCGTATTGGCCCCGCCCGCGGCCGAGCGAGCGTTGAAGTCAACCGATAGCACCACGTCCTGAAAATGCTCATCGAGCTGGACGCCGTTGAGGAACACGCCGACGGCCGCGGAGACGGAGCGCCCCTGAATCTGAAGCGTGCCTGCGGCATCGGAGATGGCAGTGAAAGTGAAGCGATTGTCGGTATCGGCCGTGGGAAGCACGCTGCCGTTGAAGGTGTAGTCGTCGGCGACGAGCGTCGTGCCGACGCGGCCGTCATCGACGGACCAGTCCGATATGCGGGCGCCACCGCTGCCGCTGTCGAAGGACCAGACGGTGGCAGAGTAGACCCGATTGGGCTTGAGGCCGGTGATCGTGGCGTTCAGTCCGTTTGGTGTCGGAGCGAAGATGAAGTCCTGGTAGATCGCTGCCTCGGTGAGCGCGCCGCCGTTAACGGGCGTGCCGCGCAGGCGATCGTGATCGGCGAAGGCGAACCCTACGGCATCAATGTTCACCGCGATACCGCCGGCGAACGTCTTGCTGGCGACGCCGACACCGCCATCGTTGAGCGTGATGCTGTCGAAGCCGGGCTGCGTGTTGGCGGGGCCGGTGATGTCGTTGACATCGACACGGAGCACCGGCGTCGTGATCGCCTGCGCGGATGTCGCAAGCGTCAAGGCGAGCGCAAAAAGGGTTGCGGGAAGCATAAAGCGGTTCATGTTCAAACTCCTTCAAAAGGTATCGAAAGGGGAGAAGCAAATTCTTCCTTTCCCACGACGGGAAAGAACGATCTGATCATGATACACCGACAGGTTGCAGATCCAGAATCTACTTTTACACCGGATTCCGGAGCCAACATCAGTTGCCTGATGGATCACTGCATATGGTCCGTCGCGCGGGTCACCAGATTGAGCGTCAGGCCGGCGGGCAGATCCTCCTGCTTGATGAAGCACATGCGTGCCGTCGGACTCCATGAGTGCAGCACATACATTTCCTGGAAGGGAACCCAGCGCGTGGAGCCATCGACGAAGGCCTGATTGCCACCCACAGGCCAGGGGTTGTTGCGGCGATGCGAAGGCATGTCGCCAAAGGCTTCGGGTCGACCGCCGCCCCAGACGCCGTCGACTTTGATCGTCGTATCCGCAGCGATGACCCAGCCGGACTTGGCGAACTCGCGACGGATCGGGCTTTTGGAAACCTGGGTGCCGGCGAGGTTGGTCCAGTTCTTGATCCCGCCGTAATACTGGTAGCCGATCACGAGCTGGTTGCCGAAGCCCGGCTCGATCTGCGGTTCGTAGTCGCGGCCGGGGCAGCGCCAGTGATCCTTCGGATAGCCGAAGCGATCGAATTCTTTCTGCTGAGGCGGATCGATGGCGATCTGAACCTGGTTGACGCGCGCGGGAATAAACCAGCCGTAGTTCTCGACGGAGTAGGAATCAGCGGCGACGGCGATCTGCCTCATCTGCACGCCGCACCTAGTCTTGATCGCATTCCAGCGCGACGACCCAAGTGAAGGCAGGAGCAGGGCGATGAGCAGGGTGATGAGCGAAATCACGACGAGCATCTCGATGAGCGTGAAGGCCCGGCGATCAACATTGGCGGGAATAGTCGCGCGCAGCATGGGCTTTTAGAGTGCTTTGAAGAAGGTTCAGGTTCCACGACTGAACAGAGGTCGAGTAGCAGTTTAGCCGAACCCGGCGGAATCACAGCGGCGAATTATCAGAGCAGTAAAAAACCCCCGACGCGGGTCGAGGGTTGGATGGCTAACTTGGAGTACGGACCTCAGCGGATGAACAGCATCTCGCGGTAGGTGGGCAGGGGCCACAGGTCGTCGGCGACGAGCTGCTCCAGCGTGTCCGACACGCTGCGGACATCCAGCATCGCGGGCAGGACCGCGTCGCGGAAGTGCGTGGCGTGATCGAGGACCGAGCCCTTGGCGTTGTGATTGATCGCGTGCTCCAGCGCCGTGGTTGCCTTCTCAAGTTTGCCGACCAGCTCGGTGATCATCTGGAGCGTGGAGGCATCACCCGCGATGCCGACCGCCTTGATTGCGGCCGCGGTCGAGGCGAGCTCGCCCTGATAGCGGTAGGCCGCGGGCAGGATCATCGTGCGGGCGATGTTCAGGCACAGCTTGCTCTCGGTCGCCACATCCTTGCAGTAGCGTTCCATATAGATTTCGTAGCGGCTGTGGACTTCGCGCTCGCTGAGCACGTTGTACTTCTCGAAGAGTTTGGCGTTTTCCTTGGTGGGAAGTTCCTTGAGCGCATCGACCGTGTTGCGGAGGTTGGGCAGGCCGCGCTTGGCTGCTTCCTTGTGCCAGGCTTCGGAGTAACCGTCGCCGTTGAAGATGATCGCCTTATGCTCAGCCCAGATGGTCTGAATGATTTTCTGTGCCGCCTCGTTGAGCTTCTTGGGGTCACCCTTGGTGGCCTTTTCGATTTCCGTGGCGACGTAGTCGAGCGACTCGGCGACGATCGTGTTGAGCACCACCAGCGGACCGGCGATGGACTGCGAAGACCCGACCGCGCGGAACTCGAAGCGGTTGCCGGTGAAGGCGAACGGGCTGGTGCGGTTGCGGTCGCCGTGATCTTTGGGCAGCGGGGGCAGCGTGTCGACACCGACCGTCATGAACTTCTTTTCCTTCGGGCCTTTGATCTTGCCCTTTTCGATGCTCTCGAACACGCCCTGGAGCATTTCGCCGAGGAAGATCGAAACGATGGCCGGCGGGGCTTCGTTGGCACCGAGGCGGAAGTCATTGCCGGCATGGGCGATCGACACGCGGAGCAGCTTGCTCCACTTATGCACCGCGCGAATCACGGCTGCACAGATCACAAGAAACTGCATGTTTTCCGCGGGGGTTTCACCCGGATCCAGCAGGTTGCCCACGTTGGGGCCGCCCATCGACCAGTTCACGTGCTTGCCCGAGCCGTTGATGCCGGCAAAGGGTTTTTCGTGGAGCAGGCAGGCGAGGCCGTATTTCTCGGCGATGCGCTTGAGGGTGATCATGATCATCTGCTGATGGTCAGCAGCGACGTTGGCGTTTTCGAAGACGGGGGCGATTTCAAACTGTGAAGGCGCGACTTCGTTGTGACGGGTCTTCACGGGCACGCCGAGCTTGAACAGCTCGCGCTCGGCATCGAGCATACAGGCGAGCACGCGCTCGGGGATCACGCCGAAGTACTGGTCTTCAAATTCCTGTCCCTTGGGCGGGGCAGCGCCGAAGAGGGAGCGACCGCAGATGTTCAGGTCCGGGCGGGCGAAGAAGAAGTTGCGGTCGATGAGGAAGTATTCCTGCTCGGGGCCGGCGGTGGCGTAGATGTAACCCGGATCGGTGTTGCCGAAGAGCTTGACCACGCGCGCCGCTTGGGCCGCCAGCGCCTTCATGGAGCGGAGCACGGGCGTCTTTTTGTCCAGGGCTTCGCCGGTCCAGGAGACGAACGCGGTGGGGATGCACAGCGTGGTGCCGTTGGGGTTTTCGAGGATGAAGGCGGGGCTGGTCACGTCCCATGCGGTATAGCCGCGGGCTTCGAAGGTGGCGCGGATCCCGCCTGAGGGAAACGACGAAGCATCCGGCTCGCCCTGAATGAGCAGCTTGCCGCTGAACTCCGCCAGCGCGGTGCCGTCGGCTTGCGGGCTGAGGAAGCTGTCGTGCTTCTCCGCGGTCTGACCGGTGAGGGGGTAGAAAACGTGGGCGTAGTGCGTCGCTCCCTTTTCGATGGCCCAGTCGCGCATTGCACCGGCGACGACCTCGGCGATCGTCGCATCCATCTTCTCGCCTTTCTGGATCGTCTTGGAAAGCGACTTGTAGATGTCCTTGGGCAGGCGCTTCTTCATCTCCGCGTCGTTAAACGTGTTGGAGCCGAAGATCTCCTGAGCCGGCGTTTCCACATAGCTCAGCGGCTTGTCAATGGGCTTGTAGGTCGTGATTGCCGCGATCGCGGCCTGACGTGCGTTCACCGTTGTCATGCGAGGACCACTCCTGTCCGTTGGGGTGAAAAAAGTGACACAGACAGCCCTGGATGGCTGTATTGGAATCTTTCATAACGCAAGAAACGTGCCGTACCCGATATCCCCGGACATTCATCACAAACGTCTGCGCGGGAATACTTTGTGGACACTGAACAAGACGAGAGACAGTCAGGTACGGAACCTCGCGTGCCTAATTATTAAGCGACGGCCCAGTTTCTGCACTTTGATTGCTTAAGGGTTAACCGCCGCGTTCTGATCATCGGCCGGCCTGCGTTCGCCTGCCTGTCCGACGAGCATGCCTTTGGCCCGCAGCAGATTACTTCATCCTGCGCCCTATGCAAGTTTCCAGGCAGGTCATCGTTTCGTGGCGAGTGCATGAGCGAACACGGCAAGCATGATCGCGAACGTGATGATGGCGCACCAGATGGCCAGCGATTTGAAGCGTGATCCAAAGAGAATGCGCGCGAGAGTGCTGACCGGTTCGCCTGCTGTCCTTTGACATTCGACCTGGTCGCGCATGCACAAGCCGAAGGCCACCAACGCTCCAAGCACCACGGTGCCGCATGCGACGATGATGGCCACGCTGGGCGAAGACTTGATGCTTTCAGCCGCCACGCCGATGCCGACAGCACCCCCGACGAGTGCGCCTGCGAGCACCTTCCAGCCGACGCGTTGTCCGCTTCGGAAGAGGCGATCCAGATCCCGTCGAAAAGGAACAAGCGCCATCGATCAGGCTCCGCGGAATCGGACAGGGACGAATCAGTTCTCGCCCTTGATCGCCCGCTGCAACTGCGTGATCGCAATCAGCGCCATCGCATTAGGCTTTACCGCCAGGCGATTGTCCCACAGCGCGAGGCGCACGCCGTCCATCGCTTCCTTCCGCGCGCCGCGCACGTAGAAGCACGAGGGCTCATCAAACATGAGTTGAGCGAGAAAGCGCACCGACAGGGCTGCGTCGATCTTCATCTCATTGGCGTTGGCCTGGCCGAGCACCTCCGGTTGGGAGAGCGTCCAGCCGATGAGCCACAGCGGGTAGCTCGTGCGCCAGTCCGGCGTCGGCGCGCCCTGGCCGATCTCATTGATCAGGTCGTATCCGCCCACCACGTCGGCCGGCCCCAGCAACGGGGTCTTGCGGATGAGCTTCTTCTCGCTCAGGTTTTCACGCAGCTTCTGAATCGCTGCCACGCGCAGGGCCCACGCCTTTTTGTCCGCATCGGTCTTGGCGGGGTTCAATCGCTGCATCCGCGCTGCCGTCGCCGCCATCCAGGGCATGATGCTCACGATCTCAGCGTTGTCGTGCGGTGCGAGCCAGAGCGCAGCCTGCGTGGTGTACACCAGCGTGGCGATCTTCTCGTCGCGCGTGTCTTCGTACAGCGCGCCCAGCGCGAAGGACATCAGCGCCTGCCCCTCAGCGCTCAGCGGCTTGCGCGAGATCGGATGCAGGAACTCGCCCTTGTCGAGCGAGTAGTCCTGCATGGTTCGCATCAGACGATCGCGGTCGTTGCGAAGGTCGCCCAGGAACTTCGCTTCGAGAATCGTCATCAAGAGCACCGCGCGGGCTTCGGGTTCGCCTTCGGTGAACTTGGCGGTGAGCAGCTCCCGGCGAAGGTATTCAACGATCGACCGCACCTTCTCCTTGGTGTTGTGATAGTCCACGCTGTTGGGCGTGACGACCGCTAGGTAATTGGCGCGGCAGGCCAGCGCGTAGGCCGCCAGCCCGCAGTCAGCGTGAGTGGCCTCGGCGGGATCGAAGCGATCGCTCGTCGGGTGATACGTTCCCGCCAGTGAACCGGCGAGTCTGCCTTCGGTGAGAATCCGATGTGTCAGGTGCCCGCTGAGCCGACGTCCGATCGCTTCGATCGACGACATGTCCACCGCCTGAAGGGGGATCACATCGTTCCCGCGCGTGAGCTGTGTCAGCGGCTGACCTTCAAACGGCCGAACGAGATGAATCACATCAAACCGCTGGAACCGCGGCCCACCGGCGCGCCCCACCTTCGGAAGCACATTCACAATGTCCGCGCCTTCAATCCCCAGTTCCGCCACCGCCTGCGTGATCTGACTGTCCGGCATCATGTTCGACGCCAGAGCCGTGGCGGGCCAGGTGTAGGATGCGGTTCCTTTGACCGGATGCACGAGACGCACGCCGTGATGACCGGCAGCGAACTGAAAGTAGATCGTTTTAGGATCTGCACCATCCGCCAGCGTCACGTCCGTCAGCGAGTGAGCGACCTGCAGATCCACCTGGAGCGGAATTTTGTCCTGCGGCCCTCGCTGCGGCGGAAGCTGCTTGCCTTCATGATCCAGCGGATTGGCCATGGCGCGCCTGCGGGCATCGCGGTAGCGAACGAGGGCAAGCTCGGTGGCCTTGGCGGCCAGGTCGCGCAGATCGACGGCAGCTTCGGGACGACCCGTGGGTGCCAGGGCATCGCCGATGCCCAGCGTCAGGCCGCCGAAGCGGAGGGAGACGCGAACGCCCACGACGCCTGAGACCAGCGCGGGGCGATCGGTCGCCTTGCGGGCGACTTTGTCTTCTTTGACCCACTGCTCGATCTGGTGGTGAATCTGCCGAGCGACGGACCAGTCGACCAAGGGGGCTTCGACGATCGACTCCTGCGCTGCCGCCTGTCGACCCCCCAAGGGGGCTACCGCCATGATGACCAGCGCCGCCATCGCAGCCGCCAGCGTGTTGCCGCCACGCCACATCCGGACGATTCCAGCGTTGGGACCAAAGTGGAATGAGGGCTTGTGGGATAGTCGCAACTTGTTATTATTCATGTAGTTATCCGTTCGTCGGGAGGGCGGGTCGCTAGGCGAATCGGCGGGTGGCACGGGTCTTGAATACTGTGAATTACGACTTCGGGAGAATCCTATGTTTTTCACCCTGCTGTTCAGACTGAATGAAGCTCAGGTCGAACACCGCAAGCGCATCCTGCTTTTGGTGGCGCTGACGTTTGCCGCCCTTTGCTGAGCCGGCACAACGCGCCGCGGCCGCCAATCCATCGGCGCTGCCACTTCGCACCAGCGGCTTGCATTCCTGTGCCCACCCGGGGAATGAAGGGTGGGATTGCGGGCGGGCGGGACAAATCAAAACCATTTTAGCAGATTCCTCTCAGACTCGAAACGCCCCATCACACATTTCGCACCCCGTGGGCATTGCAACCTATCTCCGCTTTGGCTTGTAGGTGGTGTTAACCTGCGGTTTATCTGCGCGCCGTCGCCGCTGGACCGTTATCATAGATAGCCAGTGACAGTGGATTCACAGGATCAGGGGTAATCCGTGTCATTTTTCAGCCGGGAGACCATCAATGTTTCAAACCCGCTTCTTCATCACGCTGACCGTTCTCGCCGGCTTCGCTTCCGCAGCCTTTGCGGAGTCCGCCAAGGAAACCTTTGAAAAACTCTTTGGCGAAGAGGTCAAGCGGGTCAACGCCACGCCTGAAGCGAATGATGATGTCGAGCTTGCCGGGCAACTGCTCGGGGCAGCGCGCAACTCCGACAACGCCGAGATGCGCGACCTGCTTTGCGAATACACCTACGCCCTGGCCGGTCGCGATCCTTCGGGCTACGCCACTGCCGCCGAGGCGATGCGGCTGGTCGCCGAGAAGAATCCCGAACAGAAGAGCAGTGCCGAAAGCAAGATCGTTCAGCTCTACCAGCGCGGCTACGAACGCAGCACAGGCGACAAAAAGCAGGCAGCCGGCGAACAGTACCTGGCGTTCCTTCTTCAGGAAACGGAATCCAAGCTCGCGGTGAAGGACTACGGCGAAGCGGTGAATCATCTTCGCCGGGCGCGGCCGGTCTCCATCGCCATTCGCTCCCCCGAAAAGGACGCGGTACAGGCCAAGCTCGATTACTACGCCCCGCTGGCGATCATCTCCAACCGCATCGAACTGGCGGAGAAGAAGGTTGCCGCCAACCCGTGGGACAAACCTTCCCGCGCGACGCTTGTGGAAACTTACCTCACCGACATGGATTCGCCCGCCAAAGCGAAGGAGCACCTGGACCTGGGCGGCGACGCGGTGCAGAAGAAGATGGTGCCCCTGGCGGTGAAGCCAGCGGATGAACTGTCCGAAGCCGACGCGATGGCGCTGGCATCGTTCTACGAAGACCTTGGCAAGAAGGGCGTCGCGCCCACGCGCATCGCCATGCTCCAGCGCAGCAAGGGTTATTACGAGCTTTACCTCACGCTGCATTCGAGCGAAGACGTGCAGCGCACAGCCGCGACGCTCAATCAAACGCGCGTCGACGAAGCTCTGGCAAAGCTCGAAGCCGAAGCCGGTCTCACAGGCGGCAAGTCCGCCGCGACTGCTTCTGCCGACGGCAAGACCATCGAACTGCTCGACTTCATCGATCCGTCCCGCGACGGCAGGCGCGGCAAATGGCTCCGCAGCGGCGACACCATCATCGTCGAGCAGGGTAATGGGTTTGAGATTCCGCTCCTGCGCGTACCGGTGAAGATCGAAGGCGGCTACAGCCTGAAGGTCAAATTCGTTCGCGAATCAGGCGATGGCGCGTTCGGCGTGCTCCTGCCCGTCGGCGATTCGCAAGTTGCTTTCACACTCGCGCTGCCGCCCGGCGGCGAGGCCGGCCTGTCGGATATCAACGGCCAGCCCGCCACGCAGAACGCCACGAAGAAGGAAAGCTCGCTCAACAACGGCAAGGTTTACACGTTGGATATCAATGTGAAGCCCGAAACGGATGGCACAGCCGCGATCACGGTCGCGCTCGACGGCAAGAGCTACGTCGATTGGAAAGGCAAACAGGCGGAGCTTTCCGTCGGCGTCTTGATCACCATGAACGACAAGACCGCCATCGGCTTCAGCAGCTACAACTCGGCGGTGATCATCGGCAGCGCGAAAATCAAACCGCTGGCGGGCGGCAAGGCGGAGACGCTCGAGAAGGCGGTCGATGCCGCCGCGAAAAAGGCGACGAAGGACGTCAAGCCGACGAACCGGGATGACGATCGCCGGGATCGCGAGAAGGCGATTCAGGATTTTCTCAAGGATCGGTTCAAGCAGTAAGGACGCGAGCGTTGCTCAAGGCAATCGTCATTGTGGCCGCGGTCCTGATATGGCTGTTTCCGCGCGGGTACGCCCTGACCGGCTACGATGATGTGCCTGCGGTAGTCGTCCAGAAGCTCGGCGCATTCCCGTGGATTGTCATGCGCCAAGTCCAGTTGATGCCGCCATTGGGCGAAGCGTACCGGGTGGGCGCCATCACTTTCTCCTCGGTGAATTTCCTGCTTGATGCGGGTTTGACTGCGTTACTCATCGCTCTCGCAGTCGGGGTGCGACGCGAGGTTCGCCACAAGCGTGTGCGCCAAGGCCGATGCGGCGCGTGTGGATATGACCTGCGTGGGACCGCAGGCGATACTTGCGCGGAGTGCGGCAGCGCGCGAAGCACTCGAAAGACGGCTTGACCCTTCTTATGGACACACGCAACGACGAGCAGGAAGTCTACGGTTTCGTCCTGACGGAAAAGTTCGTCTACACACGCAAGGACTCGCGCTACTTCGCCCGCGCGATCGTCGAGGATGTTCGGCGCGTGGAGATACGCCACGGCCGCACCTCCGCCAACCCCGCCTTGCAGTTCGGGTTCGCGCTCGTGCTCATCGGCCTGTGTGCGATCCTTTTTCTCTCGGCCCTCTATTCGCTCACGACCGGCCAGGACTTCTCCGACATCGCGCTGGGCGGTTCGCCGGCAGGGATCGGGCTCGGATGCTGGCTGATTTATGATGGCTTCGGGCAGGGGTGGATCGTCACATTTTTCGCGGCTGACAAATCCTGGCGATTCGTCGCGGACGAACGCTGCACCACGCGCCAGCTGCGGGAGATCGCCGATGCCTTTGCCAAACGATATGGATGGGAAGTGACGACGCCGTTCGTTTGAAACCGCGGCCCAGGTCCACTCGCGGACCGGTCGACCCATGGCCCCCGGTGCAGGAATTGCGGTCTCCCTTGCAAATCCTTCAGATTGGTATTGGCGAAACGCCTGATCGGTGATAGCTTTAATTCATTCGAACCCGCGCGATTCTGCGCGCGGGCCGGTTCAGAATCACCCCCTCTCGAAGGAGACTCATCATGACTCGTCGGAAAATCCGCATCGTAAGGTCGTCCCTGTGCGCGCTGAGCCTGGGATTGCTCCTGTCTTTTGCCGCCTCGGCCAGCGCGGTGATCATGCCTAGCGCGGTGAACGGGCGTTACGTGCAGATCATCAACAACGGGCCCGCGGACCGCCTGCTTCACGTCGGCGAACTGGAAGTGTTTGCCACCGGCGTCGCGCCCGGTCCGAACTCCCATGTGCCGGGCAACAATGTGTCGCTGAACAATCCCAACGATCTGGCGCGGACCGGTGCCGGCGCGGCCATCTTTTCAGCCACCGCCACCGGTGGCCACGGCGCCAATGGGGCCGTGATCGACGGGCTCGAACAGAGCGGCGGAGACACCTGGACCCGCCAGGCGGTGAATGCTCAGGTGACCGTCGACCTCGGCGGCACCTTCAGCCTCGGCACTGCCCGCCTTCACCAGCGCAACGACGGTTGCTGCCAGGAACGCCTTTCCAACTTCACCGTGAATGTCTTTGCTGACGGCGGCGGCAGCCCCGGCGCGCTGGTCGCCAGCAGGGCGTTCGCGGGTCAGGCTGCGACCGATTCCTTTGCACAGATCGCCTTGAACAACGGCGTCATGATCCTGCCCGGCGACGCGGGTGTCATCGGTACGGAGGTCGTCGGCACGGCCAAGTACATCCAGGTGATCAACAACGGTGGCGTGAATCGCCTCCTGCACATCGGCGAACTGGAAGCGTTTGCCGTCGGCGTCGCGCCCGGCCCCAACGGAAATGCCGGCGGGGAGACTTCACTGAACAATCCGAATGACCTGGCCCGCAGCGCGATTGGCGCGTTCATCTTCAGCGCCAGCAACGAAGGCGGACACGGCGCGACCACCGCGGTGATCGATGGCAACGAACAACAGGGCGGCAACACCTGGACCAAACAGCAGACCGGCGGCGGGGCGCAGATCACGGTGGGCCTTGCCAGTTCAGCCGAGATCGGCACCATCCGCGTTCACCAGCGCAACGACGGCTGCTGCCAGGACCGGCTCATGGACTTCACCGTCAATCTCTTCGCCGATGACGGTACCGGTTCGCCCGGCTCGCTCGTCAACAGCGCCCTCTTCGCCGGCCAGGCTGCGACCAACTCGTTTGGCGAGCTGACCTTCGGCCCGTCCCAGTTCACCATCGGCGCCAACGACACACTCAAGATCGAGATCGATCCTTCCACCGGCCTGGCGGACATGCTCTCCGTCGGAGCCCTCGGTGACGGCACGCTGATCATCGAGGCTGGCGCGACGCTTCAGATCATCGCCCTGAGCCCGATCACCAGTCCGCGGGATTATCAGATCCTTAAGTTCGGTCAGGTCTTCGGCGCATTTTCCAACATCATCGCGCCGGATTTCGTGACCTTCGACAACCTGCTCGTCAACGGCACCATCAGCGCCGGTATCCCCGAGCCGGCCTCGGCGACGCTGGCGCTGCTCGCGATGGCCGGCCTGGCACGCCGCCGCCGTCGCGCGGCCTGACTCTTCCAGTCGGTATCGATGCGACAGGTCAGAAAACCGCTCGCATGAAACAAACACGCCTCCGCGCCGGTCACCTGGCGCGGAGGCTTTGTTATTGAAGAAGACTCACCTGCATGCCACGCGGAAATGACTACCTCACCGCAGCACCTTGCCCCGCCCGCTCACCTCGATCACTTCCACTTCGTGGAACACGACCGGATCATCCGTGCCCACGCCGATCGCCTCCGCATCGGTCAGCTTGAAGTTCCATGATTTTATGAACAGGTCCTTGCGGACGAACTCGGCGAGCTTGCGCTCACCCATCATTGCGATCACCTGATCGCGCCGCACCTGGATCACGATCGTGTACCTGCGGTTGGGTTCGATCATGCGAGGCTGTTTGCCGGCCGTGGGATTCTCTCCCGTCTTGTTCTCAACCGAGAAACCGTAGCTGCCATCCGCATCGCCCAGTGAAAAGCGCAGGCCCGCGGGCAGAAAGATCGTGATGCCATGCCTCTGCCTGGGCTGGCTGAACGTCACTTTCAAGTCATACTCGGGCGAAGGGTGATACGGAAACTGCACGCGCGGCCACAGGTGAATCGAATCCGTCGAAAGCTCACCATCCTTCACCGACCACTTGCCATGCAGGGCGTCGCGCTCGCTGTCAAACAGGCTGATCAGATCGATGCGGTAGTCATGCCGCTGCGGAGGCGAGGGCAGCGTGAGTCCGCTGGCGACGAGGGCGGCCTTCGCGTCGCGGATATTTTTTTCAGCGATCACGAGTGTCGAGCCGTTGAGCTCGGGCAACGCCTTTTCATACCAGCCTGACGCGTGCATCTGAAGGGCGAGTTTTTGCTCCGTATCAATCGTCGCGCGGGCGGCATCCCACCAGGCATTGGCCAGGGCGTTTTTTGAAAGAGCGTCGCCGGGGTTTGCCAGCTCTTTCTGCGATGCCTGGCGCAGGGCGGTTTCGCTGCCTTTGGCAAGGTGCGGGAGACCCGCGTTCCAATCGCCCTTGACAAAACAGAGATACTTGCCGACCGCCACGTTCGCGGCCGCATCGTCCGGTGAATCGACGAGCACTTTGCCCTGCGCCTCGATCAACTTGAACCGGCGTCTGGATTCGATCATCGCCAGGCGTTTGTGCCGGGCGAGCGTGGAATAGCTGATCTGCTTCGTCTGTACAGCCGCGCGCTCGGCGAGATTCAGGAGATCATTCGCCAGGTCGTAGTCATCGATCAGCAGGGCGTGATCAACGCCGGTGAGGCATAGGTCGGTCAAGGCCTGGTAGTCGCGCGCCGACTCGGCGCTGATGAGAAGCTGCGACGCGGCTGCGAGTCGTACCCGGGCGATGTTGATGAGAAATCGCCGATCCATCATGTCGCCGATGCGCGAGGAGGTTGCGACATCGCCCGATCGGCTGGCGATGGCGAGGGCCTCGGTGAGCAGCGTGTACTGCATGGGCAGATCGGTGGAGACGGTCGCGCTCGCGTCGGTCAGCTTCGTCGCCAGCTTGCGCCGGGCGTTGTTGCCGATGGCACCATAATCCTTCTTATAGGTTTCGCGGATCAGCGCCAGGGCCCGCTTGCAGGCCAGTTCATCAGGCACCGGGCGGCGCACGGGGGTGTAGTCTTCAGCGACGACAGGGAATGCGATGACCGCGAGGCACAAAAGAAAAATCAGGATTCGGGGGCGATTCTGCATGAAAGTGCCTCGATCTCCGATGGGTTTATCATAGCGGCGATCCCGTTCGGGGTGCCACGGCACGACCAGGCCCTGCGGCGAGTCGCGTGCGAATGTCCCGCGATGCACATGTAACAGGGAGTCTGCGCCACTCCGGCACGGGTCTTCGTCGCAAAGCCTCCTCGAGCCGTGGCACCCAAGGCCCAGCCCCAACTCCCGGCACCTGTCAACACCCGCACCGGTAAGACGTTTGAAGCGAACTTCCATTGCCAGTGGACGGTTCCCGTGCCTTGGCACTACGATAGTACACCAACCGAAGCACAGGAGACTACCGTGATGATCCGACCCCTTGGCCTCTCAATCCTTCTCGTAATGGCTCTCACCCTGACCCCCGGCTGCGGCGAGTCCAGCAATGCGGGCTCCGGCGCGAACACGACCGGCGGCAACCCAACCGGCAGCAGCGCAACGAACACGGGAAAGAATATGAACACCACCGACGTCTCAACCAACAAGACAGACCCGCAGCCGAAGAACGCTGACGGCTCCGCGAACAAGGAAGACACGACCAAGAAGGGCGATGATACGAAGAAAGAAGAAACGCCCAAGCCCCAGCAGGCGGTGATGGTCATCGCGGGCGGCTGCTTCTGGTGTGTCGAAGCCGTGTTCGAAGAACTCGAAGGCGTGATCAGTGCCGAGAGCGGTTACGCGGGCGGCACCAAAGAGACCGCCAACTACGAAGCCGTCTGCACCGGCCTGACCAAGCACGCCGAGGCTGTTCGCATCCACTACGACCCTTCGAAGATCAGCTACGAAAAGCTGCTGGCGGTTCACTTTGCCACGCACGATCCCACCACGCTCAATCAGCAGGGCGCTGACAAAGGGCCGCAGTATCGCTCCGCTATCTTCTTCGCCAGCGACGAAGAGAAGAAAGTCACCGAGGCCATGATCGACCGGCTCAACGAATCCGGCGCCTTCCCGCGCAAGATCGTCACCACCCTCGAACCGCTCACCGTGTTCTACCTCGCTGAGAAGGATCACCAGGATTTTGTCTGCAACAACCCGCTCAACGGCTACGTCCGCGGCGTCGCCATGCCCAAGGTCGACAAAGTCCGCCACAAATTCAAGGATGAACTGAAAGAAAAGTCACCGCTGAAGGAATGAGGCGGGTAGGAGCACCATCCCGACAGGGTGGTGCTGTTACTGCAAAGCGTTCAGTTGCGAACGAAGCACCAGTTCGTCGTACGCGAATAGCACCACCCTGTCGGGATGGTGCTCAAGTCTTCAAGCGCTGCCTTCGATCGCCAGCCCCGTCTGGACCGCCGCTTCAAATACCTTGCCGCGTCTTGTCCGGCGAACGAGAAACTCGCAGCCTGGCAGGGCGATCTTGTCACCGGCCTTGGGCGTTCGTCCCAGTTGCCGGGTCATCCACCCTGAGAGCGTGCCTTTGGCGTCAGGAATCGTGAGGTTGGTGCGCGAGGCGATCTCGGTGATAGGCGAGCCGCCACCGACGATGAGTACGCCGCCGGACAGTGGGTGGATGTAGTGCGGCACGCGATCGAACTCGTCCTCCATCTCGCCGAGCAGTTCTTCCATAATGTCTTCGAGCGTGATCAGTCCCAGCGTCTTGCCGTCAGGCCCGCGGACGATTGCCATATGTTCGTGCTCATCGACAAAGAACTTGAGCAGCTCGTTGCAGGGCGTTTCAGGCGGGACGAAATGCATCGGGTGCATGACGCCGGTGATCGTTGGATCCTTCGGATTGGTGCGCAGGCTGTAGATCATTTCCTTGAAGTTGACGTAGCCGACGATGCGGTCGCGCTCGCCGTCTTCACAGACAGGGAATCGCGTGTGGGCGTCGATGTGGGCGGCCAGCACGGCATCGGGCAGGCTCATCTTCGTGGAGAACATGACCGCCTGTTCGACGGGGATCATCGCCTGCTCGACGCGCAGGAAGCTGAGTCGCGAGGCGGTCTTGATGATGCGTTCCTGCTGGGCGGAAATCTGGTTGGCCATGCGCGCCAGGCCGGCCAGGGCGCGAAGTTCTTCGATGCTGGCGGGTGTTCTTCCCTCGGCTGCTTTCTTCTCGAAGGGCCTGTTGACCTTGTGCAGCATGCGGATGAGCGGGAGTAGAAATTTAGTCAGCACCGCCAGAGGCCGGGCGATGTGCCGCGCCAGCCGGGCGTTGAACTGCACCCCCATGGTCTTGGGCAGGATCTCGCCGAACTGGAGCGCCATCAATGTGAAGACGATGGAGAAGAGCCAGATCCACTTGTCCGCGCCGTCGAAGATGGTGGGAAACAGGGAGCCGGCCACCGTCGCGCCGATGACGTTGGCGGAAGTGTTGAGCACGAGAATCGCCGCGATGGGCTGATTCATCCGGGACTTGAAGCCTTCCCAGATCGCGCCGACACCCGGGCTCTTCTGCTTGATGTCCGCGACCTGGGCCGGCGAGAGCGACAGCAGCACCGCCTCGGAGATGGAACACAAAAAAGATACCGTCAGGGCAATGCCCACAGCGATCAGGAAGATCATCATGATTCAGGTTCTCGTTAACACGCGAAGGTGTGCAATAGATTAGCGAGTCTGCGGAGGGAACGTCA
>JBBDXA010000164.1:0-21100 GCA_040902585.1 Phycisphaeraceae bacterium
AAGGAACGGTTGCTGGTGCGCGGGCCCAGCGCGATGAGGCCGGCCATGCCGGGAGGGTTGAGCGCGACGAGCAGAAGAATCTCAGTCTGCCGCAGTGTGTCATCGATACCACCTGCCGGCGCATCCTGCCGGGTACAGGCGTTGATGTGTTGGTTGGCCATGGCGTCGAGCAGGGGCCGGGCGTTGGATTTCAAATGCTGGAGATGCGATGGAGCATTGCCGGACTCTTCGTGACCCGCGTCGAGCAGGGTGATCGAGGTAAATCGCACATCGAATACATCCTTCAACGTGGCTTCGAACCACGCGATGATTTCGCCCGGCGGCCTCCCCGCGAGTGAAGACATATCCAGAGCCGCCTGCCGCACGCGACGACGAAGGCGCTCGAAGCGTTCGCCCATGAAGTAGCGCAAGGCCTCGCCGGTGCGCTGGCGCAAGGGGCGATAGGCGAGGATGAGTCCGATCAGGAGTGTCGCCTCGACGAAGGCGAAGTCGAAGCGGAAGCGCTGGTCCCAGGCGGCGTGAAAGTTGCGGAAGACAAAGCGATGAGCCACCACGGCTCCCAGAAGGATGATGCCGTAGACAATGGTGCGTTCCAGCGCAAGCTGCATGAAGCTGTAACGCAGGATGTAGTAAGCAAAGAGCAGCACGATCGCCAGCGGCGAGATGGCCAGCGCGAGTTGAAGGTACGCGTGCAGATGCGGCCACGCAGGCATCGCGATAAGAATGATGAGCGCATGCATCGCTGCCAGCAGGATCAGGATCACCGCGAGGATCGCCAGGAAGCTTTGGGCGCCGTACACGGTCGCGCTGCGGCGGAGCTTGAAGAAGCCGACGGCGCAGGCAAGGTTCACCGCTACCAGCCAGGCTGTATAAGGAATCACCAGCGGTGCGACGAGCTGCATGAATTGCCCGCGCGGGTCGCCCATCAGCAGGATGCCCACGGGCAGGATGCCGGCCAGCGGAAGATAGCACCACAGGTATCGCCACTCGCGCGGCGAGGCAACGGCGAAGCCCGTGCTTCGTAGTCGCAGCAGCGAGTGCAGCATCGCGCTGGGCAGCAGCAGCAGGCCGGTGGCGATGACCACCATCGTGGCCCAGTGCAGGAAGGTCGCGGTGTCACCGGGCGTGTCCTGAAGCAGGGTGTGAACGAAGGTGCCGGTGTGATAGAGCCAGGCTCCGAGCAGGAGCACGACGATGGGCATGATGACGCGCCGCCAGTTGCGGCGTTCGAAGACGACGAGCACCAGGGCCGTGTCGATGACCGCGGCTGCGCCGAAGCAGAGGAGTTGCACGTCGTAGAAGGGCAGCATGATGAAGCGAAGGGATTGTAGTCGGGGAAGGCGGCAACGCTTCTAGTGAAAGTGAGCGATGCGGTCTGAGTGCAGGGCAATCCAATCCCGCGGCAACCGTCATGCACCCCAGGCCAGCACCAGCCGCACCCGTCGATGAGGTCCATGCCGGGCCTTCCTTGCAGGAGTTGTCGAAATCGATCAAGAGTTGAACATGAAACAAGAGGGCTTATCGAGCATGATCTTGTGATAGAGTGCTGTATCAGACGCAGGCTGCGTTAGCTTGCGAGGTTGCAATCTAAACAGAGTTATGCGTCACCACACACCGGCCAAATCTCAAGCAGTTGCTTCACGTCATCTGACCCTCATGGCTGGCGTGACATTCGACGATGAGAACGATCACAATCCGTTGATCGAGATCGACTGCGAGCGGTGTCTCGGCACGGGGCAACTCAAGGATTGGAAGTACGACTCCCCCCAGCATTTTCGTGATGTGGGGCCGTGCCCGACATGTTCAGCGACCGGCAAGTTGAAGATACGGTACTTCGACAATGACGCGGACCCGATCGTTGCGCCGGTATCGCCGAGCGGATGGGTGAAGTGCCCAAGGTGCGGCTGGAGGTTCTCGATCAGGGACCAGCATGTATGGACGGGGCGTCGGCACTCTCGATGCGGGCAGAGGCTTGACTTGGTCCCCACAAGAGAGGCCTAACCACCGGCTGCAGTTGACCGGCGACGCCCGCGATGGAGAATAGTGTTGTCGGTTGGAATCTCGTTTCCGCGGATGGCCGGCAACTGAGCCGATTTACGTTGTCTGCCGAGGTGAGCGTGCCGAACGAACCTCTATTCGTGGTCCAAGACTGCTTCGTGATCACAGGTCGCGGTACGGTGGTCACAGCACAAGTAAGCCCCGAGGTTGAGCGCCGCCTGATCAAAGGCATGACGATTGCTCTTCGTCATGAGTCGGGTTTCGAGCAGGAATGCGAAGTTCGAGGTGTGGAACGATTCATGGATGCCATGGCTCCTAACTCTCCCGTTGGTATCCTGGTGTCATTGCAGGCCGTGGAGATTCCGGAAGGATCGAAGGCCTTCGAGGTCGGCCAACCGACGGCAGGATAACCAACCGCTGCACTGGACCGGGGCCAAGACGGTCCTTGTGATTCGAACGCTGGTCGCCGGCCCCGTTCAGTGAATGTTGGTCCGTTCACCGCCCTCGCTTGGCACCAGCGCGTTATAATCTCATGCCATTCCCTCTGACCGGAGTCGACACCATGCTGCGATTATCAATCGTGCTGACCATCGTGCTTTTGGTAACGCCGGGGGCATCAGGTGACGATGCGGCGAAGGTGTTCGAGACGCTCTATGGCTCGAAGATCAGGCAGGTGTCCGCAACCGGTGATCGCGCTGATGATGTGGCGCTGGCGATGGAACTGCTCGAAGTTGCAGGTAAGAGCGGCAGCACGCCGGGCCTTCAGGCGCTGATGTGTGACACAGCTTATGACCTGGGTATCAAGCACCCTGACGGGTACACCGCCGCGATCGCGGCCATGCAACTGGTCGCCGAATCGCATGAGACCAAGCGTTCTGAGGCCCGCGAGAAGATGATCGATATCCTCTCGCGAAAGTCGCGCATCGGTAAACCGGAGGAGCGCGATGCGGCAAGCGATGTCATGATCAATCTGCTGGCCACGATCGGGGATGAGCTTATGGAGAAGAAGGAGTACCTCGAGGCTGCGCGCGAATACCGGCGAGCGCTGATCCTTGGCCAGCAGCGCAAGACTGACTCACTGGATGCGATCAAAGAAAAGTTTGACCGGGCGAACGCGCGCGATCGTACTGAAAAAAAGCTGGCACTGCTGACGGAGAAGTTACAGGGCGACGCCAACGATTCGGCGACGGCTGAAGAGATCGTCAAGTTGCAACTAATGGAGTTTGACGATCCGACGGCTGCCTCGCAGTACCTCGATCGTGTCAAGGATGAAAACCTGAAGATCCATGCGCAGCTTGCCGCCAAATCGCTTGCGGAGCTGGACGGCGACGCGAGCATGAAACTGGGCGAATGGTATTTCAGTTTGGGGCGTCCTCCCACCACGACCGAGGTGCAACATCGCATGTGGCGGAGGGCGAACGGATGTTTTCAGCACTTTCTCTCCCTGCCGACTGGCGAAGAATTGAAACGCACGCAGGCGGACATTCGTGTGGCGGAGATCAAGAAGACATTTGGTGATATCACTTCCGGCGACACACGGCCATCACAGGCGACGCAGCCGACGCCAGCGGTGCCACCGAAGACAACCGCGCGCGCTTTCTCCTCATTCGCTTCGATCAAAGTCGATGCGACCTGGGCTCCGGTGAAGGTGGTGTCCAAGGACACGCCGTCAGGCGAAAAGTGGGTGCCGGCATGGTTTGATGTGCCCAAGGGAATGGAAGAATTGCAGTTTACCAAGCCCAAGGCTTATCAGGGCTCGCTCGCGTTCACCATTGAGAAGGCGGGCAAAGTTCTGCTTGCTGTGCCGCAACAGGACTGGGGCAACCGCAGCCTATCGGGCGGCCCGTGGAAGGACGAGGTGCAGTCGCGCGAGCAACTCAAGTCGATGGGCTGGAACGAAGTGCAGTCGCTAAACGGAGATCGATACCTGCTGCTGCAACGCGACTGCAAGGCAGGGGAAACGTTTACGATTCGCACAAAGAAGTATGACATGCCGATTTTGTTCATTCCGCGGGGAGGTGGATAGAGGAATGAGAAACGTCAACATGAAAATTTTGAATCGAACTGATCGGGCACGCCCTGGGCAGGGGCGGGAGTGAGGGGCGGGGTCGTAATCGTCGCGTGGGTACACGGCGCTGCTGCCCCTTCGGGGCAGGGATAAACAGGCGCGACTTTCCACGGGTTACGCGACGCTCCCAGCAGCGTCGCTTCTCCCGTGGCTACAGACTGTCACCCCGCCGGGGTGAAATCTTCATTACATCCTGAACGATGACACTGTCACATCCTGAACGATGACCTTGTCACGCTCCGAGTGAAAACATCACCTCAGCGCCACGCTGTCGCGCAGCCCCAAGCTCTGGTAAATCTGCTTCGTCGCATCGCTCTTGTTGAGCGTGTAGAAGTGGATGCCGCGCACGTGATGATCGATCAGATCGAGGCACTGTTTGGCGGCCCAGTGAATGCCCACGCGCTGCACGGCTTCTTCATCGCCCGACGCATCCGCCCGCTGGATCGCCTTGAGCAGGGGCGCGGGGAAGCGGGCGCCGGCTGCGAGGTCCGCCATGCGCTGCATGCTCTTGGCGCTGGCGACCGGCATGATGCCGGCGATGATCGGCACCTTGATGCCCGCCAGTTCGCAGCGTTCGCAGAAGTCGTAGAAATCGCGGTTGTCAAAAAAAAGCTGGGTGCAGATGTAGTCCGCGCCGGCATCGACCTTGGCCTTCAAGTGATCCATCTCGACGAGCCGATTCGGCGTGGCCGGGTGACCTTCGGGAAAGCCCGCGACACCGATGCCGAAGCCCCGGCCGGCGGAACTGGCGAACGTCGCCTCGCTCGATTTCGCATGCTGTTCATTGAAGGCGCGGATGAAGCGGACGAGGTCAGCCGCGTGGCGGAAGGCGTCTTTGCTGCGGTCCCATGCGGCCATATCGCGAGGCGGATCGCCGCCCAGGGCGAGGATGTTGCTCACATTCGCCTTGGCGTAGCGCTCGAGAATCTGCCTGATCTCCGCCTCCTGATGACAGACGCAGGTCAGGTGCGGGATCGGGTCCAGGCTGGTGGTCTCTTTGATGCGCACGACCAGGTCGTGTGTCATTTCGCGCGTCGAACCGCCCGCGCCGTAGGTGACGCTGACAAACGCCGGCTTGAGCGGCTCGAGCTGGGCGATGTTCTCAAAGAGCGTCTCCGCGCCGGCAGGGGTCTTGGGCGGAAAGAACTCGAAGGAGCAGGTGGTCTGATGTTGTCCGAGAATGTCCTGAATGTGCATGGCTGATAGAGGGTATCGGCAAAGGGCGGGCGAGACTAGCGGGAATGGGTGACGGGTGGCGCGGTTAGCGGCGCGGCCGAGTCCGCGAGGCCCGCCTGTGGGCGCGGCGGGGTGTGCGGTGATCGTGCCACCCCGCGGCGGCACGGGTGGGCCTCGCGGACTCGGCCCGACCGCTAAACGGGGGTGAAGAAATTACGTCGCGGCCTTCCATCGCATGGCTGCGCAAGACGGACACTTCGCGTCGTAACACGTGCGCAGGTCGGCGCGGCAGGCGGGGCAGTAGCCGCGGGCGGCGAGAAGCAGGCGACGGTGTTCCTGCCGATGTCGAATGAACCAGCGTACGGGAAGGATGGACAGCAACATGGCGAAGAACCAGAGTGGAACGGTTAAGACCCAGATCGCGTTTGGGGGGTGCGCTTCACCCCATTCGGTACGTGCCAAAGAGAATCCCAGCAGGTTCCATGCAGGATTCAGTTCGCTGATGGAAGCAAGAAGCCACCGGGAGTCTGCACCGGTTGAATAGCCCCATTCGGCCGGCGTCTGGCCAACCGCGACTCCGGAATAGTCTCGCTCCACGATCATGCTTCCCGACAGGACCGTCACGCTCCATGATTGTCTGTAGCTCCCACCATTGACAGTGCGGGAAAGGGTGTCGTGGGCCAGGAAGCTGTGAGCCCACGTGAAGCACATGGCAATCAGCAGCACGAAGCTGAGACCTGCGGCGAGATTGGAGAACCTTCGACGCATAAGGATTCAATCCAGCCAGCGAGTGGAACCGCACTCAGGGCAATTTGGAGATTGCGTGGGTCGCAGGTCGTAGGCACATCGCGGGCATCTGCCTTCGCCGGCGCGCTGGAAGAACTGCCGGCGACGCCGGCTCTTCCACAGCCATATGCATGGAAGCAATGCCAGGATGTAGGCAACGAACCAGAGCGGTATGGCAATGAACCAGTAAGGCTCCGGCCTAACCGCAGCGAGCTTGTCGTCAAATCGCTCGTACTCGAATCCCAGCGCGGCCCAGTGGGCATCCGCATTCGGATTCGGATGCGAACCTGAATCGATCAAGCGCCCTGCAAAATAGGTAACAGTTCCTGTCTCCTCGGGATGCGGAAAGCCGGCCTGGCTGGTGAAAGCGATGCGACCTGCAAAGACTGAAATATCCCAGGACCGGGTAGGGGTCGGATGAATGATGACGTTGTCCAGCCTCCAATAGCTGCGCACCCAAATCACGCAGAGGCTCACCAGCAGCACGAAGCTGACGCCCGCCGCGGTGTGGAAGAGGATGCGCCGCATGGGTGTATCGTACCTCGCAGCGATGGTGATTCGTGATAATCAGGGCGGTTAGCGGCGCGGCCGAGTCGGCGAGGCCCGCTTGCGGACGCGCCGGGGTGAGCGGTGATCGTGACACACTGCGGCGGCACAGGTGGGCCTCGCGGACTCGGCCCGACCGCTAAACGGGGGTGGGAATCGCGCATTAAAAAGGCCCGCCTGGCGGGCCTTGGTGGTGAGGATTGAATCGCGAGGTCATTCGCGTTCGCGCTCGGCGCGGGGGCGCTCAGTCTCCCGCGGACGGTCGCCTTCACGAGGACGATCACCTTCGCGCACGGGGGGCTTGTCACCTTCACGGGGACGGTCACCTTCGCGGGGTCGATCGCCTTCACGCGGGGCGGGCGGGCGGATGTCGCCGCGGCGTTCGCGCAGTTCGTTCAGTTCGCGGCGCATGGCTTCCAATTCACGGCGCATTCCCTGGATCGCCTTCATCATTTCCTCGCGTTCCATTTCCATCCGGCGAATGTGCTCGGCGGCCTGGGGCGGCAGGTCGGGGCGACGGTCGGCGTCAGGACGGGGACGTTCACCTTCACGCACGGGGGGCCGGTCGCCTTCACGCGGGCGGTCACCTTCGCGCGGCCGATCACCCTCGCGCACGGGAGATCTGTCACCTTCACGCGGACGATCACCTTCACGGGGCCGATCGCCTTCACGCGGAGCGGGACGGTCACCATCGCGCGGTCGATCACCTTCGCGTGGGCGTTCCACTTCACGTCGTTCACCTTCGCGCGGGCGGTCTTCATCAGCGGCGACGGCTGCGTTCTGCGAACTGCCTGTGAGCGCAGGCGTGATGATCAGCGATGCGCCGGCAATCACCACGGGCACCGCCAGCGCGAACACGCCGCTGAGCCACGACTGTTGAGTGCGGCCGGCGCTGTCCGCGCTGACGCCAAGAATGTTTCGGACTCGTTGCAAAAGTGCCATGTTGGAACCTCCGTTCATATGGACCGCAAGCGCCGGCCCCACACGGGCCTGGCGATGTCGGGCGACGTATTCGAGAGTGCTGGCGTAGGTGAGCCGCTCGTTGGTGGCCGCGACGGCCAGCTCATCGCAGCACAGTTCGCGCTCGGCGCGGATGCGCTGCGAGAGCCACCAGGTGGCGGGATGAAAGAAAAGGACGGATTCGATCACGCGTTGCAGCAGGTTGATCCAGAGATCGAAGCGGCGAATGTGAGCGAGCTCGTGTGCGATGACAGCCTTGAGCATGTCGGGCGGAAGCTGCGTGAGCCAGGCGGCGGGGATGAGGATGATGGGAGAGAAGAAGCCTGTGGCGGCGGGGTCTTGCAGGTGCGGCGATCCGGCGAGGCGGGGGACAGCGCGAAGACGCAAGCGGTGGCTGAGACGGGTGACGAGATCGGTCAGCGCGGGTGGGGCGGGGAGCAGATCGCGGCGCAGGCGATGAAGACCGAGGGCGGCGAGGAAGAGGCGAATGCTCAGAAGCGCGACGCCGAGGAACCAGGCGGAGAGAATCCAGGGTTGGTAGGGCGTGAGCCAGTGGGGCGTCGCAAGGGACGGAGTGACGGAGTGACGGAGTGACGAAGGGGAAGAGGGGAGGGACGGAGGGATGGAGGAACGGAGGGACGAAGGGGAAGCATCGGCGGCGAGGGTGATCGTCGATGTCGCACTTGTTGAAGGCGCGTCTACAAGAAGGAACGTCAGGATCGGACACGCAGCCAGCGCGAGCAGGGCGGCGAGATAGGCAGCGTAGCGCGAAGTCGCGGCCCGCGGCTTGAAGGCACGCATGAAGAGGATGACGAGCAGGGCGATGGCGGACGCCTGCCAGAGAAAATGCACGAGCGTGATGGCCCAGCGTTGCCAGAGCGGATGATGAGGATCGAAGAGGCTCAAGCGTCACTCCTTCCCGCGTGCTGTGGAATCTTTGGAGTCCGATCGTTCGTTGCGTTCGTAGTCGCGAATGATCCTTCGCATCTCAGCCAGTTCATTATCACTCGGATTGGCCTGATCCAGAAGCTGCGTCACCAGTAATTTTGTGGAGCCATCGAAAGCGCGGGTGAGCAGGTCGCCGAGCATGGAGCCGAGCGTGGGGTCACGCTTGACGGCGGCGGCGTACACAAACGCCCGGCCCCGCGGCGAACGCTTGAGCAAGCCCTTCTCAGTCATCACATTCATCAGGCTCATGAGCGAGGTGTACGCCCGGTCGGCCCGGTGCTCAAGCGTCTCCATCGTCTGCCGCACCGTCATGGCCCCATGCTCCCACAAGGCGTGGAGGACTTCCAGTTCCGCGGGCGTCGGGTGTTCGTGCCTGGGGCGAGCCATGCGGTCATTCTACGGGTTAAACAGTAGTTGTCAACTGGTTAAGCAGTAGAAGAAGGAACGGAGGGACGCAGGGACGGAGGAACGAAGGGAAAAGGCGGCGCGATTGCCACTCCGTAGACTCCGTCACTTCCTTACTTTGTCACTTCGTCACTTCCCCATTACTATCCCCGCCATGCGAGTGATTGCGGATGAAACAAGAGTAGCTGCGCTGGTCGACGAGCTGACGCAGGCGATTGCCCGGGAGATGGCTGACGCTCGTGCCGCTGGCGATGCGGCTCCCTGGGCCCTCATCGGAATCCGCAGCAGGGGCGATGATCTGGCCCGCCGGATGGCGGTGAAGCTCAAGCCTGAACAGTTCGGCACGCTCGACATCACCCTCTACCGCGATGACCTTTCCGAGATCAGTTCCCAGCCCATCGTACGGCCCACCGAGATTCCTTTTTCGCTCGACGGGCTCAACGTGGTCTTGGTGGATGATGTGCTCATGTCCGGCCGCAGCGTGCGCGCAGCCCTGCAACTCCTCATGGACCTGGGCCGGCCCAAGCGCGTGTGGCTGGCGGTGCTGGTGGATCGCGGCCGGCGCGAGCTGCCCATCGCGCCGGATCATGTGGCCCTGGATTTATCAGGCAGCGCCCGCTCGCGCGCTGCTCGCGCCGCGAAGCCTTCGCTGGGCCGGGGCGGCGGGGAGTTGGCCGATGCGGTGGATGCGGATGAACTCGTGCTGGTGAAATTGAAGCCGACGGATGATGATGATGCGATCGTTGTCGCCCCCGCGAAGATGAAAGGAGCCGGTGCCGCTTGAGTCAGCCGGGCGCCTCTTATCGCTGGACACACAAGCATCTGCTCGGCCTCGAAGAGCTTTCGGCCGACGACATTCGTTTTCTCCTGCAAACCGCGCGGGGCTTCGAAGATGTCAGCACGCGCAGCGTCAAGAAAGTCCCCGCCCTGCGCGGCAAGGTCGTCGCCAATCTCTTCTTCGAAGACTCCACCCGCACGCGCATGAGCTTCGAGCTGGCGGCCAATCGCATGTCGGCTGATGTGCTCCAGTTCGCCGCCAAGGGCTCCAGCGTTTCCAAAGGCGAAACGCTCACCGACACCGCCCGCACCATCGAAGCCATGGGCGTGGATGTCTGCGTCCTGCGGCATCACCTGAGCGGCGCGGCTCACCAGCTCGCCCGCCGGGTGAAGTTCTCCGTCGTCAACGCCGGTGATGGTCAGCACGAACACCCCACGCAGGGCCTGCTGGATATTTTCTCTCTATGCAAGCGCTTAGATCGGTCGACGCACGATATGAACGGCATCACCGTCGCCATCGTCGGCGACATCGCGCACAGTCGCGTGGCGCGGTCGAACGTGCATGGCCTCTTGAAGCTGGGGGCGCATGTGATCCTGGTGGGGCCGCCTACTCTTTTGCCGCGGTCCTTTGCGGATCTGGGCTGCGAGCTTTCGAACAGTCTCGACGCGGTGCTGCCGAAGGTGGACGCGGTGAACATGCTGCGGATTCAGTTCGAGCGCATCAGCGGCCAGGCATTCCCCAGCCTGCGTGAATACGCCACGTTTTACGGCCTGAACGCGCGGCGACTGGCGAAGGCGAACAAACAGATTCTCGTCATGCACCCGGGTCCGATGAACCGCGGCGTCGAGATCGAATCGGCCGTGGCGGACGGGCCCAACAGCATGTACCTGGAACAGGTCGCCAACGGCCTGGCGGTGCGCATGGCGGTGCTGTTTCTCGTGACCAGCGCCAAACCCGCGGAGGTTGCCACATAGTCATCCCGCGCCGCGAGAGGGACACCCGCTTCGTGCCTTGCTTCTGCTCGCAGAAACATGGCACGAATTCAACTCACGACTCAGGACTCAGGACTCAGGACCCAAGACTCAGGACTCAGGACCCAAGACCCAGGACTCAGGACCCAAGACCCAGGACCTCTCCCGCATGCCCGGACTGCTTCTCATCATCTCAGGCCCCAGCGGCGTCGGGAAGACGACGATCACGCACGAAGTCGAGCGTCAGCTCGGCGGCGAGTTCAGCGTCTCCATGACGACGCGGGCGCAGGCACCGGGCGATCAGCCTGACGTGGACTATCACTTTGTCACGATGGAAGAATTCATCGCCGCGCGCGATCGCGGCGAGCTGCTCGAATGGGCCGAGGTGTACGCTGATCTTTGTTACGGCACGCCGCGGCAGCCCGTGGATGATGCCCTCGCCGCGGGCCGGTTGATGATCCTGGAAATCGATGTCGACGGCGCGATTCAGATCAAAGAGAAAATGCCCGAGGCCTTTGCCGTTTTCGTTCTGCCGCCCAACGAGCAGACATTGCTCGATCGCCTGCGCAGCCGCAAACGCGAGGATGAAGCCACGATTCAGAAGCGATTCGCCAAGGCCAAGCGGGAGATTGTGAAGGCCTGGGAGTGCGGGGCGTACGATGAATTCATCGTCAATCGCGATCTGAACAAAGCGGTCGCCGAGGCGGTGGGGCTGGTGAATCTGGAGGTCGGCAGGCGATCACGCCTTTGATCGCTTGCCTTTGCCGTTTTTGCCGTTGCCGGCGCTTAGCGGTTCGATCTTGGCCCAATGAGAGGGGTTCTACGCTTGCGATGATCGCCGGCCGTTGCCCGCGCCTTTGCTCTTGCCGATCGGCTCGATCTTCACGATGTGCAGCAGGGAGCAGAAGAAGGTGGATTCGGCGATGCCCGGATCGTCCTTGCTCTCGGTGCCAAGGACGATCCACGACTTGCTGAGCATTGCCATCTCGGGATGGCGAACCTCGTGCTTCTCGCCGTTGCTCAGCACAAAGCGAATCGGCTCAAACGGCCGTCGCTGAAGTAGAGTTTGAATGTCCTTTTCTCGCATGGCTTTCGATTATAGCCTCTTTTTCCGCCCCTGGCGGTCGGTGAAGGTAGCGATCGCACCGCTACGAGGGTATCTTCATTGATGACATGAACGCCGCCGTCTTCCTCGACCGCGACAACACGATCATTCACAACGACGGTGATCTGGGTGACCCTGCGCAAGTTCGTCTTATCCAGGGAGCCGCCTCGGCGATCGCTTCGCTCAAGGGTCTGGGCTATCGCATCATTGTCGTGAGCAATCAGGGCGGCGTCGCGCGCGGGCGTTTCACCGAAGCGAATGTCGATGCCGTTCACGAACGCATCAACGAACTCATCCGCGCCAACTCGGGCATCGGCATCGATCGCTTCTATTACTGCCCCTATCACCCCGAAGGCACGGAGGAACGCTATCGCCGCGATCATCCGTGGCGCAAGCCGCGGCCGGGCATGCTGCTTCAGGCCGCCAAAGATCTGGGGCTGGACCTGCGGCAGTCGTGGATGATCGGCGATGCGGAGCGTGATGTGCAGGCGGGTTTTTCAGCCGGCGCGGTTCCGATCCTTTTATCTGACAAGCCCGAGATCGCGCCGCCGCCGATGCTCGCCGCGCCGCCGGGGACAGACGAGCGTGATCCCAATCCGCCGAAGGTGCGCATCGAACCGGTGCGTGACTACTTCATTGTGAAGAGTCTGATCGAAGCGGTGCGTCTGGTGGGGCAGCAGCGGCGGCCGGAGAACGTGACGCTGGCGATGCAGACGCAGCGTGAAAGCGTGGTGCCGCGCGTCACGCCGCGGATGTCCGGCGCTGCCTTTCGCAATGAGGAAGTGGATCAGGCGATCGCGCCGCTGCGATTGAGCGGCGCGGGGCCCAAGGAAGCTGAAGCGGAAGTCGCGGCTGAGGAAGTGCCCGCGCCGTTTGATGACGCGGAGTATGAAGAGTCGGAGAGCGAAGCGAAACACTCGGAACAGCAGCACGGGGATGATGCATTGAATGATGACGAAAGCGCGGAAGCGTTGAACGAAGTCGAGTCACCCGCCGATCCTTTAGAGAAGGATTTTCACGAGGAGATGGCGGCAGCGGCCGGGGAATCGGAACCGCACGAAGGGGTCAAGGCATCGAAGCCTGCTGCGCCCAAGCGAGCGAAGGTGCGGCACAAGTCGCGCAAGAGTAAGGCGGCAAAGACGGAAGTGGAGACGGTGAAGGTCGTCAATGCGCCGCCTGCGCCCAAGGCAGCGCCCGTGACTGATGCGGAAAAGGATCGAAAGTCAACGAAGGTGGAAGCGCCGCCGCCCGTTGCCGCGCCTGCCATTGTGCCTTCGCCCGCGCCTGCGCCGCCGACGCCGTTGCCTTTATCGCGCGGTGCGACGCCGGCTGCTACGCCTGTCGCTCCTGTCACGCCTGTCGCGCCGGTCACGTCTGCGGAGTCGACTGCGACGCCTGTTCCTTCGATCACACCCGCCGCTGCCGCAAAGGCTAAAGAGAATGACAACGCGCAGGGCGATCTTTCCGAGTTGCCTGTCGATCAGACCCTTCGGCAGATTCTCCAGGAGCTGCGCAACCAGCGGCAGATGCACGCTGACTTCTCCTTCGCGGGCGTGCTGGCGATCATCACGCAGATGGTGGCGATCGTCTGCCTCGTCGCCGGCCTGCTGATGGGCGCGGGCAATACCGACACCTTCGTGCGCTGGATCGGCTGCGCGATCGTGCTGGAGCTGATGACCATCGCGACCCTGCTTTTCAAGCGGTGATGCGGAGGTGCCTTCGGTGCCACGGCATCCACGCTCATCCTCAGCCGGCGAATCCCCCCTGATATACTGCCGCCCGATGGCGACGTCGCACAACAACACGCAGCATTCTCCCGCGCAGCGGCTGCTCGTCGTCATGCCCAACTGGCTGGGCGACTGCGTCATGGCCACGCCCGCCCTCCGCGCCTTGCGTCGGCTCTACCCCGATGCCCACATCACCGCCCTCATGCGGCGGAACCTCCGCGCCATTCTCGATGCCTGTCCTTATATAGATCGCGTCGTCACCGTCCGGGCGCGTTCCACCAAAGGCAAAGTTCAACGCAAGGCCACCGGCTTCGTCCGCCTGTCGCGGCGACTGGCATCCGCGAAGTTCGACACAGCCGTCCTGCTGCCCAACAGCTTTCGCCACGCGCTGCTCGTGCGGCTGGCGGGCATCAAACGCCGCGTCGGGTACGACCGCGACGGCCGGGGCACGCTCCTGACGGATCGCCTCGTGCCTCGCCGGGCGGGTGGGCAGTACGTGCCCGTCTCCGCGCGGGACTATTACCTGGGCATCGCCCGCTACCTGGGCGCGGTGAATCCTGATCCGGCGATGGAGCTTTTCACCAGGCAGCGCGATGATGAATCGGTTCGCGCGATGCTGACGGAGCAGGGCTGGGATCCGAGTGTTGATCCTGCGACAGGCCGGCCGCGCAGGCCGTTCATCGTCGTCAACCCCGGCGCTGCCTTCGGTGAAACGAAACTCTGGTCGCCCCAGCGTTTCGCCGAGATTGCCGATCGCTGCGCCGATCAATACAACGCACTCGTCGCCATCAACGGCGGTCCGGGCGAACGGCCCATCATCGACAGGATGCTCGCGGCCGCGAAACACAAGCACCTGAACCTCGCAGCGATTCACATGCCCATCGGCCCGCTCAAGAGTGTGATCCGCTCCGCCAACCTGATGATCTCCAACGACACCGGCCCGCGCCACATCGCCTGCGCTTTCGGCGTGCCCGGCGTTTGCCTGTTCGGTCCGATCGATCCGGCCTGGTCCGATACCGGCTTCGAGCGCGAAAGGCAGATCGCGATTGATGTCTACTGCCGGCCTTGCAACAAGAAGCGCTGCCCGCTGCGCGACACGCCTGAGGATCACCAGTGCATGAAGCTGATCGATGTCGAGATGGTCTGGCGACACGTGGAAGAGCTGTACGAAGACGTGTGTCGAAGGGCCCGCGGGGTGAAAGAGGGGAGTCTGAATTGACCACAGATGAACTCAGATGAACACAGATGGGATTGGAACGGATGAATCCTCATACAACTCCGTGGCAAGGGCCAAGGGGCAATTCAAGAGTGTGCGCACCGTGCCCAACTGTGACAAGCTAAGACTTCATTTCTTATCTGTGTTGATCTGTGTTCATCTGTGGTTGATTCAATTCAAGGCACGAAACAGGACTGTTGAAGGCACACACATGCGAATCGCGCTGGTGATCGAAAACTTTAATCCCGAAGGCGGCGGGGCCGAGCGGAACGTCGCGGAGATGGCGCGGCACCTGACGGCGCGGCAGCATGCGGTGACGATTCTCTGTGCCGACACGCCTGATGCCCCGCCAACGAATCTGGATGGCATTCGCGTGGAGAAGTCGGCCAAGGGCAAGCCGCGACTGGCGCTGGGGCTTTGGCGGTTCAGTCGCTGGGCGACGCAGCGAACCTACGACGGCTCGTTTGACGTGAGCCTGTCGGTGAACAACACCGTGCCCGCGACGGTGCTGCAACCCTTAGGCGGCACGGTGAAGGAATCGCAGAAGCAGTACACCGCGTGTCGGCCTTCAGCGCTGGCGCGCGGATGGAAACGATTCTGCCTCGCGCTCACACCGAAGCAGCGCCTGCTGCGAAGGCTGGAGAAAAAATCCCTGCGCGATCCGCGCGTGAAAAGAATCGCGGCCTTGAGTGATTACGTCGTGCGCATGCTGGTCGAAGGTTATGGCGTTGCGCAGGATCGCATCGCGCTGATTCCCAATGCGGTGGATGTGCCTGCGGTGAGCAGCGAGCAGCGGGCAGCCTGGCGGGCGCAGGTGCGGCAGGGGTTCAAGGTGCCGGTGGATTCGGTCGCGTATGTTTTCCCTGCGTTCAACCCGAGGCTGAAGGGTGTCGTGCCGCTGATGCTGGCATTCAAGAAGCTGCGCGAGAAGGTGAAAGGGGTGACGCTCGTGCTGGCGGGGGCGAACCGGTATGAGGATCAGCATCGGGCGGTGGCCCTGGGCATTCGCGAAGGCGTGCGGTTCATCGGCCAGACGCAGAACATGCCGATGCTGTACTGCGCTGCTGACGTGACGGTGTTGCCGACGTTTTACGATCCCTCGAGCCGGGTGGTGATCGAGTCAATCGCGTTGGAGACGCCGGCGATCACGACCCTGTGTAACGGCGCGGCCGGGCTGATCACGAAGGACAACGGCGACCGCTGCGGCCGGGTGGTGGCGGACCCGTGGGATATCGACGGGCTTGCCCAGGCGATGGCGGAGCTGGCCGACCCGGAGGAACGCCGGCGGTGCGCAAGTGCCTGTCACGGCAGGGTTCAGCAGCTTTCCATGACTCGGCATGTGGACCAGGTGGAAGCGCTGCTGGAGGCGTGTGTCAAAGAGGGAGCGTGATAGGAGTCGAGCGGCGGAGTTGAGCGGCGCGTGTTTGATTCCCCTCCCTCTTAGGGAGGGGCCAGGGGAGGGTCGGGCCCACGCAGGCCGTTGATCTTCTTCCAACCAGCGACAACCGGCATCGTTCGACCGATCCTCCCCCAGCCCCTCCCTGGAAGGGAGGGGAGTTCAAAGTTCAAACCGGCCCAACAGCCGGATTTGCCAATCCCCGAATCCTGTGTGATAATGCAGGACTCAAACCACCGGCATCATTAGGAGCACTTATGGCGATTCGAATCAAGGCAAGAGCGGGCGAGAGCGCGGAGCAGATGCTTCGCCGCTTCAAGAAGATGTGCGAAAAGGAAGGTCTTACCAAAGACATCAAGCGCCAGGCGTATTACGAGAAGCCCAGCGAGCGCAAGCGTCGTCAGGAGCGCAAGAGCTTCAAGCGCGTCACCATGAGCGGCCCTCCCATGAGCGGCGGCGAGCGTGGCGGTAACAACGGCGGCGGCAGTGGCGGCGGCGGCGGGGACCGCGGCGGTAGTGGCGGCGGGGGCGGCCCGCGCGGTCGCTGAGGTGATTGATCATGCCTTCCCGGTGCGGACGGCGAGGGATTCGCTTGCGCAATCCCTTGCCCGCGGCCGAGGTCTGACTAAACATGGATGTCACCGTGACCTCACGACCACCTGTCCACATTTTTCCTACACTAGATTGTTATTGATCGATTGACCGATGGAAACGGTACGCCGTCGGCCATGGGTATGGGTTCCTTTTCGCTGTGCCCGAAACCATTATCGGGCTATGGCCGCCGGCGGAACCATTGTGGAGGCTCTCTGATGCGTCGTCTTGCGTCCTACTTCCTCGTCGCCATCTTGTCCCTGCTGGCGGGTAGCGCGGCCCTGGCCAATGAAGCTGTTCCGGCTGCGGGCTCGACCGCGGCGACGGGGGCGACCGCGACGACCGCTGTCAGTTCGGCGCTGCCGCCGCTGTTCTACCTTGCCATCGTCGGCGCGATTGTCGCCCTGATCATGGCCCGGTATTTCTACGGTTCGGTCATGTCGCACAGCGAAGGCGATGAGAACATGGTGCGCATCGCTCAGGCCGTGCGCGAAGGGGCTTACGCGTATCTCACCGCCCAGCGCAAAGTCGTTGCCCTCGTCTTCGTCGTACTGCTGATCGTTCTGGCCGTGATGGGCTTCGTGCTTCATCTCCAGGATCGGCTTACGTTCCTGGGCGTCGGCGTGGCCGGCTTCCTCTCGGGGCTCTGCGGCTTCTTCGGCATGAAGACCGCGACCAACGCCTCCGCCCGCACCGCCAATGCCGCCAAGAAGTCGCTTAACGACGGCCTTCGCGTCGCCTTCCGCGCCGGGGCCGTCATGGGCCTGTGCGTCACCGGCTTTGCCCTGCTCGATATCGCCGTGTGGTTCATCCTGCTCACGCAGGTCTTCGGCTACAGCGACCTGGTCAGCGTCACCACCATCACGCTCAGCTTCGCGATGGGCGCTTCGCTCCAGGCCCTGTTCGCCCGTGTCGGCGGCGGTATCTACACCAAGGCCGCGGACGTCGGGGCGGACCTCGTCGGCAAAGTCGAAGCGGGCATCCCGGAAGACGACGCCCGCAACCCGGCGACCATCGCGGACAACGTCGGCGACAACGTCGGCGACGTCGCGGGCATGGGCGCGGATCTATATGAAAGCTACTACGGGTCCATTCTCGCCGCGATGGCGCTGGCGGCGGCCGCGTCGTTCCGACTCGCCTCATCGCAGGTCGGCGAACTGGCCAACTTCACCAGCGCGCACGCGATCAACCTCGTCGCCACACCTGCCGCGCTGGCGGGGCTGGGGATCATCGCTTCCATCGTCTCCATCTTCCTCGTCCGCACCAGGGAGGGGGCGACGATGGGGCAGCTATTGAAGTCCCTGCACACCGGCGTGTGGGCCAGTTCGGCCCTGATCGTCGCCGGCTCGGCGGGCCTGCTATATGTACTCCTCGGTGATGTGCCGGGCGTGAGCTGGGTGGGCATCTGGGTCGCCATTCTCGCCGGCCTTGGCGCGGGGCTGATCATCGCACGCGGCACGGAGATTTACACCAGCTACGAACACAAGCCCACCCAGCGCATCTGCCAACAGGCTCAGACCGGGCCGGCCACCGTTATCATCTCCGGCATCGCCGAGGGCATGATCTCCACCTGGATTCCCATGATCACCACCGTCGCGGCGATCCTCATCGCCTTCATGGCGGCAGGCGGGCAGCAGGTGTTCCTCATGGGCGTCTTCGGCGTCGCCATCGCGGCCGTCGGCATGCTCTCGACCCTCGCCATCACGCTCGCCACCGACGCCTACGGCCCCATCGCCGACAACGCCGGCGGCAACGCCGAGATGACGCACCAGGAAAAATACGTCCGCGAGCGCACCGACATGCTCGACTCGCTGGGCAACACCACCGCCGCCACCGGCAAAGGCTTTGCCATCGGCTCGGCGGCGCTCACCGCGCTCGCGCTCCTGGCCGCCTACGTGATCACCGTGCAGACGTCAGTGAATGATCAGGTCGTCCGCAGCGAATATGTCACCAGCGGACAGGCTCAGAAAGATCTGGTGTCCGTCCCGGTGCGCTATTACGAGTACGGCGTCTTCGTCGTGCAGGTGCCCGGCAAGAAGATCGAAGCGGGCCTGCTGCTCTCCCCTGAAAAGAAGAAGGCGATCGAGACCGCCCTCGCCGCCAAGGCGTCGCTCACCGCGGCCTTCGATCCTGACATGGGCGTGTTCCACACGTCCATCACCGGCACCGGCAAGCGCCTTGAGTTTGAGGTTGCTCCCGCTTCCAGCGCGTCGCTCCCGCAGATTCTGACGTTCTACGATGTCACGCTGCTGAACCCCCGCGCCCTGAGCGGTCTGTTCATCGGCGTGATGCTCGTCTTCGTGTTCTGTGCGATGACCATGAACGCCGTCGGCCGCGCCGCTTATCAGATGATGATGGAATGCCGCCGGCAGTTCGGCATCATGAAGGGCGGCTTCAAGAAGCAGGGCATGAGCGATGCGGATATCGCTGACACCAACAAGTGGCCCTACGAAGTCACCGTCGATGGCCACAACTATCCCGACTACGCCAACTGTGTGGCCATCAGCACACAGGGCGCGCTCAAGGAAATGATCGTGCCTTCGCTCATGGCGGTGATTGTGCCGATCGTGCTGGGCCTGGTGCTGGGTGTTCCGGGCGTGATGGGCATGCTGGCCGGCGCCTTAGTCAGCGGCTTTGCCGTGGCGATCTTCATGGCCAACGCCGGCGGCGCGTGGGACAATGCCAAGAAGTACATCGAATCCGGCAAGCATGGCGGCAAAGGCTCCGATGCTCACAAGGCCGCTGTCGTGGGCGACACCGTCGGCGATCCTTTTAAGGACACCTCCGGCCCCGCCCTGAACATCCTCATCAAACTTATCAGCGTGGTCTCCGTCGTGTTCGCCGGTGTGATCGTGAAGTTCGCACCGAAGATCGCGGAGATTTTGAACCTCGGCTGAGCTGTCCCTCCTGATTCCCATGCCAACGCCCAAGAAAAAGACAACCAGGAAAGCCGCGAAGAAAGCTACTGCAAAGGTCGCCAAGCCCGTGGAGAAAGCTCTCGCCGCCCCGCCCGCCGAGGCGACGCCCAAGCCGCGCAAGCGCAGCAAGCCTGCCGCGGAAGAGGGGCGCAAGTTCGCTATTGAAGCCGCCCGCCTGATGCGCGATCTGCACTGCGAGCACATCGACATCTTCGATGTGCGCGGCAAGAGCGATGTGATGGACTTCCTGCTCATTGGCTCGGGTACCAGCGATCGGCAGATGCGCTCCGTCGCGGATGATCTCGTGAAACTCGGCAAGCAGCACAAGCTCCAAGCCTTCGGCAGGCACGTGGACGGGCCGACGACGTGGGTCGTGATCGACCTGGTCGATGTGGTGATTCATCTCTTCGAACCGCAGACCCGCGCGTTCTACGATCTGGAAATGCTCTGGGGCGACGCCCCGAAGGTGGAATGGGAACGGTGACCGCTCTGATTCCCCTCCATCTTAGGGAGGGGCCAGGGGAGGGTCGGGCGCACGAATGCCTGAAGCAACCGATTGAACCGAAACTGCATCGGCGTTGCTGTTCATTCGCAAGATGACGTTCGACGCAGCACCAATCCGCAACGCTGCATTCCATTTGCTCGACCCTCCCCCAGCCCCTCCCTTCAGAGGGAGGGGAGTAAATCGCTACACTCACTCCCATGGACGACCCCATCGGCCTCATCGCGGGCGGCGGGCGCCTGCCGGTATTGGTGGCCGAGGGCATGCGCGCTCAGGGCCATCGCGTCGTCTGCATTTCACTGGCTGGCAATCATGATCCGCAGCTTGTGCCTCTTTGCGATCGCCTAAAGAGCGTCGGCCTGACCCGCCTGGGAAGCTGGATCCGTCACCTGCGCCGCTTCGGCGCCAAGCAGGCGGTCATGGTCGGTTACGTCCGCAAGACATCCATGTACGACCCGTGCCGATATCTCAAACACATCCCCGATCTCCGCACGCTGCGCCTCTGGTTCAAACACAAGCGCCAAGACATGCGAACCAACACCATGCTCGTCGCCCTCGCGGGTGAGCTCGATGCCTCCGGCGTGCGCCTCATCGACGGCGCGCAATTCTTCAAGCAACACATGGCCACGCACGGCAACCTCACCACGCATCGCCCCGCTGATGCGCAGATGAAGGAGATCGAGCACGGCTGGCGTTACCACCAGATCCTGAGCGATCTGGACATCAGCCAGGCGATAGCCGTGAGCGGCCGGCGCATCCTTGCGATCGAAGCGATCGAGGGCACCGATGCCCTGATTCGCCGGGCGGGCACGTTGTGCCAAGGGCAGGCGTGGACGCTGATCAAGGCGACGAAGCCGAACCAGGATTTAAGGCTCGATCTGCCGGTGATCGGCACGCAGACGATTCTGAATATGAAGGAAGCCGGCGGAATGTGCTTGGCGATTGAGGTGGGCAAAGTCATCATGGTGGACAAGCCGCTGATCATCGAAGCGGCCAACGCATCGGGCAT
>JBBDXA010000165.1:0-1461 GCA_040902585.1 Phycisphaeraceae bacterium
CAAACGCCACGCCACTCGCCGGCGCAAGCCGACTACAATCCGCCCCGATGCTCCGTGCCTACCTGCAATCCCTTTCGCCGCGCCGCCTGCCGCTGATGACGCGACCGAGCTATCGCCAGGAGATGTTCACCGCCGCGACGTACCCCGCGGTACTCGCCATGATCGAAGGCGGCGTGGTGGGCATCATTGCCGTGAAGGTCTTCAACGTCTCGGCCATGGTCTTCGCCGCCATCGTCGCCTCCTCCAACTTCGCCAATCTCACCAGCTTTCTCTGGGCACGCCTGGCGCGCGGCAGGCGCAAAGTCGCTTCCATCGTCAGCATGATGCTCGGGCTGCTCTTGTGCGTCACGCTCATCAGCTTCCTCCCGCGCACCGACGCGGGAGGCGGACAACTCGCCCTGCTCGTCATCATCGCCCGCTGCCTTCAGACCGGCATCATCACGCTGCGCTCCACCGTCTGGCGCATGAACTACCCCGCGCATCTTCGCGCCCAGATCACCGGTCGCATCGCCCTCTTCAACGCGGTGCTCCTGGCCGTCATCCCCATGGCCGCCGGCGCTCTGCTCGATCACAACGCGGACACCTTTCGCTACATCTATCCCGCCACCGTGCTGCTGGCGCTGGTCGGCGTGATCGCCTATTCGCGCATCCGCCTGCGCGGCGAGCGCGAACTGCTCAAGTATGAAAAGCAGCCTGATGCCAGGCCGCTGCCGCACGGCGCGCCTGACCCGCTGTATGAGTACGACCCCAAAGCCTCGCGGCCGACATTCTGGTCCGTCCTCAAGCAGGACAAGCTCTTCCGCCAGTACATGCTCTGGCAATTCGTCAACGGCACCGCGGCGATGATGGGCGATGCCGTGCTCGTTTACCTCATCGCCCGGCTGACCCAGGGCATGCACGACGAATTCCTGATCAGCAATTCGCTGACCACCGCCCTGCCCGTGATCATGGTGGTCATCACCCTGCCGCTGTGGGCCCGCCTGCTCGATCGCCTGCACATCATTCAGTTCCGCGCCCGCCACGGTTCGCTCTGGGTGCTCGTGCAACTAATCACCTGGCTGGGCGCGATGTTCGCTTCGCTCTGGATTCTCGCGATCTCGCGATTGATCGTGGGCATCGCCCGCGGCGGCGGCATGCTGGCGTGGAACCTCGGTCACAACGACTTCGCCGACCGCCGCATGGTCGCTCTTTACATGGGCATCCACGTCACGCTTACCGGCATCCGCGGCGCGATCGCGCCGTTCGTGGCGATCATTCTCTTCACCGGAAAGATCGATCTGTTCGCCGGGGTCAAGCTGGAACTGCCCTGGCTGCACATCGAGCATCACCTGTTCCTGGTGACCGCGGCCCTGTCGCTGTGGGCGGAGATCGGTTTCATCCGATTGGGACGATCGATGGGCGTGAGCGGGAAGAAGCAGTGAGAGTCGATCGACCTCGGTTAGCGGCGCGGGGGGGGGGGGG
>JBBDXA010000165.1:1471-20887 GCA_040902585.1 Phycisphaeraceae bacterium
GAGTCCGCGAGGCCCGCCTGCGGACGCCCCGTGCGAACGTTGCCGCGCGGCGGTGACTGGTGGGCCTCGCGGACTCGGCCCGACCGCTAAACAGTTTTCATCACACCATCACATCCAGTATCGCCTTGCCGCGCGTGATCGCCAGCGGGCGGCCCTCGGCGTCGTGAATCTCCGTTGCCGGATCAATACCGAGCAGGTGATAAATTGTCGCGGCGATGTCATCGGGTTTGACGGGGTTGTCGGCCGGGTGTTCGCCCAGGCGATCGCTGGAACCGTGGACGTAACCCTGTTTCACGCCGCCGCCGGCCATGAGCACGGTGTAGCACTGCGGCCAGTGGTCGCGCGATTTGTTGGCGTTGATTTTGGGTGTGCGGCCGAACTCGCCCATCCAGATGACGAGCGTTTCTTCGAGCATGCCGCGCTGGTCCATGTCTTCCAGCAGCGTGGGCAACGTGACATCGGTGATGGGCAGGTGGTAGGCCTCGACGATGGGGAACATGCGCGTGTTGTCGAAGCCATGCGTATCCCACCCGCCATCGGTCTTGCTCCGGCCGCCGATAGAGTTGGAGAAGTACGCGGTGACGAACTTGACGCCGGACTCGACGAGCCTTCGCGCGAGCAGGCATGACTGCCCGTAGGTCGTGCGACCGTAGGCGTTGCGGATTTCCTTGGGTTCTTTGGAGAGATCAAACGCCTGCCGCACCTTTGGCGAGTTGAGCATGCCCAGCGCTTTTTCGTAATACGAATCGAGCCCCTGGGCCTCGGCGGACCAGTCGAGCATGCGGGCCTGTTGATCGATGAGCTGCTGCATCGCCCGGCGGCGTTCGAGGCGGTCCATCGTCAGGTTCGCGGGCAGGCTCAGGTGCGGCAACTTGAAATCAGACGAGTTCGGATCGGTGGGAATGAAGAGCGGATCGTGAACTTTGCCGAGGAAACTGGCGTGCTGACCCGGCGTGCGCGAGCCGTCGGCGATGGAATGCGGATAGGAAACAAAGGTCGGGAGGCCGGCCTGCTCGGGCAGCGGCGCGAGCTTGTCCACGACGGAGCCGAAGGCGGGAAACAGATCGAGCGAGTCCTTGAGGCGCTGGTCATCAGTCGCGGGGGCGGCACCGGTGAGGGCGTAATAGCCCGCGGAGTTGTGATTATTCATCGTGTGATGCACGCTGCGGATGAGCGTGACTTTGTGCATCAGCTTGGCCATGCGCGGGAGCTTCTCGGTGATCATGATGCCCGGCGCGCTGGACTTGATCGGGTTGTGCGGACTGCGGTGCGTCGAAGGGGCATCGGGCTTCATGTCGAACATGTCGACGTGCGAAGGCCCGCCCCATTGGAAGAGGAAGATCACGGACTTGGCGCGCGGGGCGATTCTGTTGACGCCGGCCCCGGGGGGTTTAGCCCCGGGGCCCAACGGCGCGGCCTGTGCGGCGCGCAGGAGCGTGTGCATGTTCAGACCGAGCAGGCCCAGGCCGCCGACCTTGAGCAGGTGGCGTCGCGAGAGATGCGAGGCGTGGAAACTGGGGCAGGCTGGGGAGGGTTTGCGCTTCATTTCTTGCATCACAAAGGCAGGAAGCATATCTGGTTTTCGAAATCTTCCGCATCGCCGCAATGAGCGACAATAAGCAATTCCTGGAGGATCGGTCCGACCGGATCGTCCTGGTGAATCACGACAACGCCGGGTGTGTACAGGCCGGCCATGATGCGCTGCTTGCCTGCCGCGGTCATGGTGTTCACATCATGCGTCACGACTATCCGCGATTGCGAGGACGCCCACTCAAGAATGGCGGGATCATCCATGCCGCCCAGCCCGACCTCCCGAACGGTGCGCCAGTCAATCGATCCTCGAGTACGAATGCCGTGCGTAAAGGCCTCGTTCAAATCCTCATCAGCAAGGAATCGCAGCATTAGAGCAATCCCTTCTGACGCGCCCTTGCCATCAGCTTGTCCCGAAGCGCGTTTCGCTTCTCGGGCGGATTCAGCTTCTCCTCAAGCTCCTTCGCTTCACTCTCCCGTTGACGGATGTACGCTTTGATCGGTTCGGGATTCCGCAAGTAGTAGGCGATGACGGCGTACACATCCGGCAATTCGAGCGTCGGGAATGCCGAAACGATCTCCTCAGCCGAAGCGCCGTTGTCAAAGTGAAAGATCACCGAGTCGAGAGAAACGCGCGAGGTCCCGACACGTATGACTCCACCCGGCCACTCTTTGAGCGGAATTAGCTGAGGTTCAATGGACAGTTGCGTCATAAGCCACATTTCCTTGAAGTACGAATCATCTTAGGCGCGGGCCCGCCCTACTTCGAGACAACGCGGCTACCGGCGCAGGAGAAACTCCTTGGCGTTGAGCAGGCCCCAGGTGAGATCCTCCAGCGCCGCGCGGCGATCGCGGGTGTCGGCGATCAGCTTCATGGCCGCGGTCGATTCCCGCAGCGAAGGCGCACGACTCAGGACCGCCCAGTACAGCTCTTCAATACTCGCGGCGTCATCCTGATTCGTGTTGAGCAGGCGCGACACGCGGCCGTCTTGACTGGTGATTAGACGGTCGATGAGCCTGCCGCTGGTGAGCTCGAAGACCTGGCCCAGGGCGGTGTCGTTGGAGCGTTCGCATTCGCAGGCGATCAGGCGCGGGGGCCTGCCGAAGAGCTTGAGGAAGCGGTCGCCGTCACTGGGATCGCGGTCACGATAGACAGTGTTGACGCCGGGAATCTGAGCAGCGCGAATGCCAAGCGGGAGCCCGTCGTATTGCAGCGGGGTTTCCATCGCCCGCGCCATCGAGTCGAGCAGTTGCTCCGCGGTCAGGCGGCGCAGGTAAGCTCGCGCGAAGCTGGATTCATCTTCAAGGTTGTCGCTCACAGGCTCGGCTGAAAGCTGGTACACGCGCGAGGAGCAGATCGTGCGGATCATCTGCTTCATGTCGTACTTCGACGCGACGAAGTCCTCCGTCAGGGCCGCCATCAGTTCGGGGTTGCCCGGCGGATTGGTGTCGCGGAAGTCATCGATCGGATCGACCACGCCCTTGCCCATGAGGTGGTACCAGATGCGATTGACCTGGGCGGCGGCGAAGCGCGGGTTGCGCGGGTCGGTGAGCCAGGCGGCGAGACTATGCAGTTGATTAGAAGGGTTGGGATCGGAGTTCGGGGGCGGGGACGCGAGCGGGAGCAGAGCCGGCGTCATCACGCGGCCGTCGCCAGGGTGCTTCCATTGTTTGCCTTTGTCCACCGTGACGATCTGCTCGCCGATGAACATGCCTTTGTCGCTCTTGTCACGCACATCGTTGCGGATGATCTTGTAATTCAGGCTCGCGAAATAGGCGGCAAAACCGTGGTAATCGTCCTGCGTCCAGCGGTCGAAGGGATGATTGTGACACTTGGCGCACTGCATGCGCGTGCCCAGGAAAATCTGGGCGGTGGTCTCGGCGCGGACATCAACCGCCCGAATCGCGCGGTAAAAATTGGAGGCAGGCTCGCTGTACGTGCTGCCCGTGGTGGTGAGCAAGTCGCGCACGAATTCATCCACCGGCTTGTTGCTCGCCACGCTCTCCCTGATCCACCAGTAAAACGCGCGCACGCCTTTGGAATCGAGCACGCGCTCTTCGTTGCGCAGAAGATCGTTCCACTTCAAGGCCCAGAAATCAGCGAACTCGGGGCGCTCGAGCAAAGCATCGACGAGCTTCGCGCGTTTGTCGCTTGCCGCGTCTTCCACGAACGCGCGGGCTTCGTCGGCTGTGGGGATGAGGCCGAGCAGATCGAGATACACGCGGCGGACGAACTCTGTATCGCTGCACAAGGGCGAAGGATTCATCCGCAACGTGCGCAGCTTCGCGAAGACCGCCATGTCGATGTAGTTGTTCGCGGGCGGGTCAGCCCAGGTGAAGTTCGGTCGCGCGGGAACGAAGGCGATCCGAGCGGGCTCCTGCAAATGAAGGAAGCGCACGATAGCCGTCGTCTGCCCTGCTTTCACACGCTCGACAAGGCCCGCAGGCGATACCGTCGCGGACAGGTTGGACAACTCGTACACGGCAAGCGAAGTGACATCACGCTTTGTGCCGTTGGCGAAGGTCGCTTCGACTTTAAGTTGCACGCTGGAAGTCGGTTCGGTGAGCACGACTTCACGCGGCTCGACCGACAGCTTCACCAGCGCGGGCAGATTTTTATCGTCATCGGGCGCGCCTTGCGCGATCCATCGCAGCAGCGTTCGATACTCGGCGGAGTCGGCAGCGAAGCGCCGGCCGCCTTCGTGCGGAACCGTCGCAGTGGCCTTGCGCAGGATGAGGCTCGCGACGGGATCGAACAGGTTGATCCGCCGGCCGAGTTGTTCGCGTGTGAGTTTGCCCAGATCGAAGGCGGCGTCTTCACCGCGCAGGGAGAGTTTGAATCCGCCCTTGCCGTTGAGGTTGCCGTGACACGCACCGGCCATGCAGCCGGATTTGATGAGCACGGGCATCACATCGTGGCGGAAGCTGATCTGATCCTCTTCAGCGCGAGCGGAGGTCGCCGCGAAGGCGAGCGGCAAAAGGAATGTGACACTGAGCCGAAGGGCTCGGCTGGGATCTTCGCGGGTTTTCACGGCGCGATGGGCCATTGCTACCCATTGTATCGGCCTGTCGCCGGGTAACAGCAGGAATCGCACCTACTCTCGAACCAGCCACCGGGCCTTGTACAGCTTCGCGTTGCTGAAAATCAGGCCGTTGCGGTCGCCGACGAAACGCACGCGGCTGGTCCACCAGTTCTCGCCGTCGGGCATGACGTAGGCCCACTTCTCCGTCTCCGGATGAACACTCACGCTCTTGACATGTGCATAGGTGCCCAGCAGCGGGTGCCCTTTGAACCGCTTCTTCTCCGTGTCGAACAGGTACACGCCTTCGCCGGTGCTGACGATCAACTCCTTCGTGCCCGGCACCGGTGCCAGATCGTGCCCGTCCTTCTTAGGCAGCGCAAAGTTTGCGATCAGTTTGAGCGAAGGCTTGGGCGTCTTCCAGTCGGTGAGTTCATACGAACGGATATCGCTGAAGCCCACGGCCCAGAGCGTCTTGCTTTCCGCATCCCAATGAACACCATGCGCCGATTCAAACTCAACATTGAACAGCGGCTGCCCGACGCCGTCCAGATCGTAGCCCACAAGCCTGCCGCTCTTACCGCCCACGGCGAAGACGAGGCGATTCTCCGGCAGCAGCTCGCCCGAGTAAGGCGTGCCGGTGGTGATGAGCGTGACGAACTCCGTCTTGCGGCTCTCGCGATTCACCAGGGCGGTGCCGCCTTCCTTGGCGGTGATGAGAAGCCGGCGGCCGTGATCCACGGGCTTGCACTCGCTGATCATGATGAACGCGTTGTGAAGCTGCTTGGGAATATCCTTGCTCGCGCGGGCCTGCCACTCCCACGTCTTGCCCGGCGAACTTGCGCCCTTGCCGAGGTCACCGTCGCGCGGCAGATCCACTTCAAATATCTCATCGCCGCCGGAGAGCACGAGCGTCACATTCTTCGACTTCACCGAAGGCTGGGCGCCGGCATCGCGCGGCTGGCGCTGCGGCAACAGCAGCACGAACAGGAAGATCGTCGCGGTGATCAGGAACGATATCCAACGGGATGATTTGTGCATGTCCCACCTCCTGAGCCTTGCGGAATCATAACAGTCCGGCTCGAAATGACGCCTGTATTCTAATCGGCTTTCACCGAGGTCGAGGGAAGAGAGGCGAAAAATGGTTGCGAATCCCGGCCAAAACCGCGTCCGCATAACGATCGCGAAAGGTCATTCAAACTGCGTCGCGCTCACGGAAAGAAGGGCCGGCGGCAGCTCTTGCGGCTCGGGCTCGGCGCCCTGGGCTTCGATGTGATTGGCCGTATCGATCGAGGAAACCAGGCCCAGAGCGAAGGCGGTGACGATCCAGCCCGTGCCGCCGGCCGAGAGCAGCGGCAGCGCGATGCCCTTGGTCGGCACCAGGCCGGTGACCACCGCCATGTTGATCAGCGCCTGAAGCACGAGCGTGGCGATGATGCCCAGCACGACAAGCCTGCCGAACTTATCCGGACATTGCTTGAGAATGCTCAGCCCGGTCCACAGCATCGCCAGAAAGAGACCTACTACAAGCGACACGCCCACGAGACCGAGTTCGTTGGCGATGACGGCGAAGAGAAAGTCGGAAGAGTTGGTGGGCAGGTTGCCCATCTTCTGGATGCCGTTGCCCAGTCCCGCGCCCAGCAGGCCGCCCTCGCCGAAGGCGACGAACGACTGCACCATCTGATAGCCCGCGCCCTGCATGTCATCCCACGGGCGGAGGAACGTGGTGAGCCGTTCGACGCGGTGCGGCTTCATGAGGACCGCGCCGATCGCCAGTGCGACGGCGGGCGGCACGAGCAGCGAAATCTGCCAGATGCGGGCGCCGCCTGCGATGAGCAGCATGATCGCCATGACGCCGATGAGCGCAGCCGTGCCCATGTCTTCCAGCACGACCAGGGCCGAGGCAACGGCGACGATTATGAGTGCCGGCAGCACCCCTTTGCCAAAGCGATGCATCACGTCATGTCTCTTGGCGCACCACCAGGCGAGGACGAGCACGATGGCCCACTTGGTCAGCTCGCTGGGTTGAAAGTTGATGTCTCCCAGGCCGGGAATGCGTAGCCAGCGCCGCGCGCCGTTGTACTGCACGCCCACGCCTGGCACCATCGCCAGTGCGACCAGCGCCAGCGAGCCGGCCAGCAGCAGGACCACCGGGTTGAGCCACCAGCGCACCTTCATCGCCTCGCGCAGGTTCAGCCGCGACGCCAGCAGCATGACGACCATGGCGATGCCGGCGTAGGTCACGTGCCTGCTGGTGAGGATGGACATCAGCTCAAATCGCGACCCTCCCACGCGCATGTCGGCCGAATGAACAGCGATCACCGCAAGGGCAAGCGTGGCGATGACGAGCAAGTGAATGACCTGGCCGGCGCGTAGCATCGAAAGATTCATCGGCCGGTAAACGCGGAGAAGTGCAGAATCGCCGACACTAAGAACGTGTGTGAGTAAATCAGAACTGGAGCACCGTCCCGGAAGGGCGGTGCCAGAGGCGTGCGGTGTTCGCTGGCATGCACAACCCTGCCGGGGTGGTCTCCAAACTTCTCACCCACGTCCCCAGGCGAAGATGTAAGAAAAGCTCAGGCCAATCGGCCTGAGCTTTTTTTGTGAAACGCGGGTTTGACCAGCTTTCGAGCGATCAGAACTTGAAGTTCAGTCCGATGCCGAAGTAAAACGCCAACGTGTCCGCATCCCCGGGCTGCACGCCGCCGAGCGTTAAGCCGAGCACTTCGTTGGGGCGCCACTGAAGTCCGAAAGCGTAGGGCACGCGCGGGCCAAGCGAGCCGCTCTCGTTGGCGACCTCGGCGATGACCCAGAGCGAGTAAGGCAGTTCCAGTTCGCCGCCGATGAACCCGACGACACCGAAGTCTTCAGAGCCGGGCAGGCCGTCGTTCTTCCAAATAAAGCGAACGCCACCGTGAACGCGGAAGCCTTTGAAGATGCCATCCGGATCGATCTTGAAGTACTTGGAAGCAGCCACAAAGATTTCCTGTCGGGCGACCAGATCGCTGCTGGCATCGCCGTCGAGCCAGATGCCGCCGACGCTGACTTCGGGGATCCAGCCATCATCCTTCAGCAGACGGACGCGGGCAAAGGGGCCGATGACCCAGAGGAGTTCCTCATCGCCGTTGCCTTTGAAGGGACTGGGATCGAGCCAGGGGAGCACGGTGTAGACGCCGATCTCGATCCAGTCGGTGATGCCGTAGGCCGCCAACACGCCGTTGCCGATCACTTCCACGCCCAGCTTCGCGCCGCCTGCTCCCAGGACATCGGCCTGGTAGAGGATGCACCACTGGACGGTGAGCTGTCCCTGGTTGAGGGTGCCGGAGGTGGGGTTGATGAACATGCCGCTCATGCCCTGAAGCGAGATCAGGCCGCGACCGCCGGTGTAGCCTTCGGGGTTGTTGAAGAAGGCCATGAAGCCGGAAGACTCGGCGGCGGCGGGAGTGACGGGGGCAGCATCGCCGCCTGCCGGTGCAGCCGGGTCACCCTCGGCGGCAAAGGCGAGCCGCTCCGTGTCATCGGCGAAGAACACCGGAGCCGAGTCCTTCAGCGAACGAACCGGGTCCGATCCCTCCGCGCGAGCGAAGCCCGCGCACAGCAAAACAGTCAGGCAGGCTGCCGCCGCGGTCTGCTTCCACGAAAGTCGTGTGGTCATGACAGAACCTTTCTATGGTTAAATGAGGAAATCCCCTATGACGAGGATGTCAGTCTAACAGCAGCCTATTCCGCAAGCAATCATTGTTTCACCTCGGCCGACTCGCCCTGGGCCCCTTCCTTCAGCCACGGCACCTCCCGCCCTTCGCTGGCCGCCACCATCTCCACCCACTTGAGCACCTCCGCCACCGCGTCGTACAGCTCCTCGGGAATCTGCGTGTCCACGTTCAGCTCGTACAGGGCCCGCGCCAGGGAGACATCGCGCAGGACGGGAATGCCTTTCTCCTTGCCGATCTGCTTGATCTGCTGGGCGACGTGGCCTTCGCCCTTGGCGACCAGACGCGGGGCGCCTTCGTTTTCAGGATCGTAGCGCAGGGCACACGCGAGATGCTCAGGGTTGGTCACGATGACATCCGCCTTTTCAGTCTGCGCGACCATGACCTGCTGGGAAATCTCCCGGTGCATGCGTTCGCGCTGGGCCTTGTTGTGAGGATCGCCCTCCTGCTCTTTGTACTCGTCCTTCACCTGCTGCTTGGTCATGCGGTGGTCCTTGGCGTGCTTCCACTTCTGGTACAGAAAGTCGAGCACCGCCACGGCCACGAAGAAAAGCAGGATCTGCCAGACGCAGCGCATGACAATGCGCAGCGTCTGCCCCGACGCCGTGACCAGGTCGAGCTTGCCCAGTTGCAGGAGCACTTCCAGTTCCGAGCGGATCACATTCCAGCACAGCAGGCCGATGACCGTGATCTTGAGAATGCCCTTGAGCAGTTCGATGTACGTGTTCATGCTGAAGAACAGCCGCTTCATGCCCGCAAAGATGTTGAGCTTCTCCAGCTTGGGTTTCAACGGTTCAAACGTGAGCAGCGCGCCGACCTGAATGAAGGCGATGAACAGGCCCGCGGCCGCCATGATCACAATCACCGGCGTGATCGCCGCGAACCCCAGACCCGCCATCGTGCCCAGCGTGTCGATCATCATCAGCGGCGTCAGGTCTTCGCGCACCGCCGTCGCGATCGTGGTGCGGAAAATCGCCTGAAAGGCATCGGCGATCACGCCCGCCTGCGACACGAACATGCCGACACCCGCGATCAGCACCGCCGCAGCCGTCATCTCCGCCGAGCGCGCCACCTGCCCCTTCTCCCGCGCCTTGCGCAGTTGTTTGGGGGTTGCATCTTCCGTCTTGTCGCCGGAGGTGTCGGCCATAATGCTTTAGCGCGAAGGTTGGCGGAGGGCGCGGGTTGGCGAATGACGAATGCCTAATGAGAGAATGTCTAATGAATGACGAATGTCGAATGAGTAAATGCCAAATGGGGGACGGGTTGTCAGAGTCTCACTCGGCCATTGGGCATTGGGCATTGGTGCTTTGTCATTCATTAGACATTCTCTCATTAGACATTTGGCATTGGACATTCAGCCACTGATCCACTGCCTGATCGCCCGCAGCACCGTCCTCATGTGCTCGCGGAACAGGTCCATCACCACGATGATGCTCATGAACACGATGAGCAGGCCGAGGAACGATTTAGCGGTCAGGCCCAGGAAATACACCTGCACCTGCGGGGCCACGCGGTTCAGGAGGCCCAATACCACGTCCAGCAGCAGGATCACCGCCAGCACCGGCGCGGCCAGCTTGACCGCGACGATGAGCATCTCGCCGAAGAGCACGAGAATCTGCGTGACAGCCGTCGCGCCCTGCAACCGCGCGGGCAGCAGCTGCGTCGGCGGCATGGTCGTCACGCTGTCCGCCAGGGCTTCGATCACCACCATGTGTCCGCCCAGGGCGAGGAACAGGACGATGCCGCACTGCATGAAGAACAGGCCGAGGATCGACTCCTGCTGCTGCGAGATCGGATCGAAGACACTGGCGATGGTCGCCCCACGGGAAAGATCGACGATGGAGCCGAACGCGACGAAGGTCTGGTAGAGCAGATCGATCATCTTGGCCATGGTCAGCCCGATGAGCAGCTCCTTGCCGAAGTAGAGGAAGTAAGTGATGCCGCTGAGATTGGCAGCCCCGACGACGGCAGGCGAAAGCGCGGGCAGCAGCGCGAGCACCAGCAGCATCGACACGCCGATGCGCAGGCGTTTGGGAAGGAGGTTTCCGCCGAGCATGGGGGTGAGAATGATGATGGGGAGAATGCGCGCCAGGAGCAGGCCGCCGGACTTGAACAGCGCGGCGAGTTGGGGGTCGTTCAGGATGGCGGTCCATTGATTCATGCTTCAAAGTGACGAAGTGAATGAGTGACAGAGTGACTGAGTGACTGAGTCAATACATGACTGACTTCCAAACTTCGTCACTCCGTCACTCCGTCACTCCGTCACCTCATCCCCCCACCCGCACAATGCTCTCAAACAAAGTCGATGCGAACTGAATGAGCTGCCGCAGCATCCAGAACCCGCCGATGCCCAGCACCGCGAACACGGCGATGATCTTGGGCACCACGGTTAACGTCTGCTCCTGAATCTGCGTCGCCGCCTGAAACAGGCTCACGATCAGGCCGACGATCATCGCCGCCAGCACGGGCAGCGCGCTGAGCACTAGCGTGAGCAGCAGCGCTTCGCGGATGATTCGAAGGACGGTGTCGGTATCCATGGCAAGCCCTCTGGTGACTGTTACTGATCCTGCGGCGGCAGCGGCACCTTGGCGGCCTTAAGAATCTTGTCGAGCGGTGCCTGCGTGTCCTCTTTCTTGCCGCCGACGGCGTACGACTGCGATTCGCGACCGGCCTCATGCACATCCATCCGGCAACACGCGAAACAGATCACGAAATCCACCCGGCGATCGCCGAGCCTGGCGCGAACCACATGGCGCGGATCAAAGCAGAAGTAGCCGATATTGGGGTTGCCTTCACGGTAGGTGCGATGAATCGCTTCCACGGCCGACTTGCGGTCATCACCCTTGACCGCCGTACTGCCCAGGACGGGATGCCCGTACAACTTCTCCTGCTTGCCCTTGCCATGTGGTTCAAGGGAGAACAATTCGAGATGGTCCGCCTTGGTGAGCACCTCCGCGTATTCGGCCGGCAGTTCGCCCTGCTTCTTGCTCTCCTTCGGATTCTCCTCCGCCGAAGCGGCAGCCACAAACAGCGCAAAACAGATCGTCAAATGGAGCATCAAGCGAATCATCGGAACCTCCAGAGTTCTGCGTGATGGGCCTACGCATAGTTGAGAACAACACCCTGAATGATCAGCGTCCAGCCATCAATCAATACAAACAGCAACAGCTTGAACGGCATCGAGATCGTCACCGGGCTGAGCATGTGCATGCCCATCGCCAGCAGCACGTTGCTCACCACCAGGTCGATCACCAGGAACGGCACGAAGATGAGGAAACCGATCTGAAACGCTTCGACCAGTTCGCTGAGCATGAAGGCCGGGGCGAGGACGATCAGGTCGCGCACGACCTGCTGCATGCTCGCGTCGTCGCCCAGCAGCTGCGCCAGCGGTTGATTGCCGGGGTTGGCCGCCTGCAAGCGGGCATCGAGCTGTTCGAAGAGCTGCACGTGTTCGCGATGGGCGTGCCGTTCGAGGAAGCCGCGGATCGAAGGCTCCACCGCGTCGAGCACTTCGCGCACGGCCACCATCGAGGTGCGCGCCTTTTCCGCGCTCGCCCTTTCCTCGGGCGTCATCGCCGCCAGTGCCGTCTCCCTCGCCTTCTCCTGCTGCTGGTAACGCTGGTAGGCGTCGATCACCACAGGGGACATGATGTGCAGTGTGAGGATCAGGGCGAGGCCGGTGATGACGGTGTTGGGCGGGATCTGCGGCGTGCCCATCGCCTGGCGCAGGATGCCGCCGATGATGACGAGCTTGGCGAACGAGGTGATGAGCGTGAACAGAAACGGCGCCAGCGCCATGAACGCGAGCATGGCGATCCACAAACCCATGGGTGTTTCGTTGGGCGCGGGAATGCCGGCGCCTCCCCCGGCTGCCGCGCCCGCGGCTTCCACCTGCGCCATCACCATCTGAATCGGCATGGTCCACGGCAACATGGGTCACGCTCCTGTCTTTGCCGGCGAGGCTGAACCGCCCGCGCCGCCTGAATCTTTCCGCAGCACATCCGCGAAGCTGCGCACCGCAGGATCACTCGAGCCGCCGACCTTGGCCGCACCCGCATCGCTCGACTCCTGCGATTCTTCCTGCAACTGCGCGACGAGTACGCCGCTGTCGAGCGCCCGATCCGCCAGCATCTGCACGCCCTGTTCGCTGGTGCCCACGAGGAATACCTGCTGGCCGACCTGCACGAGGTACAACCGTTTGCGCGGCTCCAGTTGCAGACTGTCGAGCACCTTGATCGCCCCGCTCTTGCCGGTCGTGAGCGACTTGCTGAACCAGCGCGGCAGAAACCGGGCCGCCAGGAACAGCGCGATCAGCATGGAGATGAGAATCACCACCATGCGGATGAGCGCTTCGCCGTAGGTGGGCAGATCCTTGAGCGTATCGGCGACCTTGGGCGCGACGGCTTCATCCGCCAGCGCGGGTGAGATCGCAATCGCCGCGCATGCGGCAAGTGCGAAGGCGATGATCGCGCTGCGGGATGTGCGAACCTTATGCAACATCACTGCGCCTCCTGCGGTGGCTCAGCTTCAACTTGCTGGTCATGCGTTTCATGTGTTTTATCCGGCTCGGCGGTCGGCATCACACCATCCTCCGGCAACACGCGCACGCCCAGTTCGCTGCCGATGATCACGAATTCGCCGCGCGCAATGCGAGTGACGCCGACCATGATGTCCACCGGCGCAATCGCATCCTTGGAAAGATTCAACTCAATGCCTTCACCGGCTGAGGCGATCTGTTCGATGGGCACGATCGCCCGGCCGACAAGCATCTGCACCACCGGCACCTCGCGCGTGGACTGCATCGAAGCCATGCGAATACCCGGAGCAGAATCTTCGCCCGGCGACCATCGCAGCGCAAGATACGTCGGCGTGTCATGGGTCACGCGGGCCGGGCCCAGTGACCAGTGCGTGTCCGTCACCAACTCGCAAGCCTGCGGCATGCCGATGAGATGAGGCCCGCCCAGAAGGATCACATCGCCTGCTTCCATCGCGTCAAACTCCTCCGGCTGAAGCGATACCGCAGGCAGCGCGAGACGGACATCAATTGTCGTCGGATCAAGCGGCGCAGTGGCGAGCGCGGGAAGGGCCGCCTGCATCGCGGCCCACTGCTCATCGCTCCAGCCATGCACATGCACACTGATCGTGCCTGCTTCGCCGAGCAGCGAAAGGTTCAGACCGAAACCGCGTGCTTTGCGTTTCGTCAGCCAGACGTTGATCTGACCTTCATCGCAGAACGCAGCGATCTTGGGCGGCCTGGCGGCAGGATGCACCTCTTTCAGGACGCCGTCGAAGAGAACAAGTGTGAGATATTCGATCAGGCCGCGCTCGACGGCACCGGGTTCGGCATGCGGACCGGGCGACGCAGGCGCGGCGATGCCTTCGGATTCCAGCGTGAGCGCGGTGGCCAGAGCGCGGATCGCCTGACGGTCGAGCGTGATCAACGCTTCGATCGCCGGCTCCTTGAAGCGGAGGACCACGCCGAAGCCTTTGGAAGGTTTCGCGATGCCGCCGCCGGTCTGGATGGCGTCGATGGCAACCGGCCGGCCGAGCGTGCGATTGAGTGTGCGAAGAGCCGCGGCAACGATGACATCCATCGCCGCGACCGAGGCACCATCGACGATGCCAGCCGCGCCGAGCAGGGCCGCCGGTCGCACCAGCGCCCGCCACGGCCACGCCTTCGCGGCAACAATAGAGGGCGCGGGCGGCACCTGCACTGGCGACTCGCCCGGCGCATCGGCCACCGGCTGGGCGGCCTGGGCTTCAGTTGATTCAACCCGATCAGACATCGACAACTCCGGCTCGCCTTCCCGCAACCTCCATCTTGACACAAGAGTAACAGGTGAGGGGCGGAAAGTGGGAAGTGCAAAGTGGACAGTAGAAAGTGAAAAGTGCAGAGTGCAAAGTGGAATGCTGATAGCTTGACGTGCGGCCGCCGTGCTACACGCCTTCACTCACTTTGCCTCGCGTGACCATTGCATTGGACCTTGCACTTTTCCCATTTCCCTTTTCACTTTCCACTTTCCACTTTCCACTTTCCACTTTCCCCAAACTCATCCCGTCACCACATCCACCACTTCGATATCGCGCGATCGCAGCGAGGCGACAAGCTGGCTCACCTCGGCATCGCCGATGCCATCGTTGTCATCCAGTCCGGTGAGGCGAAGTTTGACGCGGCGCTTGCCCAGCGCGGTCAGGTGAATCCCCACGCCGTTGAGCGCCCCGCTGAGGCCCATGTGAAACTCGGTGTTGCCCATCGCGTCGCGACCGACCATCGCGAAGGCGACCATCTGCTGAAGCTGGGCGCTGGTCATCGCCGGCAGCGGACCGGCGGGCTGAGCGGCATGCTGCGGCGGCTGCGCGGGCACGGGGAACGAAGGCACGATCGAAGCCAGGTCGATCCGCGGCGAAGACTCATCGCGCCGCGCCAAAGGCTTCTGGGTTTCGCTCGATGATTCCTGAGCCGGTTTTCCCGCGGCTGACTGCGAGGTGACGGCCGCGTCTGAATCCTGTTTGCCTGCGTTCTGTCCGCTTGCGTTGATCTGCTGCTGCGAAGCTGCGGATGAGGTCGAGGCTAAAGTAGCTGTATTGGCTGCGCTCGCCGCATTGCCGCCTGCCGCGCTGCCTGCCGCGCTGCCCTGTTTGGCGCTGACGCTTTCCGCGCTCGCATTGTCCGCGGCCAGCGCCTTGGCCTGAGTCGAAGAGGCTGAAGGAGCGGCATCCGCCTGCGCGGAGCGGGCCGACATCGTCTGGGCCGTCTCCGCGCTCGCCGCTGACTTGGTCGAGAGCGTTTCCGATGTGGCCTTTGAGACTTTCTCCTCGCCGGCCGCGGTGTAGGCAATACTCGCTTTCTGCGTCTGCTGATCCTTCGCCTGCTTGAGCGCCTGTTGCGCGGCAGACGGCGGCGGCTCCTTGGCGGCGCTCAACGTCGCCTTGTTCTCCATCGTCTTGCGAAACGCGGACGACTGGTCCGCCCGCTTCTGGTCATCCACCTTCCGATCGCGCTCGGAATCATCTTCCGGTTCGCCCGGCGGCGGCAGGTTCGGATTGAAGTTGACGTTGGACATGGGGGAGCTTTCAGCAATCAGCTATGAGCTATCAGCTATGAGCTATCAGCCAGAATTCATCCATGACCGAAGGGCAAATGTTTGAAGCTTATAGCTTATAGCTCATAGCTCATAGCTCATAGCTCATAGCTCACAGCCTCACCGCATGCCCGCTTCATCGATTTCATTCTGCAAACGTCGGTCCTCTTCTTTCTTGTGCTCGGCGATGGCCTTGTCGCGCAGCTTGTCGATGGCCTGGGCGCGGGCGGCTGCTTCTTTCAGTTCGCTCATGCGCAGGTCCAGTCGCTGCTGAAACCAGGCGACCTCGGCCTTCTGTTTCACGACCGCTTCCTTTTGCCGCTCCAGCTTCACTTTCAGGGCGCGGATGTATTCCTCGCGCTGAAGGTAGATGTTGCCTGAGCCAGGTGTGTCGGTCGGTTTCGTCAGGTTATCGTGCTCGGTGCGGATCTGTTGCGTGGTTTTCTCGACAATGGCTTGAAGTTCGCGAAGTTTCTCTTCCGCGGCGGCCAGTTCCTTTCGCGCGGCGAGCACCGCATGCTCGGCTTTCTCTTTGTCGGACTCGGCCTTGTCGAGCGCGGGCTGGAGCTGGAATTTGAACTTCTTGGCCATATCTCTTACTCCCCTCCCAGGGAGGGGCTGGGGGAGGGTCGGGTAAACGAGCTCGCTGCTGCGCCCTCTGCAGAATCGGACGCATGGGATCGTTGTGCGCCTGACCCTCCCCTAACCCCTCCCTGAGAGGGAGGGGAATCAATCCTACTCATCCGGTGCCTCGGGCAGCAGGGCCACCAGTTGATTGGTCGTGTCTTCAAACTTCGCGAGCTTGTGCGTGTGCTGACGGAGAAACGCGTTGACCTTGTCGATGTGTTCGATGGCGTAGTCGATGCGCGGGTCGGAGCCGGACTCGTACAGACCGCAGGTGATCTTGTCGTAGTTGTCTTCGTAATTTTTGAGCACCTTGCGGATGCGCGAGGCGGCGATGACGTGATCGCGATCAACCACATTCGTCATCACGCGGCTGACGCTGGGCCGATCGCTGTCCATGCCCGCCAGGTCGATCGCGGGAAAGTGCCCGCGGGCTCCGAGCTTGGCACTGAGCACCACGTGACCATCGAGCAGTGAAATCGTTTCATCGCAGACCGGCTCGGTGAAATCATTACCCGCGACGAGCACGGTGTAGAACGCGGTGATGCTGCCCTTGTCATCGTTGCCCGCTCGCTCGAAGAGTGTGGGCAGCGTGGCGAACACGCTGGCGGGATAACCCTGGCGACCGGGCGGCTCGCCGGCGGCAAGGCCGATCTCGCGCAGGGCGCGGGCGAAGCGGGTGACCGAATCCATCATCAGCAGCACCTTCTCGCCGCGACTGCGGGCTTCCTCGGCGATGGCCGTGGCGGTGTAGGCGGCCTTCAATCGCAGCATCGGCGGCTGATCGCTGGTGGAGATGACCACCGTCGATCGCTTCAAACCCTCTTCGCCCAGGTCATCTTCAATGAACTGCCGCACTTCCCGACCGCGCTCGCCGATGAGCGCGAGCACGACGCTGTCGGCATCCACGCCTCGGGCGATCATCGAAAGCAGAGTTGATTTACCCACACCCGCCCCGGCGAAGATGCCCACGCGCTGGCCGATGCCGACGGTGAGCGTGGCGTCGATGGCGCGCACGCTCGTCGTCAGCGGCTTGCGGATCACCTCGCGCTTCAGGGCTGCGGGCGCGTCGATCATCAGCGGCCAGTTCGCGGTCAGCGGCGGGCCATCATCCAGCGGCCGACCCAGGGCATCGAGCACGCGCCCGCGCACCTGTGGCCCGGCAGGCACGAGAAAGCTCTGACCGATGGACCACACTTTCGTCTTCACCAGCACGCCGGTGAGCGGCCCCAGCGGCATGAGCAGCGCGCCGTCCGCGTCGAAGCCGATGACCTCGGCATCGAGCGGGCCCCCGGCATGCCCCGGGCGTTCGATCTGGCAGTACTCGCCGATGTGAACATCAGGCACAGCAGCGCGCACCAGCGGGCCCGTCACGGCGATCACGTGCCCCCACTGCGACCCGCGTTTGCGCGGCGTCTGATCGAGCGTCTGCTCGACGTGTTCGCTGACCGAAATGGGATGAGATTCGTTCATGAGGGAAGGAGGGAAGGAGGTAAAGGAGGTAAAGGGAGGTAAAGGAGTGGACTTCGCGGCATTGCCTTGATTCTCTACCTCCTTTACCTCCCTCTACCTCCTGCTCTACTTCTTGAGCACCTTCGCGATTTCCGCCATCTGCGTTTCCATGCCGAAATCATAGTGCCCCATTTCCGTTTCCAGGAGCACGCTGCGCTGTTTCAGGTCCGCATCCTGCACGAGACTGAACTGCGTCTCGGGCGACAAGGCCCCGGCGAACTGCTCCGTCGCGGCTGCGACGATCGAATAATCATCCGGATGCAGATGCACGACGATCCGCTGCGGGTACCGGCTGCGGATGTGATGAATCGCGCTCTTGACCAGATCGACAATGCGGTGCGGCTGCACAGCGAACTCCACATTCAACACCTCACGCGCGACGCGAAAAGCGATGCGTGTCACTTCATCAGCGAACTTGCGGCCGAACAGGTCCACATCAGCCGCGGCTCGCTCGATCAAACCGCGGAACTTTCTGAAACCTTCCTCGTGCCCTTGATCGCGGGCTTCATTCAGCACCGCCTCGGCCTGCGCCGTGGCCTCATTCACCAGCCGCTTCGCCTCCGCCATCGCCTGCTGCAACAATTCGCGAGCCTGCATGCGCTGCTGCTCGGCTTCCAGCACCGCGCCCTTGATCAGGCGGGCAACCGGATACAGCGGCCTGATGTCTGCGTCGGCGGCGTGAATGAGGCGAGGGGAGGTCATGGTTCCGGGTTCCGGGTTCAGGGTTCAGGGTTCAAGGTTCAAGGTTCAAGGTTCAGGGTTTGAAGATTCGACTCAGGACTCAGGACTCAGGACCCAGGACTCAGGCCCCCGGTCCCGATGATGAATCCTGTCCCGGTCGCAGGCGGCCGAGCACGTCGAGCACCATCGCTTCGATGGCCTTTTGGTGCTGGGCAGCAACAAGCTGAGCGCGGCCGCCGAGGGCGAGCACATTAAATAGATCACTGCGACAGTGGCGCGTCGCGGCCACGCGCAGGCGTTCATCGGGCATGCCTTCGAGCAGGTTGGCGAGCAAGGTCAGCGCCAGCCAGCGCAGGAGTTTGGTGCCCGTGCGTTTCTTCATGGTTCGCCGGACGAGCGCGTCCCACGCCTGCGCGACATCGGCGGGTAGTGACGCATTCCCCGTCAGTTCCCGCACGCGCGTGAGCACCTGCCGGGCGCAGGCTTCATCGAGCGATGACACCACTTGAGCAACCTGTTCGAGCTTCTGGCCGGCCGAGGCCTGCGCGAGAATTTCCAGCCCAAGCACGATGGCGAGTTCCTCGACGCTTGCCGAAGAGAGATCGATGAGCACGCGCCACAGGCTGGGCAACTCCGCGAGCAGCCAGCGCCACTCTTCACCGAAGGCTGCGCGGTAACGGCGACGCCAGTAGTCAAGTGGCCGACGGGCTGACGAATCGCGTTCGCCTGACTTGGGCGAGCGCAGGCCGGCTGCGGTTTCGATCAGCGGCAGCTCCGCCCAGAAGAGATCGGCGAGCGTCGGATGCGAACCTTCGGTGGTGAGCCGATCTTTCAGTTCCTTGCCGGATGGGTGCAGCGCAAGAAGGCGACCCGCGCCATCGCCATGGCGCAGGAGAGCCGCGGCGACGGCGGCCTGTCGCAACTGCTGCTCGCGCTGGGTTGGGGCGGTGGTCATGGGAATCAGGAGTCAGGAGTCAGGAGTCAGGACGCGCCCGTCGTTCGCATGGGATGTTTCGCGCCCTTGGCCCAGGACCCTTAGCCCTTCCGCTACGGCGTCGCAGCCGGTCGCTTGCCCTTCTTGATGAGCTTGATGATCAGAAAAATGGAAAGCAGGCTCAGGCCGACGACCGCGGCGAAGAGCTTCAACTTCAGCGGATCCTCCCACACGGAGGCCACGACGCCGGTTGTGGCGCCTGCCGGCCCGCTCTTGCTGCCCGCGATCTGCGCTTCCGTCGCGGCGGCGGCGGCAAGCGTGGG
>JBBDXA010000166.1:0-20635 GCA_040902585.1 Phycisphaeraceae bacterium
ACTGGCTGGCGACGGAATTCGTCAGGTCCAAGTGGGACGTCAAGGCCATGCACCGCCTCATCGTCACCAGCGCCGCCTATCGCCAGGCCTCGCCAGGAACGCCCGCGCTGCAAGAGCGCGATCCGGAAAACCGCTTGCTCGCCCGCGGTCCGCGCAAGCCGCTTTCGCCGTATGCCATCCGCGACGCGGCACTGTCCGTCAGCGGCCTGCTGGTAGTCGACATCGGCGGCCCGTCCGTAAAGCCATACATGCCGCCGGGAATCTGGAGCAGCATTTCCAACGCGAAGTATCAGCAGGACAAAGGCGACAAACTCTACCGGCGGAGCATGTACACCTATTGGCGCCGCACCATTCCGCCGCCCACCATGATGACCTTCAACGCAGCCGCGCGCGAAGTCTGCATCGTACGAAAGGATCGAACGATTACGCCGCTGCAAGCGCTCACCCTGCTCAACAACACGACCTTTGTGGAAGCGGCGCGGTTCCTTGCCGAAAGGATGATGAATCAGCACGCTACAGCTGATCAGCGCATCGCGTGGGCGTTCCGGGTGGTGACCAGTCGCCCGCCGCAGACGCATGAGCTGAAACGGTTGCTGGCGGACCTTAGCGCTTATCAGATGGACTTCAGGCAGAGTCCGGAGTCCGCGAAGAAGCTGCTCTCCGTTGGCGAGAAGCCTTTCGATAAAGCCCTCAATACGGGCGACCTGGCGGCCTACGCGCTGGTGGCCAACACGATTTTGAATCTCGACGAGGCCATCACTCAGAACTGACATGGAACGATTCAACGACATCCATCCCGAACAGACCCGCCGCGCTTTCCTCAAAGGCAGCACGCTCGGCCTCGGCGCAATCGCCCTGGGTTCGCTACAGGCGGGCACTCTCCAGGCGAAGGAGCACCCTCGCACCGGCATCGACGGGCTGCCCGACCTGCCTCACTTCGCGCCCAAAGCCAAACGGATCATCTATCTCTTTCAGTCGGGTGGCCCCTCGCAGATGGATCTCTTCGACTACAAGCCGAACCTGGCCACGCACTTCGGCAAGGAGATACCCAAGTCAATCTATCCCGACGAACGCAAGACGACCATGACCTCGGGACAGAACTCATTCCCCATCGCGCCGAGCACGATGAAATTCGCCCGCCACGGCAAGTCGGGCATCTGGCTGGGTGAAACATTGCCGCACCTGGCGCAGGTGATCGACGAAGTCTGCATGATCAAGAGCATGTACACCGAAGCGATCAACCACGACCCCGCTGCGACGCTTTTTCAAACAGGCTCGGTCATTCCCGGCCGCCCCAGCATGGGCGCGTGGTTGAGCTACGGCCTGGGCAGCGAGAACGCCAACCTTCCCGCGTTTGTGGCGCTGACTTCCAACGGCAGCGCCAAGGAAGGCCAACCGCTGTATGACCGTCTCTGGGGCGCGGGCTTTCTGCCGGGCCGGTTTCAGGGCGTGAAGTTCCATGGCCAGGGCGATCCGGTCCTGGACCTGTACGACCCGCCCGGCGTCACGCGCGACCAGCGCCGCCGCATGCTTGATGCACTACAGGAGCTCAACCACCAGCAGGCCGACCAGTTCGCTGATCCTGCCATCGCCACCCGCATCGCGCAGTACGAACTCGCGTTCAGAATGCAGATGAGTGTGCCGGAATTGATCGACGTTCGCAGCGAACCGAAGAGCGTCCTGGACATGTACGGCCCGCAGGCGACACAGGTCGGCAAGTACGCCTACAACTGCCTGCTGGCGCGGCGCCTGGCGGAGCGCGGCGTGCGTTTCATTCAGCTCTATCACCGTGGCTGGGATGCACACGGCAACGCGCCGACTGAGGTCAGGGCGCAGTGCCGCGACACCGATCAGCCCACGGCCGCGCTGCTGCGCGATCTGAAAAGGCGCGGCCTGCTCGACGACACCCTCGTCGTGTGGGGCGGTGAATTCGGCCGCACCATCTACTGCCAGGGCAAACTCACCACCGAGAAGTACGGCCGCGACCACCACCCCAGTTGCTTCGCCTACTGGCTCGCCGGCGGCGGCGTGCGCGGCGGCATGACGTACGGCGAGACGGACGACTACAGCGTCAACGTCACCGAGAAACCCGTTCATGTGCATGACCTGCAAGCCACGATCCTGAATCAGATGGGTATCGATCACGAGCGTCTGACATATCGCGACCAGGGCCGTGACTTTCGCCTGACCGACGTACACGGCAAGGTGGTCAAGGACATTTTGAGATGATGTCTAGAATGTTGAGATGCCTGCTTGTGATAGCTCGCTTCTCGATCCCAAGGGCAGTCAACTCTATTCGATCCATGTTTCACCCGTGGACACCCGCCGGTTTCTGACCCTCTCCTGAAAACATGATCTACATTCATTGAAAAACTCCGGCCGTACCTTTCTCAGTTTTTCACGACTCGCTGCAAGGCCTGCCTGTCCAAACTGACTCAGAGCTGGCTCAAATCCGCGCCAGGCCGCCCTTGACGCGAGCTTCCTGCGCTCACCGACAGGCGTCTATCCCTCTTCGTTTGAGGGAAGCGCTGCGCGATCCCGTTCGTCGTTCGACGGTTGCGCCAGCGCAATGGGCAGGTCGCCGGAAATGGTGCAGGCCAGAGGCCCGACTGCCCGCGACGATTCAGCGACAGCACGCTGGTCTGAGCGCGGTCCGCGGACGAAGCAAAGAGCAGCGAGCCCGCTGCTTCAGCGCCATCACCGGGTGCAACGACGGCAAAAGATCGGGAAAGTCATCCAGGTGACCGCGTCAGACGCAGGTCCATCTCTCGCTCGACATACGACCACTCGTCAGTTTCCCGTAGTCGCGAAACCAGTTCCTCAAAGGGTTTGACATCGCACGGTGCGAACTCAAACCACGTCAGAAAGTCGAACGGCTCCGCGCCAAGATCCCGGCAATGATGCAGGCGGCGCGCCACCGCGGGCAGGTAATGCAGGCCGATGTCGATGTGATGGGATCGCTCTTCGACTATGGCGCGACGTTCATCCTGCGCGAGGGCCCACCACGCGGCCGACTTGCGGATCGGAATCAATGCGGCACAAGTCGCCTCAACTCGGCCCAGCGCAGGGGACACGGCATTGAGTCGATCCAGTTCCTGCCGGGTCGTGTACCTCGAATTGCTCACCATCCCCCGAAGGGTCCAGACAGCACCGGCAAGGATGTCGGGAGTATCGCCGCTGAGGATTGAAAGATGCGTCACCGCTGCAAGCGGCTGACCGTGCAAGGCGCGGCATTCCGTTACGCGCCAAAGGCCGGTGTTGCCACCACAAAATCGGAACAGGCGACTGTTCATGCTGGCGTCAGTTTACGCGGCCGCATTCGCCGCATCGACCATCGTCGATGAGAGCAGGACGTAGGCCGCGGCCCACGCTTCCTTCACCTGCGGGGTGAACTTGTCACCCAGGCCTTGTTGCAGAGTCCAGAGCAAGGCTGCGCCCACGGGTTGATAGTCCTGGGGCCGCACACCGTAGTCCACGTGCTTGAGGCCCAGTCCCTGAAGGACGGGCACGAGACTGGGCAAGTCATTCAGTCCCGCGACCGCCACGCCGATCGTCGCCATCAGTTTGGTTTTCTGCGCGGCCATATCGTCAGGGAATAGCGGCTTGACCTGCGGAGCAATCCTAAACAGTCTGCCGTAGAAAAAGTCAGCCGCGGTCGATGCGATGGGCACCACCATCTTCCAGGTGGATTGCACGAGTTGAATCTGCTGCGGGGTCATGGAGTCTCCTGTGGGACAAGTGATCTGATGAACAGTCCGGTTGCTGGCGCGTGTCGCGATGATCGATCGACCTGCGCTTCAATCGATTGGAATCCGGATGACCACGCCGCCCATGACATCGCCCAGCTTGAAGTCATCGCGCGGCGAGTCCTTGTGCATGTTGTGACAATCCACGCAGGCGGCGACGACTGCCTTGTCCGCATACACCGCGGTGAAATACTTCTTCCCGCCCAGAGTTTCCTCGCCATAGAAAGGCTCGGTCCCACCGCTGGCGGCGATCGCATCCAGGCCCTTGGTTTCCACATCGGTCGTCGGCTTGTTCTGTTTGTTCACCGGCCACTTCGAGAGCAGCGCGTAAGTGAACCCAGCCTTCGGGTTGGTGCTCACGCGCTCGGCACCCATGCGGAACATCTGTGCGGGAAGAGGCACCTTGCCGTGCTCCGTCTTCCAATGCTCACTGGCACCGAAGCCCTCGGTCTTCTGCGACTGGGGATTCACGATCTGCACCTTCTGTTCCTTCACCAGGCGGTTGACCACCTCCTTGGTGTAGTTGGTGCGGTCAGCCTCCATGACGGCGTGCAGCATGTCAGCCGCCCTCTTCGGTGAGATGCCCGCCGCGGGAGGAGGCGAACCGCCGCCGCAACCGGCCATCATCATCACAGTGGTCAGCGCGAAGCAAAGCGACAAGCGATACGACTGCGGGTTCATCATTCGTTCCTCTTGGAGTGATTCGATCTGAACAGCCCGATGAGCGACGACCTGATCCACGTGATCAGATACGCGATCGCCACAATGGCACAGACAAGCGCATAGGCGCGTTCATCCATCATCTTGAAGCTCCTTGCATGTTTCGGCGGCCATCCGTGACCGCGCTACGGCTGCGACTTTCGATTCGAAGGCTGGGATTCGAGTCGCTGTCGAACCATGTCCATGCTTTTCAGATGACTCACGGGCAGGCCGCGAAAGTTGCGACGCACCAGTTCGTCATCCGCGAGAGCATCGATTGCAAATCCAATGCCATGACACTGCCCGCAAACCTGGCGCAGCATCTTGTCGCGCGGGCGCAGGTTGTCATTCTGGTTGTGCTGAACGGTGACCGGGGATTCGCCTTCGATTCGATGGATTTCACGCGGCAAATGACAGGTGGCGCAGGAAACGCCGGTGTCGGCAGCAGCCTTGCCTTCCAATTCCTTGAGCCAGAGCCTGTGATGCGGCGACCCTTCGTAGCTTCGCGTGTGCTCATCATTGTGGCACTGGGTACACGCCTGTGCCGCAGCAGCGCGCACATCGAACCGATGAGCCGCGTGACACGATGCACAGCCGAGCTCTCGATGATCCGCTTCCTTTCGCATGGACAGGCGAGCTTCACCCGGCGTCATCGCGCGCAGTTCCTGGGCGAGTCGCATGCCGTGCTTGCCCGCGAGGAAACCGGCGACTTCGGCAGCGTGACAACTCGCGCAGGCCCGATGATCGGGATGGTCGTTCCACTTCTTCTCTTCGCCGCCCTGCGCGACGGTCGCGTGGCACCCGTTACAGTTGACCCCGGCCCGCGCGTGGGCGGTGGTCAGCCAATCCTGTTTGAGTCGATCATCCTGATGCGCTGAAGGCGGCGCATCGGGCGTGGTTGCCGGTTGCTTCGACTTACTGATTCGATCGTCACTCTTAAGCAGCGCGAGCAGGTTCCGCGCCGGCAGTCGCTGCGAGTCCAGATGATCCGGTTCGCCCAGATGCGCGGCGAGAAAGTCTTCGTGCAGGGCGCGGTTGTCGTGGAAGTTGTGGCACCCTGCCGTGGCGCAGGAGTCGAAGGCCAGCCCCTTGTGCGTGGGGCGTTCATCCGCGATATCGCTGTGACAGCGAAAGCAGTAGTCCACCGGCAGCGTCAGGCCGATCGCATGGGTGCGGGCCGGCTGATGCTCGACATGGCACGTGATGCAATTCCTCGCATCGAGCGCAGCGACTCGGTCGGCGTTGCGCGGGTCAAGGAACTTGGCCGATGGATGCGAATCGTCCGCGAGGCGAAGCTCCTGCTCGTGGCACTGAAGGCACGACTCCTGCTTGACGCTCATCATCGGCGTGTGGCAGACGTTGCAGTTCAGCTCGATCTGGTAATGCCCGTGCGAGGTCGGCCCGGGCAGGAACATGCGGCGATCACTACCCGTGAACTTCGCCAGCAGGTAGCCGGTCAGGCCCAGCGTCACAAGCAACCAGATGGCAATCGAAAGCTTTCGCATCGAAATCGAAACTCAAAAGTAGTAGACGCTGAGAATGTGAAACGCGATCAGCACAGGCAGCGGCCAGAAGAAGACGATGTGTCCCCACGTCAGCCACGGTCGCCATTGGCGCCCGCGGCGGGACCAGATCGGCGAGCCGCGGCTCTCCAGAGCAGCGGCGATGCCGTTGGCGGCACCTGTCACGTTGACTCCAAGAAAGCAGCACATCAGGGCGAAGTTGAGTCCGCTGCCTAATCGCAATCCCGTGTGCGCGACGAGGCCGACGAGGCCCGTCGCGCCGAGCGCCGAGTGCAAAACGCGCCAGTGTCCGAAGCTGCCGAATTTGAATCGGCGAATCCGTTTGCGGAGCGACAGCGACAGGCCGAGCACGGTCAGGCCCAGCAGCGTGTAGCCCGTGATCTGCTTCCACACCGCGTCGCGCCAGAGAACATCGACGCCATGCCAGACACTGAGCACGGAGTCGGCGAAGGGCAGCGGCCGCAGCAGCGCGATCAGCAAAGCCAGCCCCAGCGCGGCGATGGAGATCAGAAGGAGTGCCCTGCTTCCCGCAACAGTTTCGGGCCGCGAGGGACTGCCCAGAAGCTGCGCGATCAGCGGCTTGCACGAACCGCACACCGTGGCGGCACCGGTATGTTTCGACAATGCCTCCGCGCTCGCGCAGCCCGCGGAGATTCCGCTGCGGAGTGAGCCGCAGGTGACGCGCATGCAGTTACACACGATCGCCTCATCGCGCCACTGTACGATCGGCTCGACCGATTCCTCCGGCCACAGGTCACCGGTGCGGCGAAAGCGATCGACCCTGCGCCGGCTGACGCGGCGGCGAGCCTCAACCGCTTCCTGAATTCGCGCGGTCTCAGCCCATTCGCCGATGACCACCGCTCCGACCAGCCGACCTTCATCCAGGAGCAGTTGCCTGCGCCGGCCGGTACTGGTCCAGGACACGCTCTGCCTTGCGTCGCGGTAGTCGCCGAGCACCGCCAGGTCGACGCCGAGCATTTTCAGGCGCGTCGATTCATCCGGCTGCTCGAAGGTCTGCGCGCCGCCGGTGAGATTCGCCGCCAGCACGCCGGCCATGTGAAAGCCCGGGGCGGCCAGGCCGTAGATGCGCCCGCGATGGCGCGCGCACTCGCCGACGGCGTAGATGCGCGCGTCGCTGGAGCGCAGGCGATCATCGACTATGACGCCGCCGCCCGCCACGCCCACTTCCAGTCCCGCCGCGCGAGCCAGTTCATCGCGCGGACGGATGCCCGCCGCGACGACCACCAGGTCCACTTCGATCAACCGGTTGCCCGAAAGATGAATGCGCAGGACATCCGCGCCGGCGGCGATGGACTGCACCTGCGTGGACAGATGAAGCTGCACGTGCAGCGACCGGGCGCGTTCGTGCAGCATGGCCGCGTTGGCGGGATCGAGCTGCTGCGGCATCAGGCCTGTCGCCTGTTCGATGACGTGGACGCGCAAGCCCAGTTCCATCAGGGCCCGCGCCGCTTCCAGACCGAGCAGCCCGCCGCCGATGACCGCCGCCCTGCCGCGACCGGCGGCGCGCTCTCGAATGCGCTGCAGGTCTTCGATGCTGCGATAGACGAAAACGCCGGCCGAGTCGACGCCTTCAATGCGCGGGACGAACGGCGCCGAGCCCGTGGCGAAAACGAGCTGGTCGTAGTGAATTACCCGGCCGGCCCTGGTCGCCACTTCCCGCCTGGAGCGGTCCAGCGCGGTTGCCGGATCGCCCAGATGAAGAGTGATTCCGTGCGATGCGTACCACTCCCTGGGCGCAAGCTGCAGCCGCCCTTCATCGCGGCCGCGAAGATATTCGGTGAGATTCACGCGGTCGTACGCCGGCCGCGGCTCCTCGCCGAGCACCGTGATGCGAAAGCGCTGATGGGCGCCGCGCTCGACCAGTTGCTGACACACGCGGTACCCGACCATGCCGTTACCGATGATGACCAGTTCTTCCGCATCGCCGCGGAGCGCGACGTTTGGCGATGCGTTGCCTGTTGTCTGGCTGTTCACATCAGGCTGCGCCGATGGCTCGACGGCGAGAGCCTCGTCCGGGAGCACCGGCTCCGTGCCATCGCTGATGGCCGGCTTGTTGTCGTTCAACACAGAGTTCACCGCAACGTCACTCCAGTCCGTCTGACCGCACCGATCGCGCTGTGCCTTGAAGGCACATCAGGATCAGCTTGTTGAGAAACAGTCATCCATCTGCCTCGCCTGCCGGCGCGGCTCACTCACGCGCCGGCAGACGAAGCTGGATCAGAACGTGTACTGCACAGCGACATAGAGGAAGTCGATATCCTTCGCCGGGCCGGTCTGCTTGATGTAGCTGCCCGCGAAGAAGTGGCTGTAGCCGAGCTGGAACTCGGTGTGTTTGTCGAACTGGTAGCGGATGAGCAGGTCGATCTCCGCGCCGATCTCGCTGGAGAGCCCGGTGCCCGCGGGACGGAACGGCGCGCCGCCGGCGTTGTAGCCCGCGTCGGTCGTCTCGGCGCGCCAGAACATGTGGCCCTGGAGATCGATCGTGATTTCCTTGGTCGGCTTGAACGTGACGCCCAGGCTCAGGTCGATGACGTTCTGCCGGCCGATCTGATCGATCCATCCGAAGTAGGCGTGGCCGAGCGGAAAGAGCTGGTTGAAGGTTTCGACGTTGCCGCCGGCGCTGTGATCGCCGCTGGCGTAATCAAAGCCGATGTGAAACCGCGGCGCGGTGGGCACGTCGGCCAGCGTGTAGCCGACCTGGGCAGCGACCATGAACGCGCTGATGTCGAACGCGCCGAAGCTGCCGAACTGATACGCGCCTTCGAGGTCGTAGTCCAAGCCGGTGCCTTCGATCTTGCCCCAGATGCGTCCGCCGACGGTGTGGCGCACTTCCGCGCCGGTGGTGCCGTTGGTGCGCGTGGGCACGTTGGCCGCGCCGTTGAACGTGGTCGGATCCTTATCGAGCAGCAGCCAGTAAAGATCGAGCCCGATGGCAGGCACGCCCGGCACCTTGCCCGTCGCGTAGATGCCGGCGAAGACTTGATCATCCGCCACATCGTTGAAGTCATACTTCTCGACGGCAACAGGCATGGTGTAGAACGGCGTGAGGGTCCATTCGCCGGCCTTGATGATGGCGGCCAGGCCGTCGAATGTGCGCCGCGTGTTGGCCCAGTCCAGCGGGCTGACCAGTCGCTGCTTGCCGAAGAGCAGTTCCTGCCGACCGACGCGCAGGGTCACACTCGCCTCCGAACCGGTGATGGGAAACATGAAGTCGAGGAAGGCGTTTTGAAGGTCCAGATCATCTTCATCGAGCCCGCGGCGTCCGCCCAGCAGATCGCGATCCGTGGACAGCGCGCTCTTGCCCTGCACGAAGACACGGAAGTGCCTGGTCAGATGCAGGTCCGCATGCAGGAGAAGCCGCGTGAGAAGAAAGACATCATCATCGGGAGCAAAGGTCGCGGTGCCTGCCCCGTTGGCGTTGAAGTTGAAACCATCCCACGCTTCCAGACGAAGCCGCACCTGCCCGCCGAAGCTGAGGTAGATATCACCAGCTTCGTTGAGCGGGATGTACTTGATCGGATCAAAGAAGTCATCACTGGCGTCAGCGTGCTTCAAGACCGACCAGTCTTCGTTGAAGCGCACCACCTGGTAGGTCGGTGCCTTGTAGGTTGGAGCTGCGCCATCGGCGAAGGCAGGCGTGCTGCCTGCCAGAATGCAAAGGCACAGCGCGGAGCTGAACAGGTAACGGACGGATCGAGCCATGGAATCAATAAACCTTTCTCATCCAATCGCAGCGACGGGCGAGCCCGCTTCGATGGAAGCGGCGTGCTGGGGGATGGTGTTGTTGCGGTCAGTGTGAGATCGACGAACAGCATCGGTCTCGGTGGCCACGGCATCTTGGCCGCTTAAGGGGCCATCATCGTTAGGGGAATTGCCTACGGGAGCATCCGTGACGGCATGAGGAGCCTTGGTGTCCGAGTTGCCGCGATGATCCTGTTCTTCCAGGAACTGAATCAGCCGGCCTCGTAGTTGGTAGTAGTCAGCATGTTCAAGGACCGCGTCACGATCGCGCGGCCTCTCGAAGGGCACCGTCAGAATATCGCCGATGCGAGCCCGCGGTCCGGTCGTCATCATCACCACGCGATCGGAAACCAGCAGTGCTTCATCCACATCATGCGTCACCATCAGCGTGGTGATCCTGTGCATGGCGAGGATGTCGAGCAGGGCCTGTTGAAGCTCCATGCGCGTGAGCGAGTCGAGCATGCCGAAGGGTTCATCAAGGAGCAGCATCTTGGGCTTGAGCGCCAGGGCGCGGGCGATGGCGACGCGCTGCTGCATGCCCATGGAGAGTTCGCGCGGGAGTTTGTGCATGGCGTCCGCCAGGCCGACGAGATCGAGATAGTGTTCGACGATCTGCTTGCGCTGGAGACGGGTAGCGTGCGGGTAGACGCGGTTGACGCCGAGCTTGACGTTGTCGAACGCGGTCATCCAGGGGAGCAGGCAGGGCGATTGAAAGACGACGCCGCGATCAGGGCCGGGGCCGTCGATCTCTTTGTTGGCGACGATGACGCTGCCCTGGGTGATGCTGTTGAGGCCGGCGGTCATGGTGAGGACGGTGGACTTGCCGCAGCCGGAGTGGCCGATGAGGGCGACCACTTCGCCCTGTGCCATGTCGAGCGTGAAGCCTTCGACAATGATCGCCTTGCCGCGCGGCGTCGGGTAATGCTTGTGCAGGTTGAACAGTTCGACATACTTCTGCATCAGAATCCTCTCGAATCAAACTCCAACTACAAAGTTCCAAATCTCAAACAAGCTCCAAATCTCAAATCTCAAGTCAGCATTCCTCATGTTTGCTTTTTCGTTTTCATCCTTGTGATTTGTTTGTGATTTGGAGCTTTCGTCTTTGAAATTTTCCGCCGCGGATGCTTCGGATCAAGCTACTTCCACGCGCGGCTCGATATCCGGCAGCGGCGTTTCTCTGCGAATGCGCAGCGACTGTTTCGTGGCGCTGGCGGCGGTCAGGTAATGCGTCACGCTGTTGCGAATGCTTTTGAAGCGGGCGTCGAAGTTGAGACGGGCGCGCTCGCGTGGCCTTGCCAGCTCCACGGCAAACGACGGCCCCAGTGTTGCACCCGGACCCGGCGTGAGCGGCACTATGCGATCCGCCATGAGAATCGCCTCGTCCACATCGTTGGTGATCATCACGACCGTGCGCCGGTTCTGCTGCCAGATGGAAATAATTTCATCCTGGAGCACGGCACGGGTGAGGGCATCGAGCGCGCCCAGCGGTTCATCCATGAGCAGCACTTCGGGTTCCATGGCCAGCGCCCTGGCGATGGCGACGCGCTGGCGCATGCCGCCGGAGAGTTCACTCGGGCGCTTCTGCATGGCGGGCGTGAGGTTGACCATGGCGACATATTTTTCGACATGAGCGCGGCGCTGGGCCTTGGTCATTTTCGGAAACGCCTGCGTCACGGCCAGATCGATATTCCCAAAGACCGTAAGCCAGGGCAGGAGGGAATAGTTTTGAAAGATGACGCCGCGTTCATGGCCGGGACCGGTGATGGCTTTGTCGTGCATCATGACTTTGCCGCCGTCAGCTTCTTGAAGGCCGGCGAGCAGCGAGATGAGCGTCGTCTTGCCGCTGCCGGAGAATCCGACGATGGCAACGAACTCACCTTCGGTGATATCGAGGTTAATATCGCGCAGGACCTGCGTGGTGTGGTGGTCGCAGCCGTAGCTCTTGGAGACATTGTTGAGGGTGATGAAGGTCATGGCTGGCTCCTTACGTCTTCCGATATCACGCCGACACCGGCTCATCGAAGCTGACCGCTTTCTGAAGCACGATCATGATGCGGTCCAGCAGGAAGCCGATGACGCCGATGGTGAACACGGCCACCATGATCAGCGCCAGCGTCTGCGACGAGCCGTTCTGGAACATGTCCCAGACGAACTTGCCCAGGCCTGGGTTCTGCGCCAGCATTTCCGCGGCGATGAGCACCATCCAGCCGACGCCCAGACTGATGCGCAGGCCGGCGAAGATGTAAGGCAGGGCCGAGGGCACGACGATCTTGCGGATCTTGGTCCACGTCGAAAGCTTCAGCACGCGGGCCACGTTGAGGTGATCCTTATCGATCGAAGCGACGCCCAGAGCTGTGTTGATCAGCGTCGGCCAGAGCGAGCAGAGCGCGACGGTCACGGCTGAACTGATGAAGGATTTTTCAAACCACGCATGCGTCGGATCGGTCGTGTAGAGAGCACCGACGATGATCATCACGATCGGAAGCCATGCGAGCGGCGACACAGGTTTGAAGATTTGAACGAGTGGATTGATCGCCGCCATGAACACTTTGTTGATACCGCAGAGGATGCCGATGGGAATCGCCACCAGCGATGCGATGAGGAAGCCGGCGAACACGGTCTTGAGGCTGGTAAAAATCTGATCGATATACGTAGGCCCCGCAGCGAATCGGGCGGTCAGGGCGCGATCCGCCTGCTTCTCATAAAGCTCCTGCTGCTTGAGCATGCGTTCCTTTTGGTCGGCGCTGGCCGCGGCCTGTGCCCGCTCGGCGAAGGCGGCCGCCTGTGCGCGGAAGGTCACTGCTTTCTCTTTTTGTTCCTTGTAGAAGACCGTTTCTTCCGCTCGCTGCTTGTGGTGCGCGTCCATCAGTCCGCCGCCCGCGGTCCAGACTTCGCCGGGCGTCGGGACGGTGCCGTACTTGGTCTGGATGGAGCTGGCCGCCATCGCCCAGATGCCCAGGAAGAGCATGAACGCGAGCACGGGACACACGATAAACAGCATGATCTTGCGAAGCTGGACGCGCGGTTCTTCGCCGGTGCACAGCCGCACGACAGGCTCGAACACGCTCAGACCCGCGGCGTCGAGTGTTTTGATGATGCGATACTTAGCGGACATTCTTAGTGCTTCCTGTTTCTGACTCTGACTCCCCTCCCTCTTAGGGAGGGGCGGGGGGAGAGTCGGTCGAACGACCTGCCGTGCGTGTTGGTTGCGAATTAGGCGTCAAGGTTCCGTGCGCCAGACCCTCCCCTAACCCCTCCCTAAGAGGGAGGGGAATCGGAGCGCACTCCACTGACCGTCACTCCTTGTGCCCAACCTTGAATCCCGCCAGGTATTCCAGCGGCTTCTTACCGTCGTACGTCTGGCCATCGATGAATTCACTCGTCGCCGGCTTGTACCCGTCGCTGGCCCAAGGCACTTCTTCCTTCGAGAGCTTGCCCTCTTCAACAAGCAACTCCGCAGCCTTCTTGTAAGTCTCGGGTAGGTAAATCTTCTTCGCTGTCTCGTGGTACCACGCATCCGGCTTCGCTTCGGTGATCTGACCCCAGCGCCGCATCTGCGTCAGGTACCAGATGCAGTCGCTGTAGAACGGATACGTCGCGTGGTACTTGAAGAACACATTGAAGTCCGGCAGCGACTGGCGATCCGTCTTCTGATACAGAAACGTGCCCGTCATGCTGTTGGCGATGACTTCATAATCCGCGCCGACGTAATTCGGACTCGACAGAATGCGACACGCCTCTTCGCGATTCACAAGCTTGCCGTCGGCGTCCGTTTCATCGAGCCATTTGCCCGCGCGGATCAAAGCCTTCACCACCGCCAGGTGCGTCTTGGGATTTTTCTGGGCCCACTCGCGGGTCACGCCGAAGACCTTCTCGGGATTGTTCTTCCAGATTTCGTAGTCGGTGACCACCGCCACGCCGATACCGCGCATGACTGACTGCTGGTTCCACGGCTCGCCCACGCAGTAGCCTTGAATCGTCCCCGCTTCGAGCGTCGCGGGCATCTGCGGCGGCGGGGTGACGGAGAGAAGAATGTCCGCATCCACCGTGCCGGTCGTGTCAGTAGCGGTGTACATGCCCGGGTGAATGCCCGCGGCTGCGAGCCAGTAACGCAGTTCGTAGTTGTGTGTGGAGACGGGGAACACCATGCCGAACTTCAGCGGGGTGCCTGTCTGTTTCGCGGCCTTGACGGCAGGGATCAGTGCATCGGCCTTGATCGGGTGCGGCGGCGTGGGCGATTGCAGCGCGGGGTCGGCTGCCTGCATCTGCGACCACAGCGCGTTGCTCACGGTGATGCCGTTGCCGTTGAGATCCATACTGAACGCGGTGACCACATCGGCCTTGGTGCCAAAGCCGATGGTCGCGGCAATGGGCTGGCCGGCGAGCATGTGCGCGCCATCCAGTTCGCCGCCGATGACGCGGTCGAGCAGGATCTTCCAGTTGGCCTGCGCTTCGACGGTGACGGTCAAGCCTTCATCTTCAAAGAAGCCTTTCTCCTTGGCGATGACGATGGGCGCGCAGTCGGTGAGTTTGATGAAGCCAAACTTGAGCTGAGGTTTTTCAACATCGAGAAGAATCGTGACGGGCTTGGCAGTTTTGCCGGTGGGAGTTGAAGTATCAGATGTATCCGCGGCGACGGCGGGAGTCGGACTGCTGCCCGACTGGCCGCAGCCGGCAAGAATCGCCAGGGCCAGACCCATGACGACCGTCGCGAATTCGATCCACAATCCCCTTGCGCCGATCCGCTTCTTGAAGATCGGGCGAGCAATACCATCTCGTTGCAGACAATTCATTTCAGAGGCTCCATTCAGCGTGGTTAGACCGATAGCGCCGGCACATCCTGTGACGATGCCGTTCTCAAAGCGGCTTCTTTCTTGGGAAGCTCTGCGCCTTCCGACCGGTCGCGTGTGATGTCACCGGCGAATCGAAAGGGATCAGCCGGGCACCGAACGCAGGTTCGATGTGATAAATGCAATCATCGTGCCAGACCACGGAACCCGGCTCATGTCGCACGAAACGCGATTCAATAGGAGCATGCCCCGCCCTGCTGCCCGTTGTACAAGCAGTTCAACGGCCTGCTGGTGAAAATAGCGGCGGCTGATCACGTGTGGATGCTCTGATAACAGTGTGGGTTGCTGTCCACCATCGCCTGAAGAGGCTGCCACCAGAAAACGTCACAAAACTGCCACCCAATCGGGCGAGCCCGTCTGGTCCTTCTCAGAAGTCCTTTGTTGACAAGTGGGCGGGCTGGGACTCGAACCCAGGACCCACGGCTTAAAAGGCCGTTGCTCTACCAACTGAGCTACCCGCCCTCGAAGCGGGGCTTCGGGGGATTGAGGGGGAACTGTAGGAGATCGACAGGTGCAAGGTCAAACCGGTGCAACCCACTTAGCCCGCCAATTCCCACATGCTCTTCATGAATGCCAGGCCTTTGGTGTACACCTCTTCGCGGGTCTTGAAGAAGTCGCGCCATACGCGCGTCGCCGCCGCCAGCGCGGGCAGGGCCCGGCCAAAAGCTTCGATGCAGATCCAGTTGTTGTAGCCCACCTCGCGCAGGGCGCGGAAGGTTTCAAACCAGGGCACGTGGCCCGCGCCGGGCGTGCCGCGGTCGTTCTCGCTGATGTGAACGTGGAAGACGGACTTGTGATGCTTGCGGAACTCGCCGGGGCCATCCTTCTCTTCGATGTTGGCGTGGAAGGTGTCGTACATGGTGCCAAAGCTGGGGTGATTCACAGCCTTCACGTGGGCCGCGGCGTCGGCGAGCGTGTTGATGAAGTAACACTCGAAGCGGTTGAGATACTCGATCGCCATCTTCAGGCCCACGCTCTTGGCGTACTTGGCCGCCTCGCGATGCACTTCCACCGCCCGGCTCTTCTCCGCCTTCGTCGGCGGATCACCGCTGAACTCGCCCAAGGGCTGATGGTACGGCCCGCAGAGGATCTCACTGCCCAAGGCGGCCGAGCAATCGAGCGCCCACTTGAGGCGATCCACCGCAGCCGAGCGAACCTTCTTGTCCGAAGAAATCGGATTCGCGTCAGGCGTGGCGACGGTCACGCTGGTGCAGCCGAGGCCTGCTTTTTTGATGGCTTTGCCGACCTTGGTGAAGTGCTTGACATCGCCTTCGAAGATGGGGATCTCGACGCCGTCGTAGCCGACGGCTTTGAGCTTGTCGAAAAGGGGAATATGTTCGTCGGTGACGTGCGTGGTCCAAAGCAGCAGGTTGAAGCTGGTTCGCATGGTGTGTGCTCGGTGGGAGAGTGTGGGTGGAAACAAGCCCGAGGGTGAGGTCCGCCGAACCCTTGGGGTAATCCGCGACGGGCAGCCGAACGGAAGCCCTGCTACCCCGATGGCTCGTCCCCCGGCGGACTCGCCATCGGGCTTGGGGCCGGAGATTACCAATGCCCGCTACAATGGGCAACCTCGCAAGGGCTGCAGAAGGTGCGTGATTTGTAGCGCAGCAGCTTATCGCGACAATGATCAGCGGTGGGTTTGTTACCCTTACGATTCAGTCCACGATCGAAATATCCCTTACGGAGTAGACCTGATGAAACGCACGATGCACGCTTTGTGCTGCCTGATGCTCTCGCTTTCAATGCTGCCCCACGCGGCCCACGCGGAAGAAGGCGAATGGAAATCCATCTTCAACGGCAAGGACCTCACCGGCTGGGACGGTGACAAAAAATTCTGGTCCGTCGAAGACGGCGCGATCACCGGCACCACCACAAAAGAAAACCCCACCAGCGGCAACACCTTCATCGTCTGGACGGACGGCGAGACCGGCGACTTCGAACTCTCCCTCGAATACAAAATCATCAACGGCAACAGCGGCATCCAGTACCGCTCCTTCAACCTCAAGAAGGATGACCCCTATCGCATCGGCGGATATCAGGCGGACTTCGAAGCGGGCAACACCTACTCGGGCATCCTTTATGGCGAAGCCTTCCGCGGCATCCTCGCCAATCGCGGACAGATCACCGTCATCGAAGAAAACGGCAAGCCCAAGGTCACCGGCAAGGTCGGCGAGTCGGCTGAGATTCAGGCGAAGATCAAGAAGGAAGATTGGAACACTTACAAAATCGTCGCCAAAGGCTTCAACTTCAAGCATTACATCAACGACGTGCAGACCATCGAATGCACCGATGAAGACACGGACACGCGCAAGGCGACCGGCCTGCTGGCGCTCCAGCTTCACGCGGGCCCGCCGATGAAGGTGCAGTTCAGGAATATCAAGATCAAGGGGAATACGAAGAAGAAGGCGGATGCGGGTTCGAGCAGTACGACGGTTGCCTCGGCAGGGCCGCTTCAAGCGGCCGTGCCGGTTGCCGTACTCGCCGCCGAACCAGCGAAGAAAAAGATCGTCTTCATCGCCGGCGGGCGCAGCCACGGCTTCGGTTCCCACGATCACAAGGCCGGCTGCCAGCTCCTCGCGGATCAACTCGAAAAATCCGGCCTGCCCGTCGAGTGTGTTGTCACCTACCCCGGTTGGCCCAAGGACATGTCCATCTTTGAAGGCGCCAGCGCGATCGTCATCTTCGCCGACGGCGGCGGCGGGCACCCGATGCTCCGCAACCTCAAGGACATGAAGGCGATGATGGACAAGGGCGTGGGCCTGGGCTGCATTCACTACGGCGTCGAAGTCCCGCGCGGCTCGGCCGGCGAAGCGATGCTCGAATGGACCGGCGGATACTTCGAAACCAAATGGTCCGTCAACCCGCACTGGACTATCAAAGAAGCCACGATCAATAAGGAGCACCCGATCGGGCGCGGCGTCAAGCCCTTCAGCGTGAACGATGAGTGGTACTTCCACATGAGATTCCGTCAGAACATGGACGGCGTCGCGCCGATTCTCTCCGCGGTGCCCCCGGCCGAGACCATCACCGGCCGCTGGAAAGTCGGCCAGGAAGATGGCAACCACAACGGCAACCAGTTCGCGCATGAGAGCGCGGTCGTGAAGAAGCAGCCGCAGCATCTGATGTGGGCCCGTCAGCGCCCGACGGAAGAAGGCGGCGGCCGCGGCTTCGGCTTCACCGGCAGCCACTATCACTGGAACTGGGCCAGCGACGGTCACCGCACCCTCGTGCTCAACGGCATCGCCTGGATCGCCGGGCTCGATGTGCCCAAGGACGGCGTGCCCAGCAAGACACCGAGCGCCGAGGAAATGCTTCAAAATCACGATGAAGACATGCCCGGCAACTTCGACAAGGCCGGCCTTCAGAAGCGCATCGATGCGATGAACGGCCGCAGTTCCAGCACCACGGCTCCGACGGCCAACCCCGCCGGCGCCGCTTCCTCCGCAACCAGCAATGTGAAGCCCGCCTTCGCCAGCAAGACCGTCACCGCCGCCGACAAGGGACACGCCGTCGATGTCGAAGCCGACATCACCGGCGCGAAGGAATTGTTTCTCGTCGCCAGCGACGCAGGCGACGGCTTCGGCTGCGACTGGGCCGCGTGGATGACGCCGCGACTCATCGATAAGGATGGCAAAGAAACCAAGCTCACCGACCTGAAGTGGAAGAGCGCCGGCGCCGGTCACGGCAACGTCAACCTCAACAAGAACTCCGCCGGCAACGCCCTGCGCGTCAACGGCAGCGATGTCGAATACGGCATCGGCACACACGCCAACTCCGTCATTCAGTACGCCCTGCCCGCGAATCACACCTTCGTGAAGTTCAAAGCAAAAGGCGGCCTCGATGAAGGCGGCACCAAGCAGGGCTGCGGCTCCACGGTCCAGTTCATGGTCTACACGCAGGCGCCGCCCGCGGCCGTGGTGCAAGGCTCGGGCAGCTCCGACGGCGGAACCGCAGCCGCGACGCGAACACCTGAAAGCGCCATCGCCGGCCTCGATGTCCACGAAGACCTTCAAGTCGAGCTCTTCGCCGCCGAGCCGATGCTTCTCTCGCCTTCCAACATCGACATCGATCACAAGGGCCGCATCTGGGTCTGTGAAGTGGTGAACTATCGCCGTCACAACGGCAAGCGGCCCGAAGGCGACCGCATCATCATCCTCGAAGACAGCGACGGCGACGGCAAGGCTGATGGCGAAACGAAAGTCTTCTACCAGGGTCGCGACATCGACTCGGCGCACGGCGTCACCGTACTCGCGACGCCCGATGGCAAAGGCACGCATGTCATCGTTTCAGCAGGCGACAAGGTGCAGGTCTTCGTCGATAAGGACGGCGACGACAAGGCCGATGACAAGTACACGCTCTTTTCCGGCATCAGCGGCGCGCAGCATGATCACGGCATCCACCAGTTCATGTTCGGCCCCGATGGCAAGCTTTATTTCAACTTCGGCAACAGCGGCAACCAGATCAAGGACAAGGACGGCAAGCTCATCGTCGATAAGGCGGGCAATGAAGTGAAGGCCGGCCGCAAGCCTTATCAGGAGGGCATGATCTTCCGCTGCAACCTCGACGGCAGCGAGTTTGAAACCCTCGCCTGGAACTTCCGCAACAACTGGATGGTCACCGTCGACAGCTACGGCAACCTCTGGCAGAGCGATAACGATGATGACGGCAACCGCGGCGTGCGCATCAACTTCGTCGTCGAGTTCGGCAACTACGGCTACAAGGATGAGATCACCGGCGCAGGCTGGGGCGATGCCTGGAAGAAGGCCAACGCCAAGGCCAAGCAGCCGGATGATCAGAAGTTCCGCTATCACTGGCACCTCGATGATCCCGGCGTGATGCCCAACCTTCTGGACACGGGTCAGGGTTCGCCGACGGGCATCACCATCACCGACTCGAGCATGTTCAAGGGCGACCTGGCGCATTGCCTGATTCACTGCGATGCGGGCCCAAACGTGGTGCGAGCCTATCCCGCGAAGTTGGACGGTACTCGCGCCGGTTACACGGCCCATGTCGTGGATGTGCTCGTGGGCAAACGCGACAAGTGGTTCCGCCCCAGCGATGTGAAGGTCGCGCCCGACGGCTCGCTCATCGTCGCGGACTGGTATGACCCGGGCGTCGGCGGTCACGGCATGGGCGACCTCGATCGCGGCCGCCTCTTCCGTGTCACGCCCAAGGGACACAAGGGTTATAAGGTTCCCAAGTACGACTTCAGTTCGGCGGCCGGCGCTGCGAGCGCCCTGCACAGCCCGACACCTTCGGTGCGCTACATCGCGTTCCAGGCGCTCTTGAAGATGGGCGACGAGGCCGAGAAGTGGATGAACAAGACGGGCGGTGGCGACATGCCCGCCCACATCCGCACCCAGATTTCCACGGAGCGCACCGGCAACCCGCGCACCTGGGCTCGCGCGATCTGGGTCATGGGCAAGATGCCCGGAAAGGGACAGAAGTACGTCGATCTGGCGATCAAGGATGCCTATCCGGAAATCCGCATGGTCGGCATCCGCCTGGCGCGCCAGCTCCCGGAAGTGAACACGATTGACGTCGTCAAGCAACTGACCAACGATCGCGGCGCGATGGTTCGCCGCGAAGCGCTGGTCGCCCTGCGTCACAGCACCGATTCGCAGATGCCCGCGCTGTGGGCCGAGCTTGCCACGAAGTACACCGGCGATGACCGCTGGATGCTCGAAACGCTGGGCCTTTCGAGCGACCTGCGTGCGGAAGAATGCTTCGCCGCGTACCTGGCGAAGGTGCCGGACCCGACGAAGAGCGAAGCGGGGCGTGACATTGTCTGGCGCGTGCGATCGAAGGCCGCGCTGCCGTTGCTCGTGAAGATCGTGCAGGACAAGAAGCTGAGCGATGCGGACCGCAGCCGGTTCATGCGTGCGTTTGATTTCCATCCGAAGTCGGCCGAAAAGGACGCGGCTTTGCTGGAACTGTTGAACTGATGTGATCGCGGTTAGCGGTCGGGCCGAGTCCGCGAGGCCCACCCGTCCCGCCTGCAACGATCGCCCACGTGAAACCCCAATCCCCCGCCGGCCGTACAATCGACCGGAGG
>JBBDXA010000167.1:0-11278 GCA_040902585.1 Phycisphaeraceae bacterium
GACAGGTCCGGGCAGTCCAGGGCATCCATTAATGGATCAGGCACGGTGCGGAACACGAAGCGGTAGATGCTTCTGCGGTACTGGTTCGCATGGTCCGGATCGAAGCCCGTGTAGTCCACATTCGGCGTCACGTGAACGCCTTTCGTTTCGATGAACTGCTTCACCGAAGGGCCGCCCATGGTCAGGTCGAGCTTGCCGGTGAGCATGACAATCGCATCGCGCACCTGCTCGGCATCGAGGCGGGGTCGATTCATCCGCCAAAGCAGATGATTGTCGCCGTCAAGGGCCGCGCGTGGTTCGTGATGCTGTGACGCCTGCATGTAGACGCTGCTGGTGACGATGAGTTTGTGCAGCTTCTTGAAGGAGCCGTGCATGTCGTCGCGAAACGTGACCGCGAGCCAGTCGAGCAGTTGCGGATGCGTGGGCTTGTCGCCCATGCGGCCGAAGTCGTTGGGCGTGTTCACCAGGCCACGATCGAAGTGATGCTGCCAGATGCGATTCACGATCGAGCGCCAGGTGAGAACGTTCTGCTTGTCGGTGATCCAGCGCGCCAGGGCAGCGCGGCGAGCGCCTTCGCCATCTGCCTCTTCCAGTTTGAAGCGTGATTCAAGCCCTTTGACGCAGGAGAGCGCGCCGGGCGCAGCCGCCTCGATGGGCTGAAGGATGTCGCCGCGTCGCAGGAGATGCACGGCCCTCGGCGACTTGGAAGGTTTGAAGTTGCCGCTGGCTGCGAAGTCGGAAGCGACGGCATACACCTTTCGCGGCGCAGGCAGCGCCGCGAGTGCTTTCTCATTCTGCTGCTTAAGCACGTACAGCGCCAGGGCCGCGCGCTGATCTTCACTGCGCTGGATTGCGGGTGTTGACAGCAGATCGGCGATCTCGGCAGGCAGTGGCGGGCGATTGTGCGGTGAAGGCGAATCGGTGATCGAGAGCCGCGCCCGGCCGATGAGATGGCCGCCGCCATGCAGTTGTTCCAGCACGAAGGTGAGCGTCACGCCTATTTCGCTCACAACAGGTTCAGTCAGTTCAAACACGGCCTCGTGTGCCTTGCCCACCTGCGGAAAGATGCCCCACGCGGTTTCGACTTTGCCATCAAGAGCGTGGGCGATGGTCCAGCCCTGCTGATCGAAGTCCGCGACCGGGTTGCGAAGGGCGACGGGCTTCGCTTCGTCATTCGCCGCGCGTCGAACGAGTACTTTGAACTCAGAGAGATGCAGGTTGCCGTTGTCCTGCCGGCCGGGGCCTTTGTGGGGCAGGCTGTCATCGAGCATCACTTCAAGGCGAACGCCGGTGATGCGTTTGATCGAAGCGGGCGCGGTGATGGTGACCGTATCCTTCTCCGGCCGCGTGCCTGTGGAAAGAACCGAGCCATCCTTTTGAATGTCGAGCTTGGCGCCCTGCGCGGACACGGCTGCCACCGGCTCAAGCACTGTCCAGCGCACGGCCTTCTGCGCGGTCGTCTGTTCCCATTCAGCGACCGCCCGCTGCGACTGTTCACTCAGGAGTAACTCACGCGCGGTGCCGCCTTCGCTCAGCTTCGCCTTCTCGCGCAGCAGCGCCTGACGTTTCACGTACACCGCAGGGTCCGCATCGAACGATCGCTCCACGCGGTCCACGCCTGCGAAGACCGCTTGCAGCGCGTAGTAATCTTCCTGCGAGATGGGATCGAACTTGTGATAGTGACAACGGGCGCAGTGAATGGTCACGCTGCTAAACGTGCCGATGGTGGTGGCGATCATGTCATCGCGGTCGAGGTACTGGGCGATTTTCTTGTCGGTCGTGCCATCTTGGATGCCCATCTGCGAGCTTTGATCCCATGGGCCGGCCGCGAGCATGCCGATGGCGGCCACGCCTTGCGGATCATCCGGAAAGAGCGCATCACCTGCGATCTGTTCCTGTACGAAACGGCTGTAGGGCTTGTCGTCGTTGAATGCGTTGATGACGTAATCGCGATAGGGCCAGGCATTGGGGCGCGGCGCGTCTTCATCGTGGCCGTGCGTCTCGGCGAAGTGAACGGCATCGAGCCAGTGCCGGGCCCAGCGCTCGCCGTAACGCGGACTGGCGAGGAGAGAATCAACCAGCTTCGCGTAGGCATGGGGCGATTCGTCAGCGAGGAACGCTTCGATTTCTTGCGGCGTGGGCGGCAGGCCGGTGAGATCGAAACTCACGCGGCGAATCAGCGTGCGTTTATCGGCTGGAGCGGAAGGCGTGAGGCCGCGCGATTCGAGTGAGGCAAGGATGAAGGCGTCAACAGGCGTGCGGGCCCAGGTCTTGTGTTTCACTTCAGGCACAGGCGGTTTCTTCAATGGCAGAAGGGACCAGAGCGGTGGCGTCGCGTCCTTTGCGTCAGCGGAGTCGGGCCAGTCGGCTCCCTGATCGATCCATCCGCGCAGGATGGAAATCTGCTCGGCCGAAAGGCGTTTGCCCTTGGGCGGCATGATGACATCTTCATCAAGGCCGGCGACGTAATGAATGAGCAGGCTCGTCGCGCTGTTACCCGGCACGATCGCGCCGCCGATGGATCCGCCTTTGAAGGCCGATGCTTTGCGATCCAGCCGGTAGTCGCTCTTTTGCTTGTCGCCGCCGTGACAGGAGATGCAGTGGGCCGCGAAGATGGGCTGCACATCCTTGATGAAATCGATCTTCCGCTTTTCAGGTGCGGGGAGTTTGGTGAGATCGATCGCTGCGGTCACTGCAACACCAAGTAGAACGATGGTGATTAGAAGGAAAAGATTGAGCCTGCGAAAAAGCATTGACTTCAGTATAGCGGGCCGGCTCAACGCTTTGACTCGCATATAGGTGAACGGCCTGGCGTAAGCCGGCTGGTGGGCACTGGATCAACGGCATTTCCAGGAACCAGCCAGCTCACGCTGGCCGTTCGCCCAACATGCGTCTGCGCTGCCCGCAACTGCGGATTCCTGCATTCCGTTTTGCGCAGGTGATATGATCGCAGTGCTTATGAAACGAACACTCATTCATGTCGTGGCCGTGATGGCCTGTTGCCTTGTTCTCTCGGTGACGTTCCTGGCGCAGGCGGAGGAGCCGACGTGGGACGATGATCGATTTGAGATCGAGGTGCTGGCGACCGGGATGCCCCAGCCGATGGAGGTGGAAGTCGCGCCGGATGGGCGCGTGTTCTTCATCGAGCTGGGCGGCAAACTTCGCGCCTACAAGCCCGACGCGAAGCAGGTCATCGAAGTCGGCACGCTCAATGTCTGGGCCCAGCAGGAGAACGGCCTGCTCGGCATGGCGCTGGATCCGAAGTTCAGCGAGAACCGTTGGATCTATCTGCAATACTCGCCGCCGGATTACTCCGGCCAGCACATCAGCCGGTTCACGCTCGATGGCGACAAGCTCGACATGGCCAGCGAGAAGGTGCTGCTGAAATTTGAAGAGCAGCGAATTGAATGCTGCCATCACGCCGGCTCGATGGAGTTCGGGCCTGACGGCAGCCTGTTCATTGCGACGGGCGACAACACGCATCCGGCCGGCGACTCGGCGGGCTACGCGCCGATCGATGAGCGACCGGATCGCTTCCCGTGGGATGCTCAGAAATCCTCCGCGAACATGAACGACCTGCGCGGCAAAGTGCTGCGCATCAAGCCGACGGCGGAAGGCAAGTATGAGATTCCTGATGGCAACCTGTTTCCGAAGGATGGTTCGAAGGGGCGGCCGGAGATTTACGTCATGGGCTGCCGCAACCCCTGGCGGATGAACGTGGACCCTGCGACGGGCTACGTGTACTGGGGCGAGGTCGGTCCTGATGCGGGCGGTGACGGCGAGCGCGGGCCGCGCGGTTACGATGAGATCAACCAGGCGCGCAAAGCGGGCAACTTCGGCTGGCCTTATTTTGTGGGCAACAACTACGCCTATGCCGACTACGACTTCGCGACGAAGAAGCTCGGCAAAAAGTACGACCCGCTGCGACCCGTCAACGAATCGCCCTACAACACCGGCGGCAAGGAGCTCCCGCCCGCGCAGCCCGCATGGATCTACTACCCGTACGGCGACTCGAAGGAGTTCCCCGCGCTGGGCAAAGGCGGACGCACCGCGTGTGCCGGCCCCGTGTTTCACTACGACGCACAGTTCGCGAAGACCGAGGGCTTTCCGCAGAGCTTCGACAACTGCATGATCATCTACGACTGGCAGCGGCCCTATGTGAAGTGGGCCCGGCTCGACAAAGACTCCAACCTCGTTGCCATCGAGAATTTCACCAGCAAGCTTTCGTTTCGCAGGCCGGTGGATTTCAAGTTCGCGGCTGATGGCACGCTCTACATGCTCGAGTACGGCGAGACGTGGGGCTCTAACGCCGACTCCAAGCTGCTGCGCATCCGCTACGAGCGCGGCAACCGCTCGCCGATCGTGAAGGCTGCGGCGACGAACAACATCGGCAAAGCGCCGCTGACGGTGACTCTTTCCAGCGAAGGCACGGTCGATCCGGATAAGAAGGACAAGCTCATTTATCGCTGGCAAGTGACGCCGGGGGACAAGGTGATCGCGACGGAGGCGAATGCGACGATCACGCTTGATAAGCCGGGCGTGTACAACGTGCATCTGACGGTGACGGATCCGCAGGGCGCAACGGGCAGCGCGACGGTGCCGGTGCTTGTCGGGAATGATCCGCCGAAGATCAGGTTCGATTCGCCGCGCGATGGTGACTTTGTGAGCCTCGAGAGTTCGATTCGATATCGCCTTCGCGTGGAGGATGCGGAGGATGGCGATTCTGATTTTGATGAACAGGCGATGGGCGAGCGCACCGTGCTGACGGCGACGCTTCGCCCGCCCGGTTCCCCCGGTGCGTCAGGCAGCACCGCCATCGATCCGCCGGGCCTGAAGCTGATGAAGTCGAGCGACTGCTTCAACTGTCACTCGGTGGATCGCAAGATCGTCGGCCCGTCGTACCTGGATGTGGCGATGAAATACAAGGGCGATGCGAAGGCGCTCGATGCCGCCGCCGAGCGCGTGGTTAAAGGTTCCACCGGCGTGTGGGGCCAGGTGCCGATGCTTCCGCACAGTCAGCACACGCTGGAGCAGACGAAGGAGATGGTGGCGTGGGTGTTTTCGCTGAAGGTCGAGGCGACGGTCTCGCAGACGGTCAAGGGCGTGTTCGGCGCGATCCCGCCGCCGCGCGTGGAGGAGGCGGGGAGTGCGAAGGGCGGGCCGACAGGCGGCGTGACAGGCGGAGTGTATGTCATCGAAGCGACGTACACGGACAAGGGCGCGGCTCCCGTCGGGCCGCTAACGGCTCACGCGACGATCACGCTTCGCAGTCGCCAGATCGAAGCGGAGTCTGCCGATGAAGTCCGCGGGGCATCGCTGCTGGAATCGCCCAACGCGGGCGGCGGCAAGTTCCTCGGCGCGATTCATCACAGAAACTTCGCCCGGCTGGATCACCTCAACCTCGCCACGGTCCGCCGCGTTACCTGCCGCATCGCGTCAGGCGGCGCGGGCGGTCACATCGAGTTCCGCGCAGACAAACCCGACGGCAAGCTGCTCGCTTCCGTCGAAGTGAAGCCCACCGGCGGATGGGAAGCGTGGGCCGAGGCGAGTGCCGCGATCGAGAACCCGGGCCAGCCGGTCACGCTCTACATGGTGTTCGTCAACCCCGGCAAGCAGCACATCATGAATCTGGACTGGGTGCGCTTCGATGCGAAGTGAGCGGGCGTGCGCTGTTACCATTGCTGAAACATGAAAGAATCCACGAAACATTGCATGGCCTCGTTCAGGTTCCGGCGGGCGCTGCTCGCGCTGGCCTCCCTGGTCATCTCCCTGCTCGTCGCGGCGACTTCGCCGGGCGCGGAGTCGGAGTGGCCGCAGTTTCGCGGACCGGGCGGACAAGGCGTCTCCGCGGCGACCGGGTTGCCGGTGGCGTGGAGCGCGACGAAGAATGTCGTGTGGAAGGTGCAAGTGCCCGGGCGCGGATGGTCGTCGCCGGTTCTCTCCAACGGCAAGCTCTATCTGACCACGGCTCTGGGCGAAGCGAAAGACGGGAACGTATCGCTGCGGGCGATGTGCCTCGATCCCGCGAGCGGAAAAACGCTCTTCGATACCGAAGTCTTCCGCCCGGAGAAGTCCAGCGCATCATCCATGCACCAGAAAAACTCTCTCGCCAGCGGCACGCCCATCGTGACCTCCGACAGGCTCTACGTTCACTTCGGCCACATGGGCACCGCGGCACTGGACCTGAGCGGCAAAGTCCTGTGGCGGCAATCCGATCTGAAATATCCACCCGTTCACGGCACCGGCGGCTCGCCCGTCCTTGTCGATGGTCTGCTCGTCTTCAGTTGCGACGGGGCGGCGAATCCGTTCGTCGTCGCCCTCGATGCGAAGACCGGCGCGGTCCGCTGGAAGACGCCGCGACAGACTCAGGCGAAGAAAAAGTTTTCCTTCTCCACGCCGCTGGCGATTCAGGTCGGCTCCGCCACGCAGATCGTCAGCCCCGGCAGCGGGTTCGTCGGCGGCTACGACCTCAAGACCGGCCGCCTGCTCTGGCAGGTGAACTACGGCGAAGGCTACTCCGTCGTGCCGCGTCCTGTCTTCGCGCATGGATTGCTCTTCATCAGTTCGGGTTTTGACGCGCCGGAGGTGATCGCCATTCGCCCGCAGAAGGCCGCGGGCGATGTCACGGATTCACACGTCGCCTGGCGACTCCGCAAGGGCGCGCCGCATTCCGCTTCGATGGTCGTACTCGGTGATGAGATTTACTTCGTCTCCGATGGCGGCATCGCCACCTGCGCCGATGCCCGCAGCGGCGATGTGCATTGGAGCCAGCGGCTCGGAGGGAATTTCTCCGCGTCGCCTGTCGCAGCCGAGGGCCGCGTCTATTTTCAGAATGAAGCGGGCGTCGGTTTCGTCGTCAAGGCGTCGAAGACTTTTGAGCTGCTCGCGAGTAACGATATCGGCGAGAAGTCCCTCGCCTCCATCGCGGCGACGGACGGCGCGCTCTATATCCGCGGCGAGTCTCACCTTTTCAAGATCGCCGAGTGAGACTCGCGAGAGCCGGCCTCAGGCTCAGCCTGACGGGCAGCTTGATAGACTCTCCCTGCCGCCCGCCGCGGCGACGATGGACTACGAACTTCTGGATTTCGGCGAAGGGCGCAAGCTCGAACGCTTCGGTGCGTGGATTCTGGATCGACCCGCGCCCGGCGTCGTTGCCGCGCGGATGCGACCCGATCTCTGGAAGACGGCCTGCGCTCGTTACGAGGGCGATCGAACCACCCAAGGCGCATGGACGCCGCTCGCCGAGGCGTGGCGCGAGGCATCAATTGAACTTCCAGTAACGCTTTCGCCCGACGCGCAATTCAAACTTCTACTCTCACCGCAGCCATCGGGACAGGTCGGCATTTTCCCGGAGCAGTTGGACAACTGGCAATGGATCGCCCGGCAGACCGCGAAGTCAGAACCGCCGCGCGTGTTGAATCTTTTTGCCTACACCGGCGGCAGTACGCTCGCGGCGGCTGCGGCCGGGGCAGAGGTGACGCATGTCGATGCGGCCAGGAGCATGGTCGCGCGGGCCCGGGAGAATGTGATGCGATCAGACCTGTCTGATGCGCCCATTCGCTGGGTCGTGGAAGATGCCGTCAAGTTCTGCCGGCGCGAGGTCAAACGAGGCAACCGCTACGACGCCGTGATTCTCGATCCGCCCAGCTACGGCCACGGCCCGCAGGGAGAAAAATGGTCGATCACCCGCGACCTGCTGCCGCTCCTGAATCTCTGCCATCAGCTCACCGCAGGTCAACCCCGGTTCGTGCTGCTCTCGTGTCACACACCCGGCATCACCGCGGCTCAGCTCAGCATCTGGCTCACCGACAGCGTGTGCGGAGACACAAGTCAGCTTTCGCAGAGCGGGCCGCTGAACCTGCGGACGGCTGCGGGTCGGAAGCTGGCGAGTGGCGATTATGCGCGCTGGCCGGGGTGATCCGGTGTGTGCATCACCCACGCCGTTCGACGCGGACGCTACCATTCAAAAGACGCTATGACGCTCGACGCCGACATCCTCACCCATGTCCCCGCACCATCCGCGCGGCCGGTGAGCCTGCGCGTCACGCCTGCCGCCGAGCGCGCTATCCAACAGGGGCACCCGTGGGTCTTCGATCAGGCCATCACCGATCAGAATCACGACGAGGGACACCCCGGCGACCTCGCGGTTATCTACCGAAGCGATCGCCGGTTCCTCGCCCTCGGCCTGTTCGATCCCGATTCCAACATTCGCGTCCGCATCCTTCATCGCGGTAAACCGGTGACCATCGATCAAGCCTGGTTCGATGCCGCGCTGCTCCAATCCGTTCGGCGGCGCGATTCGATTGAACCGACAGGCACCACCGGCTATCGCATCGTCCACGGCGAGAACGACCAGTTGCCCGGGCTCATCGTCGATCGCTACGACGCGACATTCGTACTCAAGATTTACACCGCTGCGTGGATACCTCATCTGGACCGCATGCTGCACGCGCTTGGCAATGCGTGTCGGGTGGAACGCATCGTGCTTCGCCTCAGTCGCGGCTTGCAGGAGCAGACGGGGAACCTGCACGGCTTGTCTGACGGCATCATCCTCCGCGGCGACCCGTTGCATGGTCCCGTCCTCTTCAAGGAGAACGGCCTGACGTTTGAAGCCGATCCGATCCGCGGCCACAAGACCGGCTTCTTCCTCGACCAGCGCGACAACCGCGCGAGGATCGAGCCGCTAAGCGCGGGCAAGGATGTGCTCAACGTGTTCGCCTACAGCGGCGGCTTCTCGCTCTATGCCGCGCGGGGCGGCGCCAGGAGCGTGGTCAGTCTCGACATCAGCCAGCCCGCACTCGACGCGGCGGTCCGGCACTTCGCGCTGAACAAGGCCCATCCCAACATCGCCGCGGCGGAACACGAACGCCTCTGCGCCGATGCCTTTGATGCGATGAAAGAGATGGCGCGCGATCGTCGCCGTTTTGACTTGGTCATCATCGACCCGCCCGCGTTTGCGACCAAGCAGGCCCACGTCGACCGCGCGATCGCGGCCTACGAACAGTTGACCGGCCTGGGGCTGGACCTTCTCGAACCCGGCGGCAAGATCGTCATGGCATCCTGCTCCAGCCGCGTGGATGATGCTGCGTTCTTCCAGGCGGTTCAACGAGCCGCCAGGCGAAGCGGCCGGCCCCTGCGCGATCTCGAACAGACCGGTCACGCGGTCGATCATCCGATCGGTTTCAAGGAAGGCGCGTATTTGAAGTGTCTCTTCGCCACGGCGTGATCAACAGCGTTCATTCGATTAACTCGGGCCGCTTGTGGACAACGCGCAGGCAGTAGGTATCTTCTACTCGGCCAGTTCCCGTCGGCCGCCCATCACTGCTTCCGTTTGCGGAAGCCCCAATTGGAACCAACGCCTCTCCACTCGAAAGCAGCGTCCATGATTTCGGGAATCGGAAGTCGAGTGTTGGCCTTGGGCGAATACGTGGTCGATCTGCTTGCCGCCACGACGAGCGCGGTCTTGCGAGGGTTGAACCCTCGGTACTGGAAGCGATTGATCAGGCAAGCGTTTTCGGAGCAGGTTGTCGCTTGTGGTCTGAAGATGATTGTCCTCGTGGTCTTGCTCGCGGTGATCATCGGCTCGTCGCTCATCGTTCAACTCCAGATCTGGGTGACCCGGATCGGTCAGTCACACATGATCGGATCGCTGCTGGTCATTGTCGTGCTGCGCGAGATCGCGCCGCTGGTGGTGAACCTCATGCTCATCGGCCGCAGCGGAAGCGCGATGACCGCTGAGCTCGCTTCCATGAGACTTGCAGGCGAGGTTCGTGTGCTGGAAGCTCAGGGCATCGATCCCTTTCTGTACCTGGTGGTTCCGCGCGTCCTGGGGCTCGCTGTTTCAGGCCTGTTTTTGACCCTTCTGTTTGTGCTGGTCTGCCTCAGCAGCGGATACTTCATCGGTCAGTTCACCGAAGCGCGAACGGGTGGCATCTTTGAATTCTCAGGCGACGTCATCGGCGGCCTGACTCTTTCAGATCTCCTCAATCTGCTGGCCAAGAGCATGTTCATACCGCTCTTGATCGGCACGACCCTGTGCAATGAAGGGCTTGGCGTTGCGTCGCCGCGGGAACTTCCAGCCGCCATTCGTCGAGGCTTGACTCAGGCGGTACTGATCGCCTTCATTGCGTCCTCCTGCGTCAGCCTATTGATCTATTCCATCTGATAGATGCTTTCCAACGACAATGACAGTTCCAATCACCTCTTCAAGTTCGCAGGCAACAGTCCCCGATGTGACTGACGAATCCGGCCCGGTCCTGTTGTTCGATCAGTTGACCGTTCAGACGGACGGGTCCTACACCACTTCGATCTGGAATGCCAACCTCTCGCTCGGTCGCGGCGAACTGGCGCTGATTCAACTGGAGCCGCAGCAGTACAACACGCCTTTGATGGATGCCGCCCTGGGCCTGGTTCAGCCACAGCATGGGCGGGTCATGTTCGACGGTGAAAACTGGCAGCAGATGAGTCCGGACCGGGCCTGCGCGATGCGCAACAGGACCGGCCGCGTCTTTGAAGGCAATGCCTGGCTGCATCAGCTCTCGATTTCCGACAACATCACGCTTGCCAGTCGTTATCATGGAAAGGCGTCGGAGGAATCCATCGCCGCCGACGCGGTTCGACTCGCACGTCAGTTCGGCCTCCCGGGACTACCCACCGCTCCTACAGACAAAGTTCCCGAACCTGATTTACGTCGCGCCGAACTGGTACGGGCCCTGCTCGGAGATCCTGCCTTGATCCTTCTGGAACGTCCCACGCGCGCGATCTATCCCGAAATCATGAGACCCCTCATTCAGGCCCTTCAGGCGGCGCGCGAGAAGGGGGCAGCTGTGCTCTTTACCACCAGCAACGCCAAGGTATGGGAGAGTACTGCCATTCGGCCAACGTATCGATTCCGCATGAGTGGATCCCAACTGCTTGAGATAACGAGGTGATTCGATGGCTGCGAAGGGTTTCAAATCAAACTACGTTCATCGCCTGACCGGCCTGATGGTCCTTGTCTTGATCGTCCTGGGCGTGGTGGCGGTCGTGCTGATGGGCAACGCCAAGAAGTGGTTCATGCCCATGCGCTCGCTGACGGTCGTGTTCCCTGAACAAGGCACCTTCGGCCTCGGTGCCGGGGCGGAAATTCAGATTCTTGGGATCATCGTCGGCAAGGTGGATGAAGTCGAGGTCGATGATCAGGGCCGAGTCGAGGCACGAACCCACATACGTGAGGATTTCTTCAGGCTCATTCGCACCGACTCGAAGGCGTTGATCAAGAAGAGATTCGGGGTCGCCG
>JBBDXA010000167.1:11288-20475 GCA_040902585.1 Phycisphaeraceae bacterium
CGCCGGCGACGCCTACCTGGAGATCACCAAGGGCACCGAGGTCGCGCTTTCCCCGCAGGGCGCGACGATTCAGGCGGAGGCCTTCGAGGAATTGTCCGGGATGATCGGAGCCCTGATCGATGACGTTCGCAAGGAGACCGTGCCGACGATCCAGAAGCTGCGCGATGTGGCGGGTGAATTCGAATTGCTTGCAAAAGATCTTCGTGACAAAAACGGCGGCGTGCAGAAGCTCTTGGCATCGACCAACAGCATCGCGGAGAGAATCGATCGCGGCGAGGGCATCCTGGGACGATTGATCGCGGACGACAAACTGGCGAGTCGCTTGGATTCCATATTTGAGAAGGCTGACACCTCTCTGAACTTCCTGGCTGCTTCGCTTGGTGACCTGCAAAAGAGCACGGCCCAGTTGCCTGCCATGACCAGGAAGCTCGACGCCCAGGTGGACAGTCTTCCCGCCTTGATCGCCAAGACTGAAAAACTGCTGGAGAACATGGACGTCGTCGCCAGTGACCTGCGCAAGGCGACCGCCGAGATGCCACGCGCCATGAAAGCCATTGCCGACGAAGCGGAGGCGATGCCCGGCCTGGTGATTCAACTGCAAAGCACACTTCGGGAGATGGAAATCTTCACGAAGGGTCTTCAGAGCAACTGGCTCCTGGGCGGTAGCGAAGTCGAAGCGGACTCACCCCGACTGTCGCCGTTCAACTTGAATACTCAGACCCCGGCCGACGCGGTCGAACGGAAGCGATGAATACCTTGACTGCGCGCGTGTCTACAACCATGGTCCTGTACCTGTCGGCAGCAACTGCCCTGGCGGGTTGTGCCTCGCGTGCCGTCGCTCCACGGCCCGTCGACGCGGGTTATCAGGGCTACGTCAACACTGCCCGCAATGCGTTCAAGCAGGGGAATCTCCAGCAGGCGTCAACGTTTTACGATCGATCGCTGATGCGTGCCCGGACCATTGACCATCCCGCAGCCATCGCCGACGCAGCCTACAACCTTTCAATTTGTTTGATGGCATTGGGTGAATTGGAACGCGCCGCTGCGCTGCTGGATGAGGCTGAGGCGGAGTTGACTCGAGACAAGTCTTCGTTCGCTCATGTCCTGATCGCCCAATCGCAACTGGCGCGCCGACGACAGGATTACGACGCGGTTGGAACGATCACGGATCGCCTGCTCAGCAGGAGTGCGGCCGAGACGTCCGGCATTCAGCGCTTTCAGGCATTCGTCATACGAAGCCATGTTGCCTGTGATCGCCAGCGACTTGCGCAGGCATCGGCGGAGTTGCAATCCGCCAAGGCAATAGCCGGCAGCTTGAATGATGATGCGCTTCTGGCGGAGGCGGCAGGCCTGGAGGCTCGCATTGAGTCTCTCTCAGGCAGGCCCGCGACGGCAGCCGAGTACTACTTGAAACAGGCAGCGTTATTGCAGCGAGCCCGCCTTTACTTTGAGATGTCCACCGCCCAGGAGCAGGCAGGCCAAAGTTTCAAACGCGCAGGCCAGCATGGCAACGCCGCCACTCTGTTCTTCCGATCCGCTCGATCGTTTCTTGGACAGGGCCAGCACGAGCGAGCCGCGAAGATTCTGACCGATGCTGCGACCAGTGCGAATGCAGACGGCAACGCTGAGTGGTTGCATCGCATCGAGGCCCTGCAAGTCGAACTGAAAGCGTTGCGCCAGAACCAACCCTCTCCGTCAGGCACACCCGAGCGATGAGTCCGCAAGACAATCGAGAACTGAGAGCACATGACACCTGATCCCGAACCCACCACGAAGACCACACCCGCAGAGTCGGCCACGATCCTGGTCGTCGATGACCAGGAGAACAATCGCGAGCTGCTGCATCGCCGCCTCCGGCGCGATGGCCACACCACGCTGGAAGCCGTCGAAGGTGGCGCGGCCCTTCGTCTCATGAGCGAGAAGCAGCCGGACCTCGTGCTGCTCGACATCATGATGCCGGAGATGGACGGCTATGAAGTGCTCGAGCGACGCGCCAAGGACGCGATGTTGAAGGAGATTCCGGTGGTGGTGATTTCGGCCGTGACTGAACTGGAGAGCATCGTCCGGTGTGTCAAACTCGGGGCTGATGACTACCTCTTCAAGCCGTTTGAACCCACGCTGCTCAGGGCTCGCGTTGAAGCTTGTATGGACAAGAAGCGGCGGCGCGACGCCGAGAAGGAATACGTTCACCGCATCGAGCAGGAAAAGGAGAAGACCCACCGACTTCTGGTAAGCGTTCTGCCCGAAGAGGTGGTCGATCGACTGTGCGATCAGGCCGGCGGGAGTGCGATCATTGCCGACAAGGTGCCCGCCGCCACTGTTCTGTTCGCTGAAGTCGCTGATTTGCCGAGTTTGACCGAGGCATTGACTCCCGATGAACTGGTCCGCCTGCTCAATGATGTGTTCTGCGCGTTCGATGGCTTGTGCGACGAACATGGCGTTGAAAAGATCAAGACCGTCGGCGGCGCTTACATGGCGGCGGCGGGCCTGCCGCTTCCTTGCGAGGATCATGCTCAGCGAATCGCCGAGTTGTCGCTGCAGATGCAGCGGTCGATCTGCCGGTTTGATACACCGTCGCGAGAGCCATTACGGTTGCGGATCGGCATCAACAGCGGCCAGGTGACCGCGGGAGTGATCGGCCGATCGCGACTCAGCTACGACCTGTGGGGGCAGACCGTCGAAACGGCCTCTAACCTGCGCACTCATGGCATTACCGGCAGTATCCAGATATCTGATTCTACGTTCGAGCTGATCAAGGACACCTACATGGCTGAAAAGCGCGGCGGCTTCGTTCTCGATTCCGGCGACGAGATCGTCACCTATCTCCTGCAAGGGCGAATCGGTCACTGAACGCCTCGCCGGCACTTTCAGCGACCAGGCTGGTCTTGCGGAACTGGCGGTGTTTATCTTTGTCACGGTTGCGATGGATCATCAGTTAGAAACATTCGCATCTTGTCGAGCAGGCGGGAAATGTCGACCGGCTTGGTGTCGTATTCGTCGCAACCGGCATCGAGTGCCTTCTGCCGATCGCTGGCCATGGCGTGAGCGGTCAAGGCGATCACCGGGATATGTTTCAATGAGACGTCAGCTTTGATGCGGCCCGCCAGTTCCCATCCGTCGATTCCGGGCAGACTGAGGTCCAGCAGGATCAAGTCCGGAGCCTCGCTGGCCGCCGCGGCAAGTACGCTTTCGCCGTCGCAGACGAGCACCACTTCGAATCCTCGCTTGATGAGCCTTCGCGAAAGCATGTCGCGATTCTGTTCATTGTCCTCGACCAACAGGATTCTCGCCATCAGTTACCTCTCTTGTCGCCCTTGAGCGGGCCGCAGTCAGGTTGGCCGGCAGTGTGACGGTGAATGTCGTACCCGCGCCAGCATCGCTGCTAACTGTAATCTCGCCGTCCATCATTTCACAGAAGCTGCGGCACAACATCAAACCAAGACCCGTTCCGCCGTACTTTCGAGTCGTCGAACCATCAGCCTGCGAAAAGGGCTGGAACAGCTTCTTCAATTGTTCGTCGGTCATTCCGATTCCAGAATCAATGACTTCAAATATAACCACATTTCTGACTTGGGGAGCCGTTGCCGGTCCGCGTAGCCCCTCCGCATCGACCGGGACATCGGCGTCGGGGGCAGCCCATCGAATCGCATCACGGCGGACGCGGATGGTGATCGATCCGCTCTCTGTAAACTTGGCCGCGTTCGACAGGAGATTGAAGAGTATCTGCCGCGTGCGTGTCAGGTCGGCATGCATCACACCGATCTCCGCGGGGCATTGGACCGCAAGTTCGTTCGACTTCTTCTCAATGAGAGGGCGTACCGTCATGGCAACGTCACGCACCAGTGTGGCAATCTCAAAATCTTCAAGATAGAGATCCATCATGCCGGCCTCGACCTTGGAAAGGTCGAGAACATCATTGATCAAACCCAACAGATGCTTGCCGGCCGCCTGAATCCTTTGCAGGTCTTCCACGTCTTTTTCGCGACCTTCCTCCTCTGCGTCTTCCCGCAGAATCTCGCTGAAACCGATGATCGCGTTCATCGGCGTACGTAACTCGTGGCTCATGTTGGCGAGAAACTGACTCTTGGTCTGATTGGCGTGCTCCGCTTCCTCTTTGGCTTTGCGCAGGTCGGCCTCGGCCTGCTGGCGCAGCGTGATGTCGTTGGCGATTCCCAGAAAGCCCGTGACATGTCCATCAGAATCGCGCAGTGCCGTCACTGTCTGCGCCACTGGAATGCGCACGCCTTCCTTGCTGATGAAGGTCCACTCGCGTTCTTCAATTGCACCTCGGCGCGGCCGGGCGACGAACACTTCGAACCCCGGCGATATCGGCGAACTCAACTCGTCGGACAATTGATCAGCTCGACGGGCCATCTCCTGTTCATCGTGATAACGTGTCGGCGTCGTTAATCCAATCATTTCACCTGCCGTGTAACCCAGCAGTCTTTCGGCCGCCGTGTTGAACGACAGGATCGTTCCGTCGGTTCCCGTTGAAATGATGGTGCAATCGGCGCTGTTTAGGATGGCGCGCTGCAAAGTCAATGTATGTTCCAATTCAGCGGTGCGCAAAGCCACGCGATCCTCAAGTCGGGCGTTCGTATGTTGGGCGTGGCGAAGGGAAGCCAGAACGACCCCCAGGAACAACAGACACAGGAAGTAAAGGATGGACTGGTTGGTGTCCTGATCGCTCAAGGTGCGGGCGAAAGCAGCCGCGTAAGCCTGCTCGATCCGGTTCGCTACTTCGTGCAGCGTCGGCTTGAGCACTTCCGGAACGAGTGCGTCAATCTCAGGCTTGCGGGACAGAATCACTTCGACGTGCAGGAGGAGGGACGTCACGGCCGGGCTGATTGCCGAGTTGTTCGAATCCTTCCATGCGTTCATCTCCTTGACGCTGTCCGCCACTCTGACCGCGTCCGCTTCGTCGCTGAAAAGATTGTAAATAAGGACATCCTCAATCAGGCGATGGAGCAGCGTGCTGCGTGCCGGATCATCGGAAGTCAGCGCCTGTGTCAGTTGGCGGGTAAGGACAGGGATCGATTTCATCGAATTCCTGTACACGGCCTGATTTGATTTGAACCTCTGGACCAGATCCTCCTTTCTGGCCAGTTCGTCCTCCAGCTCAATGAGTAGGGTCTCGATCGAACCGCGACCTGTCGCGTCGAGAAAGGCAGGAGGAGTATCCAGTTCCTGGTGAATGGTCTGGAGCTTCTTGAGCGAATCTTCAAGCGGGTCAAAATCAAGCGTGCGGCCATATCGAATCAGCAGAATGTCCTTGTCCAGCTGCGCGTTGACTTCCCGCACTTCCAGAATCCGCGAGCGGTAGGTCGCATGGTCGCGGGCGTTGACCGATTGGGTCTTGAAATAGATGTAGGTCAGGAAGGCCAACATCACTGCCAACGCGAGGAACAACACCGCGACCGACGTCGTGCGGCGGACTTTTGACCTATTGGCTTCCATCGAGAGGTCGTCCTTTATATTCCCCTGTCAGGGTCTTCAGGAATGAAGTGATCAGGGAAACCTCCGCATCACTCAAAATCCGTCCGACGTTGTACTCGGCCATGCGCCGAACGGCCTCGTTCAGGTCGCCGGCTGAACCATCATGAAAATACGGCGGGGTGATTGCCACGTTGCGAAGCGAGGGAACCTTGAACACATATTTGTCTGATACGTTTTTGGTCACGTTGTATCGCCCGAAGTGGATCGACTTGCTGTCCTCGCCTTCGGCGAAGGCTTTCTTCATGACGCCGAATTTCTCGAACATGTTGCCGCCGACATTGACGCCTTGATGGCAGCTCACGCACCCGAGCGACTTGAAAAGAGCGTAGCCTTTCAATTCTTCCGCCGACAGCGCCGAGTCATCATTCCGCAACCAGCGGTCGAAGCGGCCGTTGGGAGTAATCAACGATCGTTCAAACGTGGCGATCGCATCCTTGACGGCCTCTCTGCTCAAGCCGGTTTCATAGATGGAATCGAACTGTTCGACAATACTTTTATCCTTGCTCAGAATCGAGAGGAGGAATTCAAAGCTGCTGCCCATCTCGTGGTCATCCGTAAGCGGACCTTCGACCTGGTCTTCGAGCGACTTGGCGCGACCATCCCAGAATTGTCGGAAATTGAAGCCGCTGTTGAAGACAGTCGGGGCGTTGAGTAGACCGCGCTTGCTGCCGACGCCCACGGAGAAGCGCATGCGATTCGTGCCGCCGGTCTCCAGGTTGTGGCAACTGGCACATGAAACCGTGCCATCGATGGAAAGGCGGGCATCGTGGAACAGGGCATGGCCGAGCTTGACCTTGCGCTTGTCAAGTTCAACGCTTAATGGGATCGGCCGCAGCGGTTCCTGACGCACGCTTGACTTCTCGGGCTCATAAACGATTCCCGTGCCCGGGTCACCATCCGATCCATCCGGAGTGGTCGATTGACCGTCCGCCACCTCGCGCGGTCGGCCCTTCCCATTGGCGAGGTAGATGACAATGACCGCGCCGACGGCCAGGACACTCAGAAAAATCGCACCGATGCGAACGCGCTTGTCGAATTTCACGTGCGCACCTCTATCTTTGGGACATGACGCAGATTGGAGTGGATACTAAAGTTTCACGAGTGTTTGGTCAAACGAGTCGCTGAGTGAATCACACGAATGAGACCGGAGTAGTGAGGTTCAAGGTTGCTGAATGGGACACCTTGCGAACGGGAGCCGAGCTATAACCAGAACCTGTGGATGAGATCGTGAATAAGCCGGCGTACCTTGTTCCTGAATTCAAAGCGCCGTAAGTCTCGCGGTGATCAGTCGGCTACCAACGGCGGACCGGCCACGTGTTCCAGCATGGTTTCGATGTGCTGGGTTCCTGACGTGAGATAGATCGTCCCACCACTAATTGTGAATGACCACGTGATCTGTCGATCCAGCGAGTCAACCAAACGAGCGATCGCTGTCGCGTCGACGCCCAGAACGGTGATGTTGTCCCGCTCGTTGAGATCGTCCAGGTGATCGCTCTCCCATGTGGGCCGCTTCTTGCCGTAGGCAAACAGGATCACGCGTTCACAGTGTCTCGCCGCCTTGAGCAGTCGCTTCGCCTCGGGCAAGCCCACCTCGATCCACAGTTTCACACGCTCGCCCATCCCCGGCTTCAACTCCGTTACCCAGACATCCAGTTCGTCACCGCTGCTGACGCCTCCGGTAAAGCGGCATCTACGGGGCTGCAACCAAGTGCGGTTCGATAACCGCTCTGCGGAGCGTGACATTCGATTGATCAGTGGTACGGTCGGGTGGCGAAGGAAGTGGTGGCGCAGCGGAGAGCGGAAGCCTCTGGAAATGTACTTTGAGTGCGACGGTGCGTTGGGCCTCTACGGTTGACACAACCGGCGTGATGCCGGTATTCAGTCAGAAGTGATGCGCCGCTGCCGCCGCAGGACGCCGACGATTCGACAACGCAGGTGCTGCGCAAGATCGATCCGCCGGCCGGCAAGGCGACGCGCGGGTGGTACTGGCGAGCGATCGCCAAACTAGGCGGCTTCCAGGCCCGCCCCAGCGACGGCGACCCCGGCTGGCTCACGCTATGGCGCGGCTGGCAGACGCTGATGATCCTGGTGCGCGGATTCGAACTGGCGGCGGTGAGGTAGATGTGGGGAAAGATCAGGCTAGGGGGGAAGCGCTCAGGCTTGGTACGCAAGGCAGGCTCAATGCGACCGGTGCCGCACATCGCGTTTTATCGCGATTAAGTTCGTTCCATCGGCGTCGTCGGGCGGGTCAGGGAAATGCGGCGCGGGGAGACGAGAGGTTTTCTTGCACTACATTTCTGGTCGAGGCTGCACTACAAAGGTCAATTTATCGACCCCAACCCAAATGTAGTGACTCGACGCATGTCAATGTGTTCAATACTTTTTGCAAGCGGGCGAAGGGATTCGAACCCTCAACATTCAGCTTGGAAGGCTGCGAACAAGATATGGAAGTGGCTGTAGATACAGCAAATACATCGCAGGCGTCGTCCGCTTGTACCGCTGCTTGTACCGGCAAGCCGGTTGAAGACCCGAGCGACGAGGAATTTGCCGCCGCTCTTTGCATGATCGCCGAGTTGCCCCTCATCCGGGAGGAGAAGTTACTTGCCGTTCGACGCCTGCTGGCTGGGAAGCACCGACGCCGATGACCGGGGAGTCGGCATGGAAACAGAGTCTGAGGGGATTCCGGCGCATAGGTGAACCGCGGGAGCATGGTGCTGCTCCGCCATTCGAACACGCACGCGGGCCATGACATGGGGTCAAAGAATAATACATTCCACGCTTCCGGTACAATGAAGAAATGAAGCGTCACCATTGTGACCATCCGACCTTTCAATGCTTCAGATGAAGCCAAAACCTGCTTTCACGTGTCGATCAACCGCGTTCTTGGCGCTCCAGTTGCCTCGGATTCATCTTTGAAACCCCGCGAAGTCGCGAGTTGCATCGATTTCTTGTACTTGTCCTCGTTTGTGAGGGCCTATTTTGCCTGACATTTGAGGCCACACGCCCATTCATTTCAGCCCCATGCCTCTTTTCAGCCTGAAAACGCCACTTTGCCCCTAACGAACCCTGTCGACAGTCCCGAACCGCTCGTTTTCCAACCGATGGAAAGCCAGTCGTGCAAAAGGGTGCTACAATATCCTTTAAGCGTACACCCGGCGAGCTTGTAAATGGATCAAAAAACCTAAAGTGCTGCGAAGGATACATTGAGCGGCCGCCCGAGAAAGAATCGAAAAGCAGCTATTTTGAGATTGAACTGTTAGATGGAAGAAAGTGGCGCTATGACAGTTCTACATTTGGCGAGTCTTCGCCACAGCCGGTCAATGAAAAACTTCCAGAGCACTGCCGGGGTTTAATTGAGTGGTCGATGGAAAGAAAAGACAACGACAAAGGGGAAGTCACGCTTGTGTCCCAGACATATACGGTAAAGCGAGATGTAGCAAGCATAATAGTGAACTTTACTGTAACAGCCGAATGTAGATGTTCTGAGGCCAAGGAGCCAAACAAAGTCGACATAACGCTGAAAGGATCGCTGCCATGAACAGATCGATACATCGTCTGTGCGTCAAGCATATAGCAGTTGCAATCGCCGCAACCAGCACATTCGGCTGTGTTTTGCCACCGCGACATTCGGATGACTGGTAAAGCAACCGCTTTTCTGTAAATATCGTTTTCGTCATCGTTGGCTCGGTCT
>JBBDXA010000168.1:0-20389 GCA_040902585.1 Phycisphaeraceae bacterium
CCCGTGGCACCCAAACCAGGACGACATCTCGTGCGTGGCATGCATCCGCAATGCTCACTATACTTGCGTCCCTCAACCGAATTCCTCTAAATCAGCCCTTTGGAAGGAGCTGGACATGGCAGAATCACCGCAGGGCGGCTCGAAGTTCCAGGTCGACTCGGACTGGAAAGCCGAGGCCCGCGCCGAAAAGGCGAAGCTCGAAGAGAAGGTCAAAGCCGCCGAGCCCAAGCCCGGTGCCGCAGCCGCCGGTCCCGCCGCAGGCTCGCGCGCCGGCCGGGAAATTCCCCCCGCATCACTCGATACCCTCATCAGCAACCTCGCCTCGCAGGCCCTGCTCTTCATGGGCGCGATCCCCGACCCGCGTACCGGCCAGCGCATCACCCACATGGAACTGGCCAAGCACCACCTCGATACGCTCGGCATCATCGCGGACAAAACCAAAGGCAACCTCACCGAAGAAGAATCCAAACTGCTGAGCACCACGCTCTACGAACTGCGACAAGCCTACATTCAAATCCTCACCGCCACGCGCGAACAGCGCAAGAGTGGAGGATGAGGAGGAAGTCCTGAGTCCTGGGTCCTGAGTCCTGAGTCGACAACAAGACAGGATTCAAGACCCAGGACTCAGGATCCAGAACCTCTCCACCACTCAGGACCCAAGACCCAGGACTCAGGACCGTCGTATGTCCGACCACGCCACCTCCGCTCCCGCTCCCGCCGCCGCGCCCTCCTTGCTGGCGAAGCATCATTTTCTGTTGCGCCGCCTGCATTCGCTGACGGGCATTGCGCCCATCGGCCTGTTCATGATCGTTCACCTGTTCACCAACGCCCAGGTGCTCTGGGGCCAGTCCGCAGGCGGCGAAGGCACGTTCCAACACGAAGTTGATTTCATCCATTCCACGCCCGCTCTCTTCTATGTCGAGTTCGCGCTGTGGGCCAGCATCGCTTTCCACGCCATCCTCGGCGTCGGTTACATGGTCGGCATCGTGCCCAACGTTCGGCAATACAACTACGGCGACAACTGGCGCTACACCATGCAGCGCATCACCGCCTGGGTCGCGCTGGTCTTCATCTTTCTTCACATCGCCACGCTGCGCTGGCGCATCAACGTGCTGGGCATCTGGGATACGCCGTTCTGGCATCGCCTGACGCCGACGGGCGAACCCGGCCACGCCCAGACCGATGTGCCGATGAGCCTGCCGCTGACCGCGTACGCTCTGCAATACTCCTGGCTCATCGTGATCTTCTACATCGTCGGCGTCTCCATGGCGATCTTCCACTGGTGCAACGGCCTGTGGACAGCGGCCATCACCTGGGGCGCAACCATCACCAAAACCGCCCAGAAACGCTGGGGCATGGCGTGCCTCGGACTCGGCGTCGCGCTGATGATCTTCATGGGTGCCGCCATCATCGGTGCCCTTAAATTCGACCTGAAGAAAGACACCACCGAAGCCCAGCGCACCGCGCTGACACAGATCGCACCAAAATGGGAGGAGGGAAGGAAGTAAGGGGAGGTACAGGGAGGTAGAGAATACGGATTACATTCTTTACCTCCCAATACCTCCTTTACCTCCTGTACCTACTTCGTCATGAGCAAACCTCGCGTCATTGTCGTCGGCGGCGGCCTGGCCGGCCTTTCCGCTACCATCCGCATCGCCGAGGCCGGCACCCCGGTGGACTTATTTTCCATGGTGCCCGTCAAGCGGTCGCATTCCGTCTGCGCTCAGGGCGGCATCAACGCCTGCAACGAAGTCGCACGCCAGCAGGGTTACTCCGAGTGGGCCCACTGCGATGAAACGCTCTACGGCGGCGACTTCCTCCAGCATCAGCCCCCCGTCTATGAAATGTGCCACTGGGCCCCGCGCATCATCGACCTGATGGACCGCATGGGCGTGCCCTTCAATCGCACCAAAGAAGGCTTCCGCGACCTTCGCCTCTTCGGCGGGTCTCTATTCAAGCGTACTCACTTTGCCGGCGCGAGTACCGGGCAGCAACTCATCTACGCCCTCGACGAACAAGTCCGTCGTTATGAGGCGGAAGGGAAAGTCAACAAGCACGAGTTCTGGGAATTTCTCTATCCCGTCATTGATGATGCGGGCCAGTGCAAGGGCATCGTCGCGCAGGACATGCGGACGATGGAGATCAAAGCCTTCCGCGCTGATGCCGTGGTCATGGCCACCGGCGGCAACGGCCTGATCTTCGGCAAGAGCACCATGTCCGTTATCTGCACCGGCGGCGCGGCTTCGCGCTGCTACCAGGCCGGCGCGCTGCTGGGCAACCCCGAGATGATCCAGGTCCACCCCACCGCCATCCCCGGCGAAGACAAGTGTCGCCTCATGAGCGAGTCAGCGCGCGGCGAAGGCGGGCGCGTGTGGGTGCCGCGCAAACAAGGCGACCTGCGAAAAGCCCTGGAGATTCCCGAAGCGGAACGCTGGTACTTCCTCGAAGAAAAATATCCCAAGTACGGCAACCTCGTCCCGCGCGATATCGCCACGAGAGAGATATTCTTTGTGTGTCAGGATGGCAAAGGCGTCGGCGGCGGCAGGCAGGTTTATCTCGATGTCTCCCATCTGCCGACCGACACCAAGAAGAAGCTCAAGGCCATCCTCGAGATCTACGAGAAGTTCACCGGCGATGATCCGACCGAAGTTCCGATGAGGATTTTCCCAGCCGTGCATTACGCGATGGGCGGGCTGTACACAACGTATGTGAGTGAAGAGCGGGCCTCGAAACCGGGCGATCCGATGGCGAAAGTCGTCGGCCTGAAGCTGGGCGCGCCGGGCAACATGATGACCAACATCCCCGGCCTCTACGCCTTCGGGGAGGTCAACTACAACTACCACGGTGCCAATCGCCTCGGCGCCAATGCCCTGCTCAACTGCATCTTCGATGGTCTCTTCTGCGGCCTGTCGGTGGTCAACTATGTGAACGACACGGTGAAGACGCCTGCCGATTCGCTGAGCAGCGCGGTGTACGATCGCGTCGTCGCCCAGGAAAAGGCGAAGATGCAGAAGCTCATCTCCGGCACCGGCGACACGAATCCCTACGACATCCACCTTCGCCTCGGCGATGAGATGACGGACAAATGCACCGTCGTCCGCACCGGTGAAGGCCTGCGCAAAGGCCTGGAGACAGTCGCAAAACTGCGCGAGGAATTTTCCCGCGTGAAGCTGAGTGATACGGGCATGTGGACGAATCAGAACCTGAGTTTCACCCGCGCGCTGGGTGACATGCTGATCTATGCCGAGGCGATTCTTCTGGGCGCGGAAGCCCGCAAGGAATCGCGCGGAGCGCACTATCGGCTGGACTATCAGGAACGCAACGATGATGAATATTTGAAGTCTACGATCGCGAAGTACGACGCGGCGACAGGCACGAGTTCAGTGAGTTTTGAGGCGGTGCCGCTGCCGATGGTGCAGCCGCGCACGAGGAATTATGGCAAGGTTGAGGCTGAGGCGACGGGCGAGAAGAAGGAAGCGGCGAAGGCGTGAGTGTCGGAATGAGGATTGATTGGGTGCCATGGGCAAGCGCAGTCTGCGAAGCTTGCCCGTGCGGATCACCTGAGTCCCTCGACACCTCGCACGGGTAAGCTCGGCAGACCTCGCTTACCCATGGCACCCGGATCAAGGCACCAAGCCAATACCGCACGATCTATAAGACATGACCACCGTGACGATCCAACCCGCCAGCACCGCTGATGACGAACGGCATCTCTGGATGCCGCCGCGGCGACTGCGCGATTACGCCAGAGCACGCGTCCTTGGCGCGGTGCTCTTCTCGCTCATCTTCGTCGGCTGGTTGATCATTCAGTGGTCCAACCCCGTGATGCGTTACGGCTCGATCGCCCTCATCCTCATCACTGCGTGGGTCACAGCCGCGTCTATTCTTAACGATGTGCGAAGGGCCCGCGCCAGGCAGGTCGCGCTGATCGCGACAGAGCCGGCGATGCTGGAGATCACGACACCGCAAGGGACTTCGCGCGTAGGATTGGAGACAATCGTTCGAGCCGTGTGGCGCGAACATTCGATGGAAGAGATGGGCCTGTGGCTCTATGGCAGCGAGGGTGCTGTGCTGAGCCGACTTGATGGCGACACGATCGTCGATCAGGCGGAGGCGCGGGTGTTCTTAAGATGGCTGCGCGAGCGCGCGGCTGTGAACTTTGAGGTATCGTGGCCGCAGGTTGGGTGATGTGCTCCGATTCCCCTCCCTCTTAGGGAGGGGTTAGGGGAGGGTCGAGCGAACTACAACCAAAAGCCACCGTCGCCGCAACAGACCGCAGACGCACGAAACGCACGAGCGCAACGGAATACCGCTCGCCTGACCCTCCCCCAGCCCCTCCCTGAGAGGGAGGGGAGTAGGAAACGAACCCTGAAATAACATGATTGCAACCGAAACCAAAACTCAAACCGTTCGCTTCCGCATCAAGCGGCAGGACACGCCCGATGCCCCGCCCTACTGGCAGGACTTCGATGTGCCCTACCGCGAGAGCAGCAACGTGATCAGTTGCCTTCAGTCCATCGCGCTGAAGCCGGTGACGGCTGACGGGCGCAGCGTCGCTCCGATCGTCTGGGATTCCAACTGCCTGGAAGAAGTGTGCGGCGCTTGCACCATGGTCGTCAACGGCCGGGTGCGGCAGAGCTGCTCGACGCTCATCAACGTGCTCCTGGGCGAAGGCACCGGCAGCGAAGAGAAGCCCATCACCCTCGAACCGATGAGCAAGTTCCCCGTCGTGCGCGACCTGTGGGTCAACCGCCAGCGCATGTTCGACAACCTCAAGAAAATCAAAGGCTGGATCCCCATCGACGGCACCCACGCCTTGGGCCCCGGCCCCGTCGAGTCTCCTGAGAGCCAGGAGCTCCGGTACGGTCTCTCTCGCTGTATGACCTGCGGCTGCTGCCTCGAAGCGTGTCCACAGTTCACCGCCGACAACGACTTCGTCGGCGCTCAGGTCATCAGCCAGGTGCTCTACTTCAACATGCACGAGACCGGCAAGAGCCTCAAGAGCGAACGCCTGGAAGAAGTCATGGGCCCCGGCGGCATCACCGACTGCGGCAACGCCCAGAACTGCATCAAGGTCTGCCCGAAGGAAGTCCCGCTGACCGAAGCCCTCGCGCTCATCGGTCGCCAGACAACGGTGCATGCGATCAAACGGTTCTTCATGGGAAAATGAGCCAGGAGCTATCAGCTATCAGCTTTCAGCTATCAGCATTGAGCCAAACGCTGCCTGTTCTCTGGCTGAAAGCTGATAGCTCATAGCTCATAGCTCCTCTGCACTTCCTGCAACCAACGCATCCCTAGTTCAAATCAAACGTACAACAGGTGAAGGCTTCATCCGATAACCGGATGGATGCCCTCCGCCATGTCCGTGTTGTGGCGGCTGGTGCCGATAACTTCGCCCTTGAAATTACTGGCAATTTCGTTGGGCTACCGATTGATTAGAAACAACGAACCGTATACTTCAGTGCGGGAGTCAACACCATGAACACCGCTACACACTCTCCTCGGTTTTCTTCCATCCGTCCGCTCGTTCGATACGTCGATGCGGAGCAGGCGGTGGTTGAAGTGATGGTCAATCTTGCTCCGTCCGTTGGCGCATCGAAGCGCAGGCATTCGCCGCGTGATGTGCAGGTGTGGGTGGATGTCGATACCGACGAGGGGTTTCACGATGAAGAAGCGATTCATCTGACGCCGCGCGCGGACATGGCTGGGAGCAGCGCGGTGAAGGTGAAGATCGTTGAGCCTTCGCGCTGGTGGCCTGCGGGCATGGGCGAGCAGCCGCTATACAACCTGAAGGTCGCGCTGGTGGCCGATGATGAACTCACCGATGAATGGACCGGCACGTTCGGGCTGACCAGCGTGCGCCGCTGGAACTGGCACGGCTCGGATCGCGCGCTGATGGTCAACGGCAAGGCGTGCAACATCGGCGCGGTCGTGCCTGTCGATCTACTGCACGAGCGGCACCTGCTTCCCGTCGCGGGCGATTCGCTGATGGTCGTGCGCGGGCACTGGGGACCGGATGTGCTTTACGAAGCTGCCGACCGCGCGGGCATTCTGCTCATTCAGTGCATTCCGGTGGACGCGGAAGGTCGGCCGGAGGACGCGCTCATCGAACAGGTCAATCGTCTTTCGAGACACCCCTCTCTTGCAGGGTGGTATGTCGGGCACCTGGGCAAGTACACGGAGCGCATGGCGTACCTGGTCGAATGCCTCGATCCGACGCGGTCCGTTTTCCGCAGGCTGCCGACGGAGACCGCAGCGCGGATTGATCCTGCTGTCTCCTGAATCTCGTTCGACCTTCCGCGCTTACCTCGAGCGAGCCCACCGGCAATGATTCGCCTTCCAAGGTGTAATCCGGGTTTCCCCTTACTTTTCCACACGTTCTTAACCGCCCCCAAGGTAACCGCCCCGCAGGCCGGCGGCACATGCAAGGTAAACACCCTGCATGCGTGCAAGTTCATGTTTTACATATCTTTAGCATGGAGAAGATGATTGGACTTTACGCGCTCTCGCAACAATTCGAAGAGGTATCACAGAATGTTCACTTTCTTCAGATAAATTTCACAAACAGCGTAACAATCGTGTTGACATGCGTCCTTCTGGGATTAAACTATTATACAGATCGATGAGGATTTCAGTTCTCTCGACCTTTAACTTCGAGCCCCCGGAAGCCCGCGTTGTACAAGTTCTTGTGCAGCGCGGGTTTTTAATTTGGCGCATTCCCTACTCTGCCTGGGGGAGAAAGATGCGATCGATTCAAGTCATCGCTTCGGCATCAGAAAGAATCTCAACCACGGACAGCACGGACAGCACGGACAGCACGAATGGGTAATCTCATCCGTGTCATCGTTGTTATCCGTGGGTTATCCGTGGTCAGTCACCATTGTCGGTTCGTCTGATGTGACCTTCGCTTACGGGCTCTCCGCCTTCTTCGCTTCCGCGATCGCTGCCTTCACCTGCTCGGCCGTCAGCTTGCGGAATTCGATGTTGCGGTACGCGCCGGTCGTCTGGAAGGTGGCGATGCCCAGCGGCTTGGAGAGTTCCACCTCGATGCGCACATCGATGCGCTTCTCCGTCGTGTCCACGTTCACCACCTGCTCCCCGTTGACCCACGCGCGGATGCGGGTGTCGAGCACCTGCACTTTGATCTTGTACCACTTGCCGTTCTCGTAAGTCAGATAGCCAGTCGTTTCATTCTCCGACGCATCAATGCCATCCAGGCTCGACAGGCCGGTGACGCCGCCGCCCCACCCGCCGCAGATCAGGCTCACCGACGTGTCCTTCACCGGCACCGTCAGCCCGCAGAAAAAGTCCGTGCCATCCACGCGCTGCGCCTCCAGGCTGATTTCATAATTCACCTTCGCGGGCGGCTGCCCCTGCCAGGTCACGCCTGAGATCGGCGCGCCCAGGTGGATGATCATCGTGCCGTCCTTGATTTCGACCTCGCCCTCGCCGCCGAAGTTCGTAGGCTTCCAGTTGCCCATCGTTTTGCCGTCGAACAGGGTGACGACGTTGGGGTCGGCCTTGGGCGCGGGGGGCGCACTCATCTTCGAGTCATCCTTCGCCGGCTCCTTCTTGCTCGAAAGGCAGGGGCAATTTTCACAGCCTGCCGTCAGCAGCGTGATCAGGCTCAGCGTCAATGCCAGCGCGAACGTCCAGCGGGTGTTGATCATCTTCATGGTGGTGTCCCTCAATCGTTGAATCCCTGAATCGAATGAAACGTGAGCCGCGATTGTACGTGACGCAGCACGGGTGACCAATATTTGCAGAAGCCGGTACAATTTGAGAAGGAGGCGTTGCATGCCCGACGACGATTCCGATCCATTCTGGCGATGGGTGATGCACCCCCGAAACTTCCTTGGCCTCATCGTTTCCAACACCCTACTCGTGGCGGGGACGCTGTGGATCACGTCTCCGCTTGACGATCGCATGGGTGATGCCGCGGGTTTCGAAGGCTTGGGCCTGCTCCTGATCATGGGGGCTGTGCTGGTCGTCAACATCATCGCGGCGGGCATCGTGATTCACTTCTACTGCAAGCGCGCGTGGGTCGCCTTCGGCGTCGGGATGATCCTGCCGACGATCTATCTCATCTTCGCCTTCATCCGCGTTCAATCGTTCCTTCAAAGCCATTGACGCAGCTGCGAGCCCTTTGACGCTCGCGGGGCGTACCGTTATCGTCTTGCGTTCCCCGGTTCACGATTACCCCTGAAAACACGAAGATTTCGGAGATTCGCCATGTCCACCGCCGCCCCCGCCCCCGCCCCCGGAACCACCGCCGGTTCCCCCATCACCATGAACGACGGCCAGCTCGTCGTCCCCAGCGATCCGATCATCCCCTTCATCGAAGGCGACGGCACCGGCCCGGACATCTGGCGCGCCAGCGTCCGCGTCTTCAATGCCGCCGTCGAAAAGGCGTATGCCGGCAAACGCAAGCTACACTGGAAGGAAGTTCTCGCCGGCGAAAAGGCCTTCAACGAAACGAAGAACTGGCTGCCCGATGCCACGCTCGATGCCTTTCGCACCTACCTCGTCGGCATCAAGGGCCCGCTCACCACGCCCGTCGGCGGCGGCATCCGTTCCCTTAACGTCGCCCTTCGTCAGATCCTTGATCTCTATGTCTGCCTTCGGCCTGTGCGCTGGTTCAAGGGCGTGCCTTCGCCCGTGAAGAACCCCGGCGATGTGGACATGGTCATCTTCCGTGAGAACACCGAAGACATCTACGCCGGCATCGAGTTCCAGCATGGCTCGGAAGACTGCGAGAAATTCAAAAAGCTTTTCAAGGAAGCGTTCCCCAAGCTGTACACGAAGGTCCGCTTCCCCGATACCGCGGGCTTCGGCATCAAGCCTGTCTCCCAGCAAGGCACCGCCCGCCTCGTCAAGGCCGCGATCGACTACGCCATCGCCAACGGCCGCAAGAGCCTCACGCTCGTACACAAAGGCAACATCATGAAGTTCACCGAAGGTGCCTTCCGCGACTGGGGCTACGAAGTCGCGATGAAGGATTACGGCGCGGAACTGATCGACGGCGGGCCGTGGTGTCGTATCCCCAAATCAGACATCCGAAATCAGAAATCAGACATCATCATCAAGGACGTCATCGCCGACGCCATGCTCCAGCAGATCCTCACCCGCCCCGCCGAGTACGACATGCTCGCCACGCTGAACTTGAACGGCGATTACATCTCCGACGCCCTCGCTGCCCAAGTCGGCGGCATCGGCATCGCCCCCGGCGGCAACATCAACTACATGACGGGCCATGCCATCTTCGAGGCCACGCACGGGACCGCGCCCAAATACGCCGGCAAAGATTACGTCAACCCCGGCAGCGTCATTCTCTCCGGCGAAATGATGTTCCGTTACATGGGCTGGACCGAAGCGGCCGACCTCATCATCAAAGGCATGGATGGCGCGATCAGCGCCAAGACCGTCACCTACGACTTCGCCCGTTTGATGGAAGGGGCGACGGAAGTGAAATGCAGCGCCTTCGGCGATGCGGTGGTGAAGGCGATGTGACGCAGGGCGAGTACCCAACCCGCTCACTCCTTCCCTTCCCCCTCGCGAAACAGCAGCGGCGCAAAGTGATACAGATTCATCTTCCAGATCCGAAAGTCGTGCCCGCCGCGGTAGACCTCCCACACATGCGGCACCTTCTTCGCCTCCAGCGCCTCGTGCATCTCCCGGCTCACCCGCATCAGCCCGTCGCTGTCCCCGCACGAGAGCCACAGCAGCTTCAGCTTCTTCGACATCTCCGCCGGGGCCTTGATCAACTCCTCCGGCTTCTTCGTGTTCGGCGCCGATGAAAATCCGCCCACCCACGCGAACGTGTCCAGATTGCCCAGCCCGAAGTTTAGCGACTGCCCGCCGCCCATCGAAAGCCCGGCCAGCGCACGCGACTCGCGATCCGCCTTCACCGCATAGTTCTTCTCAATGAACGGAATCAGGTCGCTCAGCAAATCCTTCTCAAACGCCTCGAACGCCGGCGACTGCTTCGGTATCGGATCGCGCGGCCCCACCTCCGTCGACGCCCTCCCATTGGGCAGCACCACGATCATCGCCACCACCTTTTTCCCGGCATGGAGATTGTCCAGGATCACGTCAGCCGCCCCGCTTCGAGTCCACTCATACTCGCTTCCGCCGATGCCGTGGAGCAGGTACAGCACCGGGTACTTCCGCTCCTTCTCATAGCCCGGCGGCAGATACACCTGCACCTTCCGCTTCGCCCCCACCGTCTTCGATTCGTACTCGACCATCTCCAACCTGCCGCGCTCGACGTTCTCGCCGCGCCTGTCAAACCCGCGCGGCGGCACGGGAAAGCCGCCGGCCTCGTCAGCCCCCTTCGTCGCCCCCGGCTGCGCCATCGCCGGCGTCAGGGTCAGGAACATCATCAAGAGCGCGATCCGTTGACATCGAATCATCGTGAACCTCAACAACAGGTGTTGCGGGGAAGTTGCACATCTTATGGGAAGAACACAAAAGCTGTCAGACGATCGGCGCCGTGTTCGTTGGCAAGTCATCAGCCGCACCTACCAGCGTTTCATCAACGTTGCTTAGCGCTTCAGCCCCCTCAACGCCCCTCCAAAGCTCGCCCTCCCCGCGACGTCCCCGCAGTCGCTGCGCGCCACACGCATCCAGCCCGCCCAACTCACCGTCGACCCGCCCCGCCGGCAACTGACCGTCACCCCCAACCCCGCCCCGCGCCAGCTCACGCAAGGTCAGACCACCCTGCTCATCGCGATCAACACTGTGAACGACCCGGCCCCGCAAGAACCGCAAACCGAGATGGAGCCGACAAAGCGGATCACCGTGGAATGAACGGCGGCAAAGCATTGTGCCGGCTATACGCTTATTCGAGTGTCTCCGGCCGCCTGTTCATCGATAGCCTCGACTCATCGAGCGCGATGCTACTTATTGAGTGTAGACGCATCGTCATCAAACATCGATGATTCTTCCTATGAGTAAGCAAAAAGTGAGCGTGCTTGAACTGTTCGGGAATGTCGTTCGATCACACCGTGAAGCGCTTGGGATGTCACAAGAGGAACTAGCAGCACGTGCAAAACTCCATCGTACGTACGTTGGCAGTGTTGAGCGCGGAGAGCGGAATATCAGCCTCAAAAACATCTTTCTGTTTGCACGTGCATTGAACATTTCTACGGGACGCCTTCTCACCCAAGTTGATGACCTTCTCTGAGGAGATCACTTTGCCCCTCAAATTCTGTTTGAAGAAAATGTCCTCCCGCTCGAAGTTCTCGCAGGAAGGTCTCCACCGCTGCTATCGAACAAGCGGACACGGCGGTAAGTGCAGCGAGTATCCCTATTTGGAGCATCTCCGGAAGGTTGCTCCAAAGGTTGCAAAAAAGATTGAGCGAGATTCGATCATGACTACGGGTGCGTCCTGGAAGAGCAAGGACGCTGGCCCGAACCGAGTTCGCCGATGGGCGATGTTGATGACCGACAAGAAACTGCTCAGAATTGGCATTGACATGAAAAAGCTGAAGCCAATTGTCGTATCAAAGCTGCGTGAAAAAGCCGCGAAGTACGAGGACTGTATGGCGGTCGCCCAAAGGCTCACGGCTCTCACATATGGCATGCCCAATGCGCCGCGCGCACCGAAGGAAATAAGCGAATACCTCGAGGCACTTTTTGGTCCGATCGACGATAGCTCAACGACTTGCCTCGTCTGCCGCAACCCGCTCGACTTTGAAATGTTCGCGTCGGCGCGACGCGGCAAAGCGGAAATTGAGACATCACACAGCAATCCACGTCTACACACACCCGAGAACGTTGGGTTCGCGCACCGCGCGTGCAACATCGCACAAGGAAACAAGACTCTAGACGAGTTCTACGGTTGGATTTCAGGGATTCTCGAGCGCGTCGGCTATACGATCCAGCGCCCGTCATAGTTCGCACTCAACGCCCGTCATGTTCCGTAGCTGAGATAACGAATTGTCACGTTCTTGTAGTGCTTCGCGGAACTTAGTCACCCGATCTTTCCAAGGGCCATCGCCGCGCAAGAGTGGGATTTCCAATTCCAGAAGTCTGTTCCCAAGAGTGCCCAGTGTCGATTGAACAAAGACCAAATTCCGGATGCGCACCTTTACTGATGGGAGGTTCAACGCGAACATCAGTTCGTATGGGTCGATGGTGGCGCGCTTTGCCAGGCTAATAATGCGAAAGTGGCTCTGAACGATGCAACGGTAGTTTGAATGAGTCAACAACGCGGTCACCCCGATCCGGTAGCGCCCATCCACGACCATAAGGACGTCACCCGGCTTCAACTTCTGTTGCGGGGCAAATTCCGCGTAGACTGCGTCGCTTACGGCCTTTGTGGGGTCAACCGAAATCTCGAAATTAGTGACATCAGAAGTCCGCACAAACGGGACGTCTCCCGTTCCATACGCATCAGACCCACATTCATGTCCTTTGCGAATCGTTAAATGCCCATCCTGCTTTAGTTCAGCCAAGCTCGTAACCTCGGCACCCTTGATAAGCGATTCCTCGTCAGCGGTACGCACCCCACTAACGTAGTAGCGAGGAACAAGGTACTCACGATCGGTGACGCGCACTTCGCGCCAATGTGAACCCTTTCGATCGTTTGGTCTTCCCAGGTTGGCAAAGTCATCCGGGTAAGGTCGCCCGTCGCTATAATGGGTTCGCCCTCGTCGATCATGGCCACATTGCAGAGGCACGGCGACGTAGACATGTTCGAGCTTAGAGCGTTTCGAGATCGACTTCTCAAAGAAGAGGACATTCGTTTTTGTATCCGTACCCGGTTGAAATGTGGTTCGCGGACAATCGAGTAAGCTTGTGATCTTGCCGTGGGAACGCACCCAGTCCCAGATGTAACCGGACCGTCGGTTCCCGAATACACCTTCCGGCAATACGATCCCCATTCGCCCGCCTGCCTTGAGCTTGCGTATGCATAGCTCCAAAAAAAGAATCTGCGGATCCTGACTCGGAGTAACAATATTAGTCCTGCGCCATTTGGGCTCGACCAAGCCGCTTATCCATTGATGGCCAAAATCGTAACGTTTCAGGATTTCTTTGTCCTTCAGTCCGATACGCGATCCAAAAGGTGGATTCGTAAGGATGACGTCGTATTCTTCCTCAGCAATCGCCTGAGTACCAGTGAAGTACTCCAGCGAATTGACATTGTGGAGTTCCGCACGCGTCCCGCACACAATACGGAGCAACGCGCTTGAGATTCGGAAGAGATCATGGTCCTTGTCGACACCAACAATCTTTCCTCGTGGCACTTTGTCGTTCGCACGCTCCGCTTGGTATGTGTGCGCTTCCATTAGAAACCCGCCCGTGCCGCAAGCTGGATCAAAAACCGACTCGTCTGGCATCGGGGCGAGAATGTGAACCATCGCTCGAACGAGAGTGCGGGGGGTGAAAAACTGGCCTTTGTCGCCTCGAAGGCGAGGTCCGATGAGGGCCTGAAAAGCATCGCCAAGGACGTGTGCAGGGGAGGTGGAGAGCGTAACCGGGCGAAGGAGTTTAAGGCATTCACGAAGAGCATCATCGCCCATGCCGAATCGGTCGCCATCATCGACCAATCCCGGATAAGATGTCCGCAATACGGGGAGGAGGATTGAATTGCCCGTCCCCTCGCCGGCAGCAAACCGCTCTACTACATCGGCACCACCATTCGTCTCAGTTGCGAGTTTTAGCAACAATAAAAGAGACAAGTCGGCTACAATTCGTTCGGCACGGCTCGCTTGGCTGTTCGTGTACAAGTAGTAGTAGAGTTTGCGAAACGTAGATGCAACACTCTCAATCCCACCCGGGAGGTCGAGAACGTGTTCGTGGTCGAGCTCAAACAACAGTTCCGAATCACTATTTTTTACTCTTCGAGCCAATTTAGCCACCTCCTTGTATGCCACGAAAAAGTAGCATAGCACGACGTGTCGCCTTTGCAAGCGCTCTATTCCTTCCCGCCCCCCAACCACCCTCCCTGGTTCGCAGACAAAGCGCCCGCGCAACCCTCTGATCGCCCCAGCCTGCGGGGTGTTGAATGCAATCATCAATCAAGGGCGAAACACCGGCCCGCCCTCTGCCCGCCTTGAGCCGCTGCGGCGACTGAGCAGGCCCGCCCGGCGAGGGCATCGCGACCCCATCCCCGCACGCCGTCCACGATCTCCTTTCGCCGCCGCGGCCACCCTGGGCAATACCACGGGTAAGGAAAACGTTAGCCATTGTCCGCTTTCGCCGGCGGCCGCGCGATGGGTTCGCGCCCCTCGGCCCGCTCGCCGGTCCAACCCGGTGTCTACTAGACACGAGGTAGACACGGGGTAGACATTTGACAAGTGAATACCAGTGCAGCACTTAGGGCCAAATGGCTACCCGGGGGTAGGGGGTATGGTAGACACGTGTCTACCCCCAGGATCGCCGCCCGGCCGGCCTTGGCGCGGTGGTGGGTGGCCGGGAGCGGGCCGGGGGTGGCCGGGGGCTGGGAATCCACACGCGGGAAATCCTGTTTCGAGTGGCCGCTGTGCCTTATTGTGTAGGGGTTCGACTTCGCCCTTCCCCGGCTTTGCAGGAGTGAGATTCGATGATTCACAGGTGCTTCCTTTCGCTGCTTGTTCTTGGCCTTGTGTGTGGTGTCGCCGATCAGGCCGCGGGGGCGGAGGCGGGGCATGTGTGTCGGTACTGCGAGGGCGGGCATGCATTGCGGCCGGGCGAGGGCGTGCTCGCGGCGAGCGGTCGCAACTACGCGCCGCATCGGCTGGTGGATGTGACGCATGTGAAGATTGAGGTGACGCCGGATTTCAAGGGGCGTTCGATTGCCGGGCGGACGACGATTCAGTTCACGCCGATCTCGACGCCGGTGGAGGTGCTGACGCTCGATGCGGTGGACCTGACGGTGAGCAAGGTCGAAGGCAGCGCGGCGATTGCGGACTATCACGTCACGTCCAACGCGATCGTGATTCACTTCAAGGAGCCGATCGGGCCGGGCGTGGCGGCGAGCGTGACGGTGAGTCACTCGGCCCAGCCGCAGCGCGGGCTTTACTTCCGCACGCCGAGCCAGGGTTATAAGGAAGTCGACACGCACCTGTGGACGCAGGGCGAAACGCACGAGGCCCGGCACTGGTTCCCGAGTGTGGACTATCCCAATGAACGGTTCACGAGTGAGATGATCTGCCACGTGCCTAAGGACATGATTGTGATCTCCAACGGTCGGCTGATCAGCGAGAGCGTGGACGGCAAGACCGGGCTGAAGGTTTCGCACTGGAAGCAGGAGCAGCCGCACGTGAATTACCTGATCGCGCTGGCGGCGGGCAGGTTTAAGTTTATCGAAGAGACATATCGCGACATTCCGATGCGCTTCTACACGCCTGCTTCGCAGATCGAGCATGCCAAGCATTCCTTCAAGGACACAGCTGACATGATGGGCTTCTTCGAGTCCTACATCGATGTGAACTATCCGTGGGCGAAGTATGACCAGGTCGTCGTCGATGACTTCCACTGGGGCGGGATGGAAAACACGACGATGACCATTCTCACCGACCGAACACTGCACCCGGCGGGCACGGAGCCGACGCGAAGCAGTCAGGGGCTGGTCGCCCATGAACTGGCCCATCAATGGTTCGGCGACTATCTGACATGTAAAGACTGGAGCCACCTCTGGCTCAACGAAGGCTTCGCTACCTACTTTGCCCATCTCTATAGCGAACACAAGAACGGGCGCGATGACTTTCTATATGGTCTGTACCGCGACAGCGAACGTATCACCAGCCAGAAGGATGAGCGCAGGCCGATCGCGTATCGAAGCTACAAACAATCGTTTGAACAGTTCGATCGCCGGGCGTATCAGAAGGGAAGCTGGGTGCTGCACATGCTCCGAGTGCAGCTTGGCGATGTACTCTTCCGCAAATGCCTGCATGAGTATGTGACGACCAACGCCAACCGCAGCGTGATCACGCAGGATTTACAGGATGCCTGCGAACGCGTCACCGGCCTGTCGCTCACCCAGTTCTTCGACCAATGGGTCTACCACGCCCGGCATCCCGAGCTCGTCGTCGCGCAGAGCTGGGACCCGAAGACGAAGCTCGCGAAGATCAGCGTGAAGCAGATGCAGGTGACCAATGCGGAGGTGCTGCTGTTCAGCTTCAAGGTCAAGCTGCGGTTCCGCACCGTCGAAGGCATCACGGAGCAGATGGTGGAAGTCACGGAGAAGGAGCAGGAGTTTTTCGTGCCGCTGGCGAGTAAGCCTGTGGTAGTGTGGTTTGATGCGGAGTCTGGTTTGTTGTGTACGTTGAAGTTCGACAAGCCTAAAGAGATGTTGCTGGCGCAGCTTCAGGAGCGCGATGATCCGATCGGCCGAGTGCGGGCGATCGAAGGGCTGGCGAAGCATGATGACGCGGCGACGATCGAAGCCCTGACGATGACGCTCAATGAAGACCCGTTCTGGGGTGTGCGCGTCGAGGCGTGCAAGGCGCTGCGTTCGATGCGAAGCGATGCGGCGCGGGCGGCCATGCTCGCGTCGTTTAATCAGCCTGATGCGCGGGTGCGCAAACAGTTGGTCGAGGACGCAGGATCGCTGTATCACCCTGATGCGCAGGCTGCGATGCTGCGGGTGATCGAGCGCGGCGATGCGAATCTTGATGTGTTCAATGAAGCAATCGAGCGACTGGCGAATGTCGGTGACGATGCGACGAAGGCCCGGCTCATCGCCCTGCTCACTTCCGATTCCTACCGGCAGGCGACGATGATGGCGGCAGTGCGTGCCCTGCGGAAGATGGATGACCCCGCGCTGGTCGGGCCGGTGATGCGCGTCCTCAAGGCCCGCGAAGACGAGCTGCGTTCGAGCGACTTTGGCGAAGCGCTTGATGCGGTCGCCTGGCTGGCGCGGAACGATGAGAAACGCGATGCGGTTCGCACCTTCATAGCCGGCTACGTGAACTCGCCCATGCGGAATATTCAGACCCGCGCGATCCGAGCGCTGGGCACGCTGCGGGATGCAAAAGCAATCGCCATCGTCGAATCGTTCAGCGGGGACAGCGAGAACGACCCGATCGCCAAGGCTGCGGAGGAAGCGCTCAAAGTGCTGCGCGATGAGAAGCCCGCGCCGGTCGAAGTGAAAGACCTGCGCGGCGAAGTCGATCGCCTTCGCAAAGACAACGATGCCCTTCGCAAGGATGTGGACGAACTGAAGAAGAAGATCGACGCGCTCGGCGAGACCAAGTGACGCTCATTTCAACTCGCTGATCACAGTGTTCTTTCGATCGAACCGCAGAACGTAAACGTGACTGTTGGTATCCACCGCCCAGATAAGACTTCGCCTCGCGTCGTAGACGAGACCGAGCGAGACGTTGCGGCCTTCCTTGCCGTTGGGATCGGTGCCGACGAGCGGGAAGGAAATCCATCGCTCCGCGGCACAGTCATACGCGGGCGTCTGCCGCGGGCCTTCGCCGTCGAGAGCGAAGGTGGCACCGAGAATAATCATGTCGGCCTTGGGGTCGTAGACGGTTTCGCGGAGGAAATCGAGAGCGATCATCGTAGCCGCGCCGGGCGGGGTCGTTTCCTTTACGGTCATGGATTTCAGATCGATTGTGTAGACCACGCCGTCGTATTTGCCGCCGTAGGAGGTCTTGCCGAAGCAAACAAGGCGGTCACGCTTACTGTCGTACGTGATCCCGCAGCGATCAACGACGGAACCGCGCAGCTTGTCGCCGGTGAGTTTCAGTTCGGTCCAAGCCACATCACGGTGGATACCGCTGAATTTCAGAGCCTCGCCGTCCGTCGCCTTCAGTACAAACAGACGCCCATCCTTGGTCCAGCACATCACGCCGCGCGGCGTCGGGCAGAGCATCAGGTCGTAGAAGCAGCCGTTGTAGGTCATACCGGCAGGCTTCTCGATGCGGCCGACCCAATCGCCCTTCATCGGATCATATATATACATGTGCTTGCGATGCCCCGTGAAGTACATGCGCTGCGTGAGCGGGTCGTATGTATAGTTCTTGTAGGTATGCCCGCTGACCCACGGGCGCTGGTTGAAGTTGTAACCTTCGGGGTATTCGGTGTTGGAATACAGTTGGCCGAGCGGAAACTCGACGGGGAAGGTAAGTTCCCAGCGGTTGGTGGCCAGGTGATAGTGAAGCACATCGCTGCCGCCGTGGGCTGAGTGTCCGCCGCTGAAGCGCAGGATGAGATCGTGATCCGGATCGATCGTGGCGGTGCCCCAGTCGCGGTTGAGTCGCGGCAGACGAGGCGGTTTCATCGAGACCCAGGTGTTAGCGGGGATTGCTTCGAGTGTTTTCGCAACGGCGGCCCGGTCAGGCTTCTCGCCTTCAAAGTAATAGTTCGGATGAAACGGCCCGGTGCGGTAGGTGCGTGTGAAGGGTTCGACTGCCTTCGCATTCGCTTCGCGCGGCGTCCATGTGTCTTTCGTCAGGTCGTAGGTCCACTCGCCATCGTTGATGTCACGGTACTGCCCGCCGACGTAGTCGGTGTTGGAAGTGTAGGTATATCCACCGGTGAGGGTGATGGTGCCATCGCCGTTGGCCTTGAGCGTGTGGTTGGCGCGCGGGGGCGGGGCGGTCTTGGGGAAGCGCGGTTCCCATCTTTGTGCCTTCGGATCGAATGCCCAGACATCGTTCATCAAATAGTCCAGATGATCACCACCGAATATTACGTAAAGACCTGCCTTCGCGTCGTAGACGATCGGCGAGAGCGCGCGGGACGTCGGTTCCGCTTCCAAAATGGAAGCAGCCTCGTCAAGCTTGATGCGAGCGTCTAGTATGTTCGTGATCCTGGCTTGAAGAACACGATCTTCCGCGATCTTTATCCTTTGGTTCTCTCTTGCGTCAATGGCCTTCGCATTCGCCAAGCCCAAGCTTCGGTCCACATGATGCCACTCGTCAGCTACGGAGGCGGCTCGATGCGGGCGCGCGAGGTCCTCGTTCTCGGGGTGTTCAAACCAAAGGTACCCGACGCTGGCCTCGAGATCGCGAATGCGATCGCGGAGGGCTCGCACAGCCGCGAGTTCCGTGGTCAGCGAATGACGCTTGACCAGCAATGGATAAATGTCGTCCCACTTGCCATTTCGTTTCACGCGCGTGTGCGCAATGCCATCTTCGCTCAACTGATCGCTCCCGCCGAATGCCATCCCTGTGCCATCCGGCCCTTCGCACTCGCTGCCCCAGATGATCGGTTGCTTCAGGTCCACGCTGGGCAGGCGGTAGGACTTCGACTGCGCCAGCGCGACAGTTTGTGACAGGAGAATGAGAAGGAGAGTGAGGAAGGGTTTCAATGCAATGGCCTCCTTGTTCAGCGTGACGTCGTGGCCGGAAGATCGATATGGCCCTCACCCCCGGCGCGGCCGCGCCGCCCATCGCAGTTTCTTCGCCAGCAATCGCCAGTAGCTCAGCGACGGGTTGTGCATCAGGATCAGGTAGCGATCGCTCTGACTCACGCGCACTTCCTGCCCGCCGCTCATGCGCACGGACTGCTGGCCGTCGATCACCAGCGTGGTGCCTTCGTTGGCATGGTTCAATCTGATCCGCGTTTCCTGATCCGCCCGCGCGATGATGGGGCGAAAGGAAAGACTGTGCGGGCACAGCGGCGTGATGCACACGGCATCGACCTGCTGGCTGACGATCGGGCCGCCGGCCGCGAGGTTGTTAGCCGTCGTTCCCGAAGGCGTCGAGACGATCACGCCGTCGGAAGTGAAGCGCGTGGTGAAGAGATTCGTTTTCGGGCCGAGGATGAGTTCGAGATCGATCATGCGGAAGGGCGGGCCGGCGGTGATGACGGCGTCGTTCACGGCGAGAAACTGGTGCAGCGGCGCGTGCTTTCGCTTGCCGGTCGCCGCGGCACTGTCGCCGAACACACTCACATCCAGCATCATCCTTCGCGTGCTGGGGCATTTGCCGCCGGCGATCAGGGGCCACTGTTCTTTGAGGTCATCGGCGCTGAACTCGGCGAGGAAGCCGACCTTGCCGAAGTTGACGCCGAGCAGCGGCACCGGCCGATCCGCCAGCGCTCTTGCCTGCGCGAGTACGGTGCCGTCGCCGCCCAGGACGATCGCCAGATCGAGCTTCGGCAGCTTCTCCGCGCGCTGGGCGCTCATCTCCCGGCTGTCGATCTCGGCGATGACTTGCGCCCGCTCCTCCAGCCACGGCCGAAGCGTGCGCAGCGCGATATTCACCTGCGGCTTCTGGTGATTGGCCAGTAATAACAGGCGGGGACGGGCGGCACGGGTGGCGGATTTCGTAGCCATGAGCGATTCGCCCTGATGAAGGACACGGGTGACAGATGACGAAGCACAGTCTACTCTGGCCGATGTTCATACGTTGAAAACGACGGGCGGATTTGGTCGATAACAGTTCAGGCGGGCAGCCCCATGTGGGGTACCACGGCTCGAGGAGGCTTGGCGACGAAGACCCGTGCG
>JBBDXA010000169.1:0-13507 GCA_040902585.1 Phycisphaeraceae bacterium
TTGATCTCGCGCTGGCGATCGACGCGCACGAACTGCTTCACGCCGAACCACTTCTTCTTGCAGCGGCCGAACTCGGCGACATCGCCCCAACCATCGGCACCGCAGATCACGGCACAGATGGCGATGGTGATGATGTCGATCAGGTCATGGTCTTTGGTGCGATCGATGCGGGGGTCTTGCAGGTGGCCGAAGAAGCGAAACATGGAAGCTATCGGCAGAAGGACTCACGTTACTGTGGTTACGGGAGTTAAGATGCGTTTGCCCTGAAAAGCAACCATTGAATACCTCCACACAACACAAAAGTAAGGATTCGACCGAAGATCGACAAGACCTGCCAGAAGTCAGTCAATTTTGCTCACCTAGACTTATTGGACGCGGCCGCTCACACCGCCCACCTCGTCACCGGCTTCCCCCGTGCCTTCAACGCCGCATCAATCTTCGCCATCATCGCAGGCGAAAGTTCCCATCCCATCCCGCCCGCATTATCTCTCACCTGGTCCGGCCGCTTCGCCCCGCAGATCGCGCTCGTGATCCCCGGCTGATGGATCGTCCAGTTGATCACGAGCTGCGCCATCGTGTGGCCTGCCTCCGCCGCGATCGGGCGAAGGGCGTCGAGCAGGTCCTGATTCTTCTTCCACTCCTCGCCGTGGAACATCGGGTACTTCAGGCGGCCGTCCTTCGGGTCGAACTGATGATCGCGGCTCAGCGTGCCCGCGAGCAGCCCCTTCATCAGCGGCCAGTACACGAGGACGGACACGTGATTGCGGATGCACCACGGCAAGGTGTCCGTTTCGATGTCGCGCAGGATCATGTTGTAAGGCGGCTGATAGGCGGCGATCGGGCAGATGCGGTGGAACACTTCAAGCTGCGCGAGGCTGAAGTTGGAGACGCCGATCGCGCGGGCCTTGCCTTCATCCAGCAGCTTCTTCAGTTCGCCGGCGGAGTACTCGACCGGCGTGTGCGGATCGGGTGCGTGCAGGTAGTAGAGTTCGATACGGTCGGTGTCTAGTCGCCTGAGGCTTTCTTCGAACTCCTTGCGAAGGGTGCCGGGCTGGGCGTCGTGCTCCATCTTCAGAGCGTTCGGCTTGCCTTCCCAGTGCAGACCGCCCTTGGTGCAGATGACGATCTCATCACGCCGATGGCCCAGGGCTTTGGCGATGAGCTTCTCACTTTCGCCGTTCGTGCCGTAGATGTAGGCGGTGTCAAAAGTGGTGATGCCTTCATCGAGGCAGGCGGAAAGAGCGGCGAGGCTGTCGGCCTCGGTGACGCCGAGACTGGTCATGCCCGCGATAGGCCAGCAGCCCATGGTGACGGGGGAGATTTTGATGGCGGATCGGCCGAGGTGACGTGGTTGCATCTGCTGATTGTAGACATTTGCGAGAGCACCATCCCGACAGGGTGGTGCTGATGATGAACGAACGCCTGGTGCGCTGATTGTTGCAAGGCTCAGGGGCGCGACGGAAGTGTGTTGAAAGTCGTGCGCGAATAACACCACCCTGTCGCGAGGGTGCTCACGGGATGGTGCTCACGCCGCGGGCGTATCGATGCGGGCGTCGCCGGTCGGCTGAACCATCGGCTTGCGGCGACGGCGGCGGCGCTTGCCTTCCTCGTGCGAGTGATCGAACGGCGAGTCGCTTTCGAGCCGATTCTGAAGTTTACTCAGGGCTTCGATTTCAATCTGCCTGACGCGCTCGCGGGTCAGGCCGATCTTCCTGCCGACCTCTTTCAGCGTGAGCGGCTCTTCGCCATCGAGGCCGAAGCGAAGGCGGAGGATCGTCGCTTCGCGTTCGTCGATGATGTCCAGCAGTTCGCGGATCGTTTCCAGGTCATCGCGATCGAGCACCTGTTCATCAGGCTGCGGCGTGCGCGTGTCCTGCAACATTTCCGCCAGCGCCATGCCTTCGGTATCGGAGTCTGACTGAGCCGGCCTTTGAAACGCGCGGACGGCCTTGCGGATGATGCGCACCTTGCGCGGCGAGAGTTCCAGCACCTTCGCCAGTTCCTGCGTGTTGGGGGTGCGGCCGAGCTCTTCCTGAAGCTCCGAACACGCCCGCTTCCACTTGGCGATGAGTTCGACCATGTAGGCGGGAATGTGAATCGGCTGCACGGCGTTGATGAGCGCGCGCTTGATCGCCTGTTTGATCCACCATGATGCATAAGTGCTGAAGCGTGCGCCTTGGTCAGGGTCGAATGCTTCGACCGCGCGAAGGAGGCCGAGATTGCCTTCTTCGATCAGATCCTGCAGCGGAAGGCCGCGGTTGGCGTAGCGCTTGGCGATGTTGACGACGAGGCGAAGGTTGGAGCGGATCATGTGATCGCGCGCCATGGGGCAGTTCTCATGCATGATCTTCCAGCAAAGATCGCGCTCCTGCTCGGCGGTGAGCAGGGGTGAGGCATCGATTGCCTTGAGATATAGCTCCAACTCACTTTTGACAGAGGTTTGCCGCATCTCGCTCCATCCGTCAGGGCCGGGTTGTCGCCCGAGCCGAGCACGAAACATGCCGGCATGCGGGTCAATCCGCGATGCCAGTTCTCTTCAGGTAAAGTCGGCCCAAAGAGGGGCTGCCTTGAGACGGCAGCAGCGGCGGCGAGCCGGCAGAGGAGGAAGGGAAACGTCCGGGAATCAAGGTGATGTGAGATGAACCGGGGCTGACAGCGAAACAGGCCCGTTATTCAGGCTGGTTTTATTTCCGGAGCCGGAAGCTACACTATTCGCATCGACCGCTCATGTGACCCTTCACTCAAGGCGTGCATCCAGGAGCTTTGCCGTGTCTGTCAAGATGAAGGAAACGCGGACCAGCAAACAGTACGACCTGTGGGCGTGGTGCTATGACAGGACGTTCGGCGTGCTCGTTCGCAAGCGGCAGCGTCGGGCGATCGCGCAGCTTCAGCCCAAGCCAGGCGATCGGGTGCTGGATGTCGGCGTGGGCACGGGCATCGCGCTGAACTTCTATCCGAAGGATGTGAGCGTGGTCGGCATGGACCTGAGCAAGGGCATGCTCACCAAGGCCCAGCGGAAGGTGGCCGAGCACGGCCTGACGCATTGCAACCTGGTGCAGGGCGATGCGATGCTGCCGCCGTTCGCTGAGAATTCGTTCGATCATATTGTCATCACGCACACGATCAGCGTGGTGAGCGAACCGGCGAAACTGTTGCAATGGGCCCAGCGCGTGGTCAGGCCGGGCGGGCGGATCGTGGTGCTGAATCATTTTCAGTCGACGAAGCCGACGATCGCGTTTATGGAAAAGGTGATGAATCCGCTGTTCGTGTGGATCGGCTGGCGCAGCGATCTGACGCTGGAAGAGTGCATGCGCGGCGTCGAGTTGAACCTTGACTACTGCTTCAAGGTGAGCCTGTTCGATGTCTGGCGGATTGTCGTTTTCTCCAAGCCGCCGGCAGGCCAGGCGGCGCGGCCGGCGGTCCCGGTGCCTGTCCTTTCGCAGCCGTCCGAGCCGGCGCCGATGCCTTCGGGCAATCCGTCAATTGCTCTGCCGCAGTGACGCCTTTAGAATCGCGCCTGCTTTCGCGGACCCGGATGTCCGCGAGCCACGCACCACGGCTCAGGGCTGCACTTGCACACTCCAGGCACTCACGCCTCTTCATCGCGGAACTGTCGGCCTCTTCCGGGAAGGAACCGATCGACAGCGGGCTGTAGGTTCATCGCGATCCTCACACTGATCGCGCTGGTGATTGCCTTGCCCGGTGTGCAGGCGGACGATGTTCCTGCCGAGGTCACCCTCGCCTCCGAAGCCCGCACGCAGTCGCCGCTGGCGGATCCGGTGGTCAGCGCGGATGCGAAGTGCTTCGGCCGGCGGGTCAGCGCCTGGACCGAGAAGGGCGCACAGTTCCTGCTGCTGGATGGTGATGTCTCGATCACGATCGGCTCGTACGCCTTCCGCGCCGAGCGGGCGAGCCTGCGGATCGACACCGAGCGCTCGCAGGGCCGGCGCATCAGGCATATTTCCGCATACCTTCAGAATGCCAAGTCGCCTGTTGGAGAGGGGGCGATCACCGCCGAGGGCACGCGACTGTTCGTCACCGTTTCAACGACCGGCGAATTCGACATCTCCAGCGACGCGTGGAAGGATGAAACCGCGGCGAGCGATCCGCTGGTGATCGAAGCGGCGGGGCGGTTGGAGCGATATCTCAAGAGTCTTTCCGGTTTGACAGCCGGGTTGCCTGACGATGCGGGCAAGAGGCTGGCCATCGAGCCTGGCAATGTCAGGCCGCTGCCGATTCAGCCGCCCGCCGCGCAGCTTCCGGTTCCTGGGACGAATCAGGCTGCGACGGTTGATCCTGAATCCCGCATCATGGCTGCTGACGGCATTCTTGCGTTCAACGCCGACAAGCTCGTCTTTCAAAAAGGCGAAGGTGAGAGCACACTGAGCCTGGTTGGCAACGTGCGCCTGATGCAGATCGATGGGGATGGCAAGGTCACGATGACACTGCGGGCCGAGAACGTGGTGATCTTTATGGAGCCGATGGACATGGCGGGCGTGGCGGGCAACCGAGCGAAGTCGGGCGACGTGAAGGCGATTTATCTTGAGAGTAACGTCATCGTCTCGGACAACGAATACACGGTGCGGGCTCCGCGCATTTTCTACGACCTTCGTCGCAACAAGGCTCTGGTGCTCGAAGCGGTGCTTTATGCGTGGGACCCGAAGAAGCAGATTCCGCTGTACATGCGGGCCGAGAAGTTGCGACAGGAATCGCGCAAGACCTGGACGGGGAGCAAGGCGAGGTTCACGACCAGCGAGTTTGGTGAGCCGCACGTCGCCATCGCGGCTGACCGCATGACCTTTCAACAGAAGACGCGCGACAACGGCGAGCCGGCCAACCTGTTCACGGCAGTTCACTCGACTGTGCGCGTGCGCGATGTGCCGGTGTTCTACTGGCCGGTGCTGGGAGGCGACGCGCAGGACACGCCCCTTCGCAGCATTAGCGCCACCTATTCGACCCGCAACGGGCCTGAGATTCGCACGACGTGGGATCTGTTTGCCATCCTCGGCCGGGAGAATCCCACCGGTGTGAGCCTCGACGGATACCTGGACTACGTGGGCAAGCACGGCCCAGCCATCGGCGCGGATCTGAGCTACGAGCGGCCTGACATGTTCGGCCGCATCAACGCCTACCTCGTGCCGCTGGACAACGGAAACGACGAACTCGCAGCCGGGCGAACCGTCTCCCATGACAGCGAGATGCGCTGGGTGTTTCACGGGATCCATCGCCATTACCTGCCCGACAACTGGGAACTCACGCTTCAGTTGAGCCTGATTTCCGATGAGGCTTTTCTGGAGGAGTTTTTCTTCGAGGATGCCTACCGCGGCCGGCCGCACGAGACTTCGCTTTATCTCAAGAAGCAGGAGGAGGACGCCGCCTTCTCGCTGCTGCTGAGCTATGACCTCAACGATTTCACGCCGCAGCTCATCACGCTTCAGACGCCCGGATACACCGTGGAGAAGCTGCCGGAGTTCGGCTGGTTCCAGGTCGGTACGCCGCTGTGGGAGAACCGGCTGACCTACTTCGGCGAAACGCGCCTGTCCTACATGCGGATTCACGCAGGCAGCGACAAGCCCGTCGATCGCGGTTTCAACGAACCTGTCAGCCAGCAGGTCTTTGGACACGGCGCGTTTGTTCCCTTCGATGACGGCGTCGGTGCCAGGGGCGTTCCCACGGAGTTCGTCCTGCGTTTCGACACGCGGCACGAGATTCAGGCGCCGATGAAGTTCTCCATCTTCAACATCACGCCCTACGTCTCCGCCCGTGTGACTGCCTACGACGAAACCTTTGAAGCCTTTGGCGGCGAGGATGATCCCTATCGCGTCTTCGCCACGGCAGGCGTGCGCCTGCATACGCACTTCACTAATGTGTACGACGATATCGACATCCGCCTGCTGGATGTCCATCGCCTGCGACACGTCATCGAGCCGAGCGTGGACCTCTCTTACGGCGCATCGACCAGCGATCCGCGCAGCTTCCCCATCTTCGATCCCGATGTGGAAGGCATCAGCGACGGCTACGGCATCCGCCTGGGCCTTCGCAACACGCTTCAGACCCAGCGCGGCGTCGAAGGCGCGTGGCGCAGCGTGGACTGGGTGACACTGGATACCGACCTGGTCCTGCGCGGCGACAACAGCGACGCGGGTCTGCCCCTGGCGCGGTACTTCAGCTACCGTCCCGAGTACAGCCGGGGCGGCGATCACATCTACACCCGACTCCTGGTGGCGCTCACCGACAGCCTCGCGCTGGCCGGCGAAGTCACCTACGACCTGGAGCGGACGGAGCTCGCCCTGTGGCGCGTCGGCGCGTCCTACATTCAGAATCCCAACCTGAGCTGGTTCGTCAACTACACCGAGATCGACGACCTGCCCGCCAAGCTGCTGAGTTGGGGATTCAACTACGACCTGACCGCCAAGTATCGCATCGGATTCGTGCAGACGATTGATATGGAAGGTTCGCAGTCGCGCAACATTAGTCTTCTGGTCACCCGCAAGCTGCCGCGCTGGAGGCTCATCGCCCGCATCTCGCACGATGAGATTCTCAATGAACAGCAGTTCTCGATCATCATTGTTCCCGACGGCATCCGCGCCTTCAACAGCGGGCTCTTCGGGAACTAGCGCTTGCCCATGCCACCAGCCAATTCTCGGCCCGTCACGGCTCACGCGGGGATTCACGCAGGTATCTTTCAATCGCCTGCCCCAGTTCCCGGCCGACGCGCTGGTAGCCTTCGATCGTGCTGTGCGGCGTGTTCCAACTCGTCTCCAGCGTGACGGCGATGGCGTGATCCGCTGCGTGCGCCTGCACCCAGTTCTTGCTGATGTTCTTCCAGTTCTTGTCGTAGCCCGGCCCGCTCTCGCGCGTCTTCTGTGACACCTTCAGCGGCCCGATGATCTCGGCGACGCTGCACTCGACGAACCGCGCCAGATTCCGCTTGCCCACCGGCTTGAGCAACTCCTGCGGCGCGACGAAATAGAACGGCTGACGATCACCCGGCCCTGGATTGTGCAAGTCGATGAACAGGTCAAACCGGCCCGCCTTGTTCATCGCCAGCACGCTCTCCTGCGCGATCTTCACGCTGGCGTGATAAGGCTCATCCGTCCAGTCGCGGTTGTGATCCTGCGGTTTCTGTTCCTTGCCGCCCGCGCCGATGGCCGTGTTGTCGATGTCCATGATGGGCACGATGGAAATCTCCGCCATGCGCCGCAGCGTAGTCGCGCGTTTGTCATCACTGACCAGCCACTCGGCAAGCCCGCTGCACACCCAACTCGCGCCGGCTTCCCACGCATGTTGCCTGGCGTTGATCCAGATGCCGTACTTGCCGGCATCGTCGCCGCCTTTTTCCAGCACGCGCAGGGCCGGCACCGGGCGATCTTCGCGCGTCCGGCAAAGCTCGAATGCCTTCGCATGCGGCGATGCCTTCGCGAGGCGATCGACCAATGCCTTCGCATCGCTCGGCGTGAAGGGCGGCCCCCAGGCGAACCACGCTTCCTTCGCGTTGACCGTTGCGGTCCAGGTGATGCGGTCGCCCTGCGTCTTGCCTTGCGAGGTGTGCTGCCACGTCTTGCCGTCGGTGCTGAACGTCGCCAACTGCGGCCGGGCCCATGACGCTGCGAGCTTGCCCCCGGCGGGAAGGCGATAGTCCTTGTTCGCACCCAGATCGATGGTGATCGTCCGGCCCGGTTCGATGCCCGTGACTTTTACATACCACCAGCACGACCAGCCGCGATCAGCAGGGCCCGCGGGGGTCATGCGAATGATGCCGGCAGTTTGATCGATGGATTCGATGACAGCCGAGCCGCCTTCGAAGTCCGCCGTCGCGGCGAGGTCGGCGAGGGCCGGCGCGTTGATGATCAGGATGAAAAAAATCGGAAGAAGATGACGAAGAAGGCGGGTCGTCGGCATGGGGACATGATAGTGGCTCATGCGCTGACTTGTGTGGCATAAGTTCGAGTGGCACCCATACAACCCGTTGCACTCAATCTATCGCCTACGCCGTGATCACCTGCTCGCCCGCCAGTTCGACGCGTTTCATCGGGTCCAGCAGGGTGAAGTTGAAGCTGAGCATGTAGCACAGGAGGGGGATGACGAAGAGTTGTTGAAGGGTAGCGAAGCCCAGTCCGAACATCATCGTGACCGCCAGGGGCTGCCAGAACTCGCCGCCGCCGGAGAGATTCAAAGACAGCGGCATCAGGCCGCCGATCGTGGTGATGGTGGTGAGGAAGATTGGGCGCATTCGCATCTGGCTGGCGTAGATCAACGCCTTGCGCAGCGGGATGCCGGTGGCGGAAAGTTTGTTGATGAAGTCCACCAGCACGATGGCGTCGTTGACGACGATGCCCGAGAGCGCGACGATGCCGATCATGACTGTGACCGAGAACGGGAAGCCGCACAGCACCAGGCCGATGGACACGCCCACCAGGCTCAGCGGAATGCTCAGGAGCACGATCAGTGGCTGAATGAAGCTGTTGAACTGCACGGTCAGGAGCACCAGGATCGCGCAGCAGGAGATGATCATCGCCGTGGTCAGGTCCGCCATCGCATCATCGCGCAGTTCCAGTTCGCCGCCGAACTCGATCACGGAAAGATCATCCGATGCGATTGCGCGGTTGCCGCGTTCAGTCACCACCGCAAATTGCTCCGCCTCGGAAAGCTCGGGCCGCAGGGCGCGAATCATCGACATCTTCACGTCATCAATCGACACGCCGCTCTCCAGCTCCGCGCGGATGTTGATCACCCTGCGCCCGTCGTAGTGCCGCATCACGTTGGGACTGTACATCGGCTTCACATCCGACACCTGATCGACGGTAATAACCTTGCCCGTGGCGCTGCGAATGGGCAGGTCTTTCAGATCGCTGAGCTGATCGCGATCGCCCGGAGCGTTGCGGATGCGCAGGTCGATGTCCTTGCCCGCGCCGAAGTCCACCTTGCCCGCAAGTCGTCCTTCCAGCGCGGCGTTCACCGCGGTGGCGATCTGAGCCGTGTCCACATCGAACATTTGGGCGATGGTGCGGTTGGGCGTGATCGAATATTCGCGCTGAAGGCGGTAGTCGTTGGTCACGTCGTACACGCCGGGCGTGCTGCGAAGAAGTTGTTCGATCTCACCCGCGCGGATCGCCAGATCATCGAGCGGTGTGTCTGTCTGGGCAAGGACTCGGACCATGACCGGTGCCCCGGCCGGCGGACCTTCGCTCGGGCTGCTCAACCGCACGATCACGCCGGGCATCGGGGGAATAGCCTTCTCGATGGCCTTGCGGATTTGCGCCGCCGAGCGTTTGCGGTTGCCCGCCGGTTCCAGCTCGACGTACACCATGCCGAATTCAGGCCCGCTGCCGCTGGCCATGTCCAGTCGCGTGTTCAGTTCCTGCGGGTTGCCGATGGTGGTCACCGGCTGCACGCGCATCGCCCCGGCACTGGGCCGCAGCCATTCATCTGGGCGCACGGCCTTGTTCACCGCCGCCTCGATCGTTGCGGCCACTCGCGCGGTCTTCTTTTCCATCGAAGCGCCCAGCGGCAGCTCGAAGTTGATCTCAATAACACCTTTGTCCGTCTCCGGGAAAAATTCGACGCCGATCGAGCCCTGGTAGAACAGCGCGATCGGCGTGAACGCCAGCGCGAGCGTCACCGCGATGACCAGCTTGCGATGGGCGAAGGCCGACTCGAGCAGGCCGCCGTACACGCGGCGGGACACGGTTGACTGCGCGACGCGCTCGGCGTTGCGGATTTCAATCTGCTCGGGTGTCAGCGGTTCATCCGTCTCCGACTGCGGCAGCGAGCCGTGCTGCTTCTTCTGTTTGTTGGACACTTTCAGCACGTAGATCGTGAGCACCGGCAGAAGAAAATGATCCACCAGCAGGGCAGCGCACAGCGCAAAGAGCACCACGGTTGGAAGGAGCGACATGTAGTCGCCCATGATGCCGCGGACCAGGTACATCGGCGCAAAGGCCGCGAACGTGGTGAGGTATGCACCATTAAGCGAACTGCTGATCTCCTGCACGCCGCGCTTGGCCGCGAGTACGGGCGTGTAGCCCAGTTCGCGGAAGCGATAGATGTTTTCACCGACGATGATGCAGCCGTCCACCACCATGCCGATGACCAGGATGATGGCAAAGAGCGTCATCTTGTTGATCGCCAGATCCGGCGCGATCGAGCGCTTGGCGACCCACATCATGGCGCCTGTGGCGAGGATGGCCATGGGCATGGCCAGGCTCATGATCGCGGCGTTGCGCCAGCCGAAGGCGATCCAGAGGATGCCCAGGACCACGAGCGTGCCGAAGATCGCGCTGCCGCCGAGCTGGTCGAACATGTAGCCGATCTCGCGCGCCTGCGAGCGAACGGTGCCCACGTGCAGCCCCGCGTTTTCGCCGTTGGTGACGAAGCGATCGACCGCAGCCTGAACCGCGTTGGCGGTGGCGAGCACATCGATATCCGTCTTGCCTCGCGCCAGCAGCACGACCGCATCTTCGCTGCCGTAGCGGGCGATGGTGGTGCGCGACTTGTGCCCGCGCTCGATGGCGGCGATATCGCCCAGGCGGATCGGCTTGCCGTCGCTCAGGCCCACGGGCAGGTCGGCGATGGCCGTGACATCGGCGAACTTGGCCTTGATGTCCACGCGCGTGTCCGAGCCGCCTGCTGTTTCGATCGAGCCGCTGGGCGCGCCGACATTACCCCGCCGGACCGCCATCTCCACCTGGTCGTGCGTGAAGCCGTAGAGCGCCATCAGGTGCGGATTCAGCTCGATGTGAATCTCTTCTTCGAGTCCGCCGAAGACATCGACGCCCGAGACGCCCTGCACATCGCCGATCTGCTTCTTCAGCCGGTCCGCAATGCGCCGGCGTTCGAAGCCATCCTTCCCGCCGGCGAGAAAAATCTGGATCACCGGCCAATCCTCAAAGGCGATGTCCTTGACGATCGGCCCCGGGTCCTTCTGCGCTTCAGCCGGGAACTGCCCCTTGACGCGGTTGAACAGGCTCTCGATCTCGTGCCGGGCGTCGGCGACGTTGACGCTGTCTTCGAAAGTGAAAATGAAGTTAGCCGCGCCGCTGACGGCTTCGGAGACCACGCCGCCGCGCTCTTTCAGGTGCGACACGCTGCCGATGGCGTCTTCGATCTTGCGGATGATTTCACGTTCGTTCGTCGCGGGCTGAGCGCCGGGGTTGGGCACCGTCGCGACGATGATGGGAATGCGCACCCGCGGTTCGCGCTCCTTGGGAATGCTCAGCGCGGCAGCGAGCCCCATCACGCACAGCATGATGGCGCCGAGGATGACCAGCCGTGGCCTGTCGATTGCGTAGTCGCTGATTCCCATGGTGAGTCAATTCGTGGTTTCGTCAGGGAGCTTGTATCGGATCGGGGTGCCACGGCTCGAGGAGGCTCTGCGACGAGAACCGTGCCGGCGACTGTGGGTTCTTCGCACGGGTCTCCTCGCAAAGCCTCGTCGAGCCGTGCCACCCATGCCGCCCATGCACTCATTCACTGCATCAAAGTGGATTCGCATCCGTCGACTGTGACGGATTCGGTACTGTCTTGGGCACGGGCTTCTCCGCTGTGACCGGGCGCACTTCGATGCCTTTCTCGTTGACCACGATCACCGCGCTGCCGTCGGCGATGCGCGTCTGGCCTTCGATCACCAGTTGCGTCACGCCCTTGGGCGGGTCGAAGATCAGATAATGATCGTCATCGAGAATTGCATCGCCCAGGTCAAACTGGCGCACGACAGGCGTCGGCACATTCAACTCCACGCGCCCGAGCTTGCCCATATCCAGCCCGATCGGCATGCCTTCGGTGATGAAGAAGGCCGTCAGCTTGCCCGCCCGGCGACGAACCGCCTCGGCTGGCACCGCGATGACGCTGTGATTCTCCCGCAGCCGAATCATCGCCTTGGCGATCATGCCCGGCTTCAGTTCGCCCTTCTCATTTTCCAGTTCGATTTCGACATCAAACAGCCCGGTCACCGGATTGGCGGCAGGGGGGACCATCGTGACTTTGCCTTTTCGCGGCGCGACCTTGGCATCGACGCCGCGCGTCGCCTGGGCCTGGGCCGTGAGCGCCTGAACTACCACTTCGACATTCAATCCTTCGGTGACCTGCGGGAGCTTGCGCTCGACCACACCGATGATGAGCTTAACCTTCTTCAGATCGACGACGCGCATCACGCTTTCGCCGGGGCGAACCATCATGCCGATCTCGTGCGGAATCGTCGCGATCTTGCCATCAATCGGCGAGCGGAGCGTGGCGTCCTTTTCGTTGACCACGGCGACGGCCTTGTTGGCCTTGGTCGCGTTGTAGACCGCCAGTGATTTGGCGTGCCGGGCGCTGGCCGCTTCGAGCTGCGCATTGGTCACGTCCAGGTTCAGCTTGGCGGCATCGAATTCGCGCTGAAGGCCGGCCTTCTTTTCCCTGAGTTCTTCCTGAATTCTGAACGAGCGCAGGGCATCGTCCGCCGCGGCCTGTGCCTGTTTCACGACCGCGTCAGCCGCCGCCATCTCCGCGTGAGCTTCTTCGGTCTGGGCGCTGGCCTGATCGACGAGCGCCTTGAACCGATCCGGTTCGAGGCGGGCAATGATGTCTCCCTTGCGGAGCACATCGTTTTCTTTCAGCAGCGTGTCCTTGTCCGGCCCGATGGACCAGAGCCGGCCAGCGATCTGAAAGGCCATGTTGAGTTCCGCATTGGCGACGATGCGGCCGTAGAAAATCTCCGTCGTCGCATGCGAGCGCAGTTCCAGCGGAGCGGCCCGCACGACTTCGGGTTTGATGACCGGCACCGACTGATTCGCGGCCGTGGTCCTGGCGCGTTGATAGCCGACGGCGACTACGGCACCCAAACCAACAACCAGCACAGCGAGAAAGATGAGTTTCTTCCCCATAATCTATTGGTCCATCCCTGGGCCGGGGGAGGCCCATTCTAGCATCGACAGGACTGAAGAGGCGATCTCCCGATTGTCGGCCTTGCCGAGCCGCCGCACAACGAAGGACCGGTGCAGACGGCAGGACCGTCACAGATGGAAATCTGACCGCGGAAGGGATTGATCCGTAAATGGGGTATCGACCTCAGTCGAAGCCGACTTCCGCAAGGTCATCTTCGTCGAGCCCGAAGTGATGGCCCATCTCGTGCAGCAGGGTGACGCGGATTTCTGCCTTCAGGTCTTCCATCGCGGAGTGCTTGGCCCCTTCGCGCAGGACACCGAATCGTCGAGCCGCGCTGCGACCGGAGCCGGCCAGGCGAATGATGCCTTCGCGGAAGAGGGTGATATGGTCGAGGAGGACGCCGCTGAGTTCGACGCTGCGATGGGTCATGGCAAAGCCAGAGTACAGGCCGCACAGATATTTCACGGTCGGGTCGAGCTTCATCTCTTCCATGACCTTGCGCGAAGGGCGATCCTCGACGACAACGGGTACCTCCTCCAGAAGCGAGGCCAGGTGCTCGGGGAGTTCGTCGATGACTTCTTCCAGGAGAAGATCGAAGGTCTGACGTTGTGGGGTGGTGATCATGTGAAGTACCTTGGCTCGG
>JBBDXA010000169.1:13517-20203 GCA_040902585.1 Phycisphaeraceae bacterium
CCCCCCCCCCCCCCCCCCCCCGGGCCATGAATCACGGATACGGCGCAGGCGGCGGATCGCCCGGCAACTGAACCGTACCCACCACATCGCTCAGCGACTTGGCGCCGAGCTGCGCGAGCCACGCCTTCAAACCATCTAACACCTTGTTAGGCGTTGCGGGGTCGACGAAGAGCGCGGTGCCTACCGCCAGACCTGTCGCACCGGCAAGGACGAACTCAGCCGCGTCCTGCCAGTACTGAATGCCGCCCATGCCGATGATGGGCACGCCCGCAGCCTTGGCCACCTCGCGATACACCTTGCACACCTGGTAAATCGCCAGCGGGCGCACAGCCGGTCCTGAGAGACCGCCCGATCCATTCGCCAGGCGCGTCTTGCGTTTGTGAATATCGATGGCCATGGCGTTGAAGGTGTTGATCATGCTCAGGACCTGGGCGCCGCCTTCGATGGCGGCGCGGGCGGTGCCGCAGATGTCACCGGCGTTGGGCGAGAGTTTCACGATGAGCCGGCAAGCCTTCCGCATCGCCTTGCGCACCTGTGTGATCAGCTCTTTGAGCAGCGGCGGATTGGTGCCGAAGACGAGGCCGTCTTTCACGTTCGGACACGACACGTTCAGTTCGATCGCATCCACCGTCTCTTCCTGCGACAGGCGACCGGCGCAGGCGACGTATTCATCGATCGTATGTCCCACGGCATTAACGATGATGCGCGGTCCTGTTTCGCGCATCTTCTTGAGCTGCGGCAGTTTTTCCGCGAGAAAAGCTTCCAGGCCCACGTTCGCCAGGCCGATGGCGTTGAGCATGCCGCCGCGGGTCTCGACGATGCGGTAGGCCTCGTTGCCTTTGCGCGGGTCGGGGGAGATGCTCTTGGTGACGAACGCGCCGAGGCGGGACATGTCCATGTAGTCGCCGTATTCGCAGGCGTAGCCGCAGGTGCCCGAAGCGGTCATCATCGGGTTGGCGAGCTTCAGGCCGGCGAGGTCGATGGAGACATCGGGCTCGGACTTTGTGGGCGTTGCGGTGGTGGAGGCAGGCGTCGCGGTCATGGGAGCGTTTTAGCAGAAACGGGTGAAACGCTCCATGATAGGAGCCACCTTCTCGCAAGCGGTGAACAAATCCGCCTTCGTCATGCGTACCATATAGAGTGGCGTCGCGCCGGTGCGCGATGCCGCCTTATCGGGCCCGTTGACCGCGCTGTGAGATGCGAATTGTGCATCCGGCCTACGATTGGTTCGACATCCCTAATACCGACGTGTTGATCCGATGCTCAAAGGAGTCCTTCGATGAATCGAGTAAAATGGTACGGCCCCACGATCGCGCTGCTGGCGACCGTTCTCTGCGTCCTCGTTGCCGGTCCTCACTTCGCCCGCAAGCTGGCGTATGAGTACTACGATGCCCGCATTTTTCAGGTCATGGAGAATCAGAAGGCCAACGTATCGCTGGCGAACCTGAGCGAGGCGTTCAAGAACGTCGCCCGTATCGTGGAGAAGAGCGTGGTGAGCATCACGGTCTACAGCAAACGCCACGCCGCCACCAGCGGTATTCCCGAGGAGCGGCTCCCGCTCCTGCCGCCGAACCGTCGGCCCAAGGACAAGTCAGAGTTCGATGACTACGACGTGCCGCAACAGTACGGCAGCGGCTCAGGCTGGATCTACGACACCAAGGGCCACATCATCACGAACAACCACGTGGTCGACGGGGCGGACCGGATCGTGGTCCGCTTCTACGACGGCTCGGAGCGCGACGCGACGGTCGTCGGCGTGGATACGAAGACGGATGTGGCGGTGGTCAAGGTGAAGGGTGATGATCTGCTCCACGCCCGCCGCGCCAAGGAACCGGTGGATCAGGGCGAGATCGTCTTCGCCTTCGGCTCGCCGTTCCGCTTCGACTTTTCCATGAGCCAGGGCATTGTCTCGGCCAAGGGCCGGCAGCTTGGCATCCTGCGCGGGGCCCAGGGCTATGAGAATTTCATTCAGACGGATGCGGCGATCAACCCCGGCAACTCCGGCGGCCCGCTGACGAATATCTACGGCGAAGTGGTCGGCATGAACACCGCCATCGCCAGCCGCACCGGCGCGTACAACGGTCTGGGCTTTGCCATTCCAATCAAGATGGTCGAGGTCGTGGCGGAGCAACTGATCGAGAGCGGCAAGGTCAGCCGCGGCTACCTGGGCGTGTTCATTCGCGACCTGACGCCGCAGCTTGGGCGCAGCTTCGGGTTCGAGGGCAAAGGCGTGCTGGTGGAGCAGCCGATCGAAGGCAGCCCGGGCGCGAAGGCGGGCATGCTGCGCGGCGATATCGTCACCAAAGTGAACGGCGTGGAGGTGACCACGGCCGACGAGCTTCGCAACTACGTCGCGTCGCTGAAGCCCGGCACGAAGGTGGCGGTCGATATGTACCGGTTGGAGAAACCTTCCGACACCAAGGGCAAGATGGTCACGATCGATCTGGTCGTCGGCGAACAGCCTGACGCCGCGGCAATCGCCCGCATCACGCCGGGTACGACGCCGCCAGGCGCGGACGATGGCAGCAAGACGCTGGGCAAGCTTGGCATTGACGTGGAAGACTTTGCTGAGGCGACGGCCCTTCGTCTGGGCGTTAAGTTCGTGCCGGGCGTGATCGTCACGAAGGTGCGTGCCGGCTCGGTCGCCGAGGCCGCGGACATGCGCGTGCAGCAGGTGATCGTCGATGTGCAGGGCAAGCCGGTGGCGAACGTGAAGCAGTTCATAGCGGAACTGGGCAAGCACGACCTTGAGAAGGGCGTGCGCATCAGCGTGCTCGACGGCGACACGCCGCGGTATGTGTTCCTTGAGTTGTCGAAGTAGTCAGCCGGGCGATTCACCCCTGTATGGTGTGCATGAAATGACTGTCTCTTTTGAAATCCCGCCGAATATTGAAGCCGCCTTGCAATCAGGTGGCGTTGACGTGGGCAATGCCGCGCGCCAGGCCTTTCTGATTGACCTGTTCCGCCAGGGACGCGTCACGCATCGTCAACTGAGCGAGGCCTTGGGGTTGGATCGCCATGAGACGAATGCCTTTTTGAAAGAGCATCAGGTGTTTGAGGGCAGTGTCACCTCATCTGAACTGGAGGCGGACCGATCGACCCTCGATCGAGTCCTCGGTACTCCTGATCGATCACGCGAAGCATGATCGTCGTGGCGGACAGTTCGCCGTTGATTGTTCTGGTCAACATCGGCCACGTGGACGTCCTGCCGCGACTGTTCGGCAGACTCTTGATCCCCTCTCAGGTTTCGGATGAACTTGCGGCACTTAATCGGCCGGCGGCAGTGAGGGAGTTCATTCGACTGAAGCCGGACTGGCTTGAAATTCGGGACCCTGCGGTGATTGAGAGAATTGCCGGTCTGCATGCAGGCGAAACTTCGGCGATCAGGCTTGCAGTCGAACTCAAAGCTGACCTTCTGGTCATAGACGAACGAGCAGGTCGCAAGGTTGCATCGGAGCGCGGGATCGCCGTGGTCGGGACTGTCGGCATACTGGAACGTGCGGCCGACTTGGGATTGATCGACCTCGCAATCGCGTATGACCGCATCAAATGCACTGATTTCTGGGTCAATCCGCAGCTTCTTGATGAGAGCCTCCAGAGGCATCACGCTCGCCTCGGCGGGCCGTAGGCCCCTGGCAGTGACGAGCTACTTCTCCGTCAGCACAATCGTCCCGTCAAAACTGGAGCGCGGCTTGCGTTTCAACTGCTCGCACTCCATCTGATACAGCAGCGTCAGTTTGCTCGCGCCGAAGTTCACATCCAGTTCCGCGACGCGGCCGAGGCAGGCGTCAAAATCGCCCTTGGTGAAGGTGTCGACCATCTGCTGCGTCAGCTTCACCAGCAGCTTCTGCTTGGCACCGGCATCTTCGCGGTAGCACAGCGGCTCGTAGACCATCTCGCCCGCGCTGACGCCGACGACCTGGAGCTTGGCGACCGGTCGAAGCAAAAACAGTTCCCTGCACAGTTCAGCGGCGCGGGCGTTGATGAGCACGAGCGAGCCCATCGCCTTGTTGGCGCTTTCCAGTCGTGCGGAGAAGTTCACGACGGGGCCCAGCACGGTGTAGTCAGCCGCGTCGATGGAGCCTGCGTTGCCCACGACCATGCGTCCCGTCGCCACGCCTGCCCGCATCTTCACCGATGGCAGTCCTTGCGAGCTCAAGTGATCGTTGAACTCCACCATCGCGTTCTGCATGCGCAGCACCGTGGACACAGCATCGATCGCATGCAGATGATTGTCGTACGGCGCGCCGAAGAAAAACATGATGCCGTCGCCGAGGAACTTGTTCAGAAGACCGCGTCGGTCGAACGGCTTGGACTCGTCGCGGATGAGCTTGACCATGCGGCCCATGTAGTCATTGAGCATGGGCACGGTCCGCTCCTGGAGCTTTTCACTGAGCGTGGTGAAGCCCGCCAGGTCGGTGAAGACGACGCTCATCTCGCGCACCTGCCCGTCGAGCCGGACCTTCTCGCGGTGCTCGATGACGTAATTCACCAGGGCGGGATCGACGTAGCTGCGGAACTTGCCTTCGATGTGCTTTCGCGCCGCCTGTTCGACGATGAAGCGCACGAGCGTGCAGCCGATGTAGACCACAGCGATGGTGAGCAGGGGCCCGGCCGCGCCGATGACGAGGTTGTGATAATCAAAGAGGAAGACGCCGTTGAATACGGCGTACAGCGCGCCCATCATCAGGCAGATGAGCAGGGCGTTGAACGGGCTCAGGACGATGACGATGGCGGTGATGGCGATGCCCATCACGAGCGTGATGGCGCGGGTGATCCAGGGCGAAGGCTTGGTCCAGAAGTCGCCGGTCATGAAAGCGCTGAAGAGCACGCCATGCACCAGCGGTCCGGGGGTGCTCGAATACAAACTGGTCGAGACCACGTCCTGCCTTCCCACCGCGGTCCATCCGACGATGACGGCGCGGCCTTCCAGGTCGGCCCTGAGCCGTTGCCGCTGACGATCGAGCGAATCCTTCAACCGCAATGTTTCCTCCGCCAGCCGGGGCAGAATGCGGGCGGCTTCGATCGTGAGAGTCATGTCCAGGCGGTGGTCGTCGGGCAAGGTGGAGAGAACCTCATCGATCTCCTTCTGGCTCGCCGTGTGCAATCCGCTGGTGGCGGAGGAAACTTCATCGGCCTTCGTGTCGGGGTCGACTTTGTAGAGCTTTTCGATGCGATCCACGAGCGACCGCAGGTCGTCAATCGTCGGCGGATTGCGCTCCATCGGGCCTATCTCGTGGTCCGCCACCCACTTGAGGATCTGCTTCAGGGCGATCGTCATGCGATCCACGTTGCGGCGCAGGCGGTCTTCCGCTTCGAGCACCTGCCAGATGATGAAGGCAGGCAGTTGCTGCTTGCCCTCCTGATACCGGCCGAAGTCGAACATGGTCACCCAGCCATGCTCCTGCGTGCTGCCGAACCACGGGACATACATGTGCATGCCGCAGGTGAAGCCGGCCCCTTTGACGTAATGATTGAAAACAGGAATCACGCGTCGCGTGCCGTCGGGCAGCGGAAGGACCATCGTGTCGGGCGTGAGCTCGATCTTGTTGATGTCCACGCCCAGCGTCGCGCAGGCGAGCATGAGCGCGAACTGCGGATACAGCCGGCCTTCGCACTCCTGCCAGAGTGAAACGGTGCGGACCACGCCGTCCTGATCTCCGTTGTAGTCCACGAAGCTGGTGGAACTGATCGCTTCGCTGAGCGAAGGCACCGGCGCCAGGTTCTGCTGCACGGGCAGGATCAGCGGAAGGCCCGGCGGCAGGGGACGCGACAGGCGGCGCAGGTGATAAAACGAAGTCGCCAGGTTGTAGTAGGTTCGCAACTGTCCCGGTGGGAGTTTGTCGGCCACGTCCGTGCGCTTGCCGAATATCTCGGCGATGACTTCCTCCTCCGTCGCCAGCGGCCTCCGCGGAATGTGGACCCAGTAAGGCAGCGCGAAAAAATCCAGGGCCGCCTGCGCGGGGAGGAAGGCTTCATCACTCTGACCCGGTGCCAGGCCCTGTCCCTCCTGACGTTCGGCATGATTGCGGATGGTCCGGGCGATGCGCGTGTACATCGCGAGGTTGCGGCCGGCGCGGAAGGCGCTGGCCAGGTCCTGCTGCGTCGCCCAGGTGTGACCCTGCTCCTTGAGCCGGTCGCGCACCTGATCCTGATCCAGCGTCAGGTCGTCGATCAGGATGCGGGCGATGGCGTTCTCCAAAGGCGGAATGTCGCTCACGTTCTTGAAGCTGGCCGGCAGCATCACCTTCCCGAAGGCGCGAACCGCGTTGGCGAAATTCAGGTTGTGATCGATCTGCTCGAACCGCCCTGACATGAGCACCAGCGGCGGTCGCGGCGGACGCAATTCCAGATGATCCACCTTTGCGTCCAAAGGAGTGTGATCCATCGGCTCCGCTTCGGCGAACAGCACGTCGAACCCGATCGCCGCCGCTCCGGCCAGGTCCATCTCCCGTACCATGTTCGCGATCAGCGTCCGTTTCCAGGGCCACTGGCCGATCAGTTGCAGCGAGGTGTCGTCGATGTTGATGTGGACGAGCTTGTCCGTCGGCGGAGGCGAGAAGTACTGACACTGCCTGGCGCGGATGTCAAAGAGCCACCGCTCCATCGGGCCCAGCGTGCCGTCCCCACCGTTCCAGTCCGCCGCCAGAACCACCAACGTCAGCAGCAGGCCGATGAGGGAATTC
>JBBDXA010000170.1:0-20092 GCA_040902585.1 Phycisphaeraceae bacterium
ATGCTGGATTGTACGTGGGCGTAATATTGTAGGCTGCGCGGTGTGAACTTCCATCAGGCCTCGATCACACGCTTTAACACATTCATCTGGGACCTGGCCCGTTCTTCAACAAAGTTCATCGCCTTTTTCACTTTGGCCTGGGCTTGGGCGTAATCGTTGTGGATGCTCATCAGGATGTCGAACATTTTCTGAGCCGGCGTGGAGTCGAATTCGGGAGCCCATTCTTCCAGGCCGATGTCTTTGAACATCCAGCATTTGGGGGAATGAAACTCGGAGAACGTGTGCATCATCGGCGTGCCGCTAGCCAGCGCCATGATGGGCGTGTGCGGCTCGTGGCAGATGACAGTGTGAGCGCGGGCGTAGAAGGAGCAGGCTTCATCCACGTTCCAGAACTCGTCGAAGTTCACCACGTGTTTCTTCAGATCATCAGGCAGGGGATCGAAGATGAACTTCTTGTTGTATTGCATCTCCTTATAAACCTCGGGCGCGATGACGACTTTCCAGCCGGTCTCTTTGACCCACATGGCAATAAGATCCTGATACACCTTCGCGCGGCGGGTATCGTCGGCAATATTCTGCGGCGTCGGGTTGAGCGGGTTGAGTTTCTGCGGACGCTTGTCGTCGACGCCAGGGCTGGTCGGCGAATGGGTGCGGAGCTGCATGGTGATGAATTTCTTTTCTTCGAGGCCATGCTTTTTCATGCGGGCGATTGCCTTGTCATCATCGCGGACATCGATGCCGAAGCAGCCATCGGGCGCGAACTCGAGCACAGGCGGTTTGACCCCGGCAGCCTTGAGTGTCTGAATCGTCTTGGTTTCGCGGCAATAGATAAAGGCGGCACTATTGAGCAGGGCGATGCGGCCCTCAGCGCCGGGGCCGGTGACCATGTCGGGGAAATAGGACTGAGCTTGAAGGCCCCAGGGTTTGCCAATCTTGCGGCAGTAGGCCATGAAATCCGTGCTTTGCCCCATGCCCGGCCCGCGAAGAAAAAAGTCGCTGCGACCAATCGCGTTCTGAACGGCTCCATCTTTCTCGCCGAGCGAACCTTTGACGACCTCCACCTTCGGGAATCGCTTCTTGAGCATCGCGTCCACCTCTGCATTGGTGCTGGCAGCCCAGAGAATGACGTTGGCCTCGGGAAGATACTGTTCAAGAAATCGCAAGGTGCCCGGCGTGTGGCCGATGTCGCCGATGTTCTTCGTCGCCCAGGCACATTGCAACAGGACAGTCTTGCGCGGCTTGTCGGCCTGCCCGATGGCGGGCAAGGCAGTCGCGCCGAGTACGAGGGCAGAAGTTTCGAGAAATGTGCGGCGTGTGATCATTGTCGTTGCGGGTTCGGTCGGTGTTTATGTATGGGATGAAGCGCGTTAGCCTGCTTTCTTCTTGGATCGCCGGGCGGCGGCGCGGCGCGCTCGATCCGTTCGATGGTCTGGTGAAGTTCCTTGACGGCCTCAGCGTATCCGGGCCTTTGTCTGTTCTCAGCGAGGGCGCGGCTTATCTCCGCGCGGTCCTCGTCGGTCAAAGGGGGCAATGGGCCAATCACCAGATCAACGTCGTCATCGAGTTTCAGCTCCTTGTTGGGCATGAGGTCGATTCTTGTGTGGGCGTCTGTTTCGCAACCTGGCTTTTTAGTGATGCGTTGACCCGACCCTCCCCCAGCCCCTCCCTAAGAGGGAGGGGAGTCAGACTCACCCTTCGCCGTTGCCATTGCTGCCCGCCTTCGTCGGCGTCACGGGTGGATCATTCGGGCTCACCTTATGCTCGCGCGGGATGATGAATTCACGATCAGCGGGCCATTGGTCTGTGAGCATGAGATCAATCGCCTGTTCGATTTCCTCGACGAGGAACGGTTTGCCCTGGACCTTATTCAGGCCGCGGGCGTCGATCAGGTGTTTGCCGCGGATGAGCAGGCGGAGCTGGCCCATGTTCAGTTCGGGGATGAGCACCTTCTTGAAGCTGCGCAGGACTTCGCCCAAGTTGCGCGGCATCGGGTTCAAATATCGCAGGTGCGCGGAGGACACTTTCTTGCCTGCGGCGCGGGCTTTATCCACGGCTGAAATGATCGACCCGTACGTGCCGCCCCAGCCGAGCACCAGTAAGTCGCCGGTCTCATCGCCGCGGACATTGAGCGGCCCGATGTCGTCGGCGACCTTGGCGACCTTGGCGTGGCGCAGGTCGGTCATGCGCTGATGGTTGGCCGGGTCGTAGTTGACGTTGCCGGTGACGTCGGCCTTTTCCAGGCCGCCGAGGCGATGCATGAGGCCGGGCGTACCGGGGACAGCCCAGGGCCGGGTGAAGTTTTCATCGCGGCGGTAAGGCTGGAAGTTCTCGGGGTTGATGTCGTGATTGATCTTGAACGTCTTGTACGAATTGTGATCAGGAATCTTCCAAGGCTCCGCACCGTTGGCGAGGTAACCATCCGTCAGAATGATCACCGGCACCATGTGCTGCATGGCGATGCGGCAGGCGTCGATGGCGATGTTGAAACAGTCCGCCGGCGACTGCGGAGCGACGATGACCAGCGGGCTGTCCCCGTTACGGCCGTACATCGCTTGCAGAAGATCGCTCTGCTCGGTCTTGGTGGGCAGGCCGGTGGAAGGCCCGCCGCGCTGGACATTGACGATGACCAGCGGAAGCTCGGCGACGATGGCGAGGTTCACCGCTTCGGCCTTCAAACAAAGGCCGGGCCCGCTGGTGCCGGTGATGGCGAGTTGCCCGGCGTAGGCAGCGCCGATGGCGACGCACACGGCGGCGATCTCGTCTTCCGCCTGCACGGTCTTGACGCCGAAGTGCCGCATGCCCGCGAGATACTCAAGAATCGAAGACGCGGGCGTGATGGGATACGAACCGTAGACGAGCGTTTTGTCCGAGAGCTTGGACGCGGCGACAAGGCCCATCGCGAGGGCTTCGTTGCCGGTGATCTTGGTGTACTCACCGGGCGCGACGGTGGCGCGATCGATCTTGAAGTGCTCGGTGAAGATCTCAGCCGTCTCGCCGAAGAAGTAGCCGGCCTTGAGGGCTTTGATGTTGGCCTCGGCGATCTCGGGCTTTTTCTTCAGCTTGCCGAAGTAGGTTTCGAGGTAGTTGACGGTGACGTCGAGCGAGCGGTCGTAGAGCCAGAAGATCAGGCCGAGCGACCACATGTTCTTGCAGCGGCCGGCGTCTTTGGCACCGAGGCCGGTTTCCTTCAGGGCATCCTCGTTGAGGCGGGTGATGGGGACTTTATAGAGGCGGTATTTGCGGGCGTACTTCTCATCATCGATGGGGTTGTAGCCTTCGGGGTACGCGGCTTTGCGCAGGTTGACCTTTTCGAATTCGGATTCGTTGACGATGACGATGCCGCCGGTTTTGACGTCGTTGATATGGGCCTTGAACGCGGCGGGGTTCATGGCGATCAAGGCATCGACTTCATCGCCGGGCGTGTGAATGTCTTTGGAGGAGAAGTTCACCTGGAAGCCCGAGACGCCCGGCACCGTCCCGGCTGGGGCGCGGATTTCGGCGGGGAAGTCGGGAAAGGTGGCGACATCATTACCAAATATTGCAGACGTGTCGGTGAACTGGGTGCCGACCAACTGCATGCCGTCACCGGAATCGCCAGCGAAGAAGATGACAGCCGACTCAAGGGGACGAAGGGGCTTGACAGCTTTCCCTTCCTGTGTGGCAGACGTCATGGGGTGGACCTCTCTGAACTGCATGGCCATCGCGGCCATTAGGGGTGGGTTCTCATTCTAACCTTTAGATTGTTATCGCCAACGTGGGGAGGGCAAACTTTAATCCGTTTAGCCGGATTTTTCAGGTGAGGCGTGGCCCGGCGCTGATTCCCCTCCCTCCGAGGGAGGGGTTAGGGGAGGGTCGGGCGCACGGTATCCGGTGGACTTCTTTGCACACGCGATCATCGGAACGTGTTCGCTCGACCCTCCCCCAGCCCCTCCCTGGGAGGGAGGGGAGCCGGATGTCCGCCCTGCGACAGGTTGCCGCGACTGCATTCGGCCGGATGCCGGTATCATGGTCGGTCTGCCCTGACTCTCATAAAGGCCCGCCCCCGGTTACGCCCCTAATAACGCCTACTATTTCCACCGGGTGAACGCACCACCGCCGCCGGGCGTACCGGAAACCTTGCGACCTTCAATCCTTCTTAGAGATGCCTGTGCTGACTGCAAAAACCTCGCGAATCTCCTTCATGGCAACCCTTCTTCTCGCCTCGCTCTGCCTACTGGCAGGCTGCGGCCCGAAGGAGGATGTCCGCACCTACACCGTGCCCAAGCCGGTCCAGCCCACCGTTGCCGTGACCAAGGGCCCCGGCAAGACGGCCGCGCCCCCGTCCGGCAACGCCGCGGCCGTGCGGCTCCTGGGGGCGATCATTCCGCACGACAATGCCTCCTGGGTCTTCAAGTTCACCGGACCGACCGCGCTGGTGTCCACGGAGTACGATGCCTTCGTCCGCTTCATCAGCTCGATCAAGTTTCAGATCGTGACGGATGAGCAGGACCGATCGATGTCCCTGCCGCGCTGGACGCTGCCGCAAGGCTGGCAGCAGCAGGCAGGGGGAAATGAGATGCGGTTCGCCACCATCACCGTCGGCCCTGCGGCTCACGCGCAGGAGATCACCGTCTTCCGCTTCCCCGGCGATGTGGGCGGCGTCATGGCCAACCTCGAACGCTGGTCGGGACAGATCGGCCTGAAGAACCTCACCCCCGCGCAGCTTGCTGACATGACGACCACCATCACCGTCGACGGTCAGCCCGCGACGCTGGTGGACATGGTCGGCCCCGGCGGCGGCGACTCAGGCATGGGGCCGACGCACCCGGGGCAGCCCCCGGGGCACCCCCCTGTTGTCGATCCTCGTCCGCCCGCGCCTTCCACGCCGCCGCAGATTGTCTATGAAGTACCGCAAGGCTGGGTGAAGCAGGAGTTGCAGGCCGGAACCATGCGCATGGCCGGCTTCAACATGACCGAAGGCGATGCGACGGCGGAGATGACCGTCATCCCCTTGCCCAATCAGGGCGGCCAATCGTCCGACCCCGTCGCCAACTTCAACCGCTGGCGCCAGCAGGTCGGTCTCGAACCGGCGACGCGCGAAACGTACGAAAACGATATGTCGCTCGACGCGTCCGAGCGCAAGTACCTCACCACGGTCAGAATCGATGGCGGCCACGCCTTCTTCGTTGACTACACCGGCCCGGCCGACAAAGGCGGGCAGCGCGTCATCGGCGTGATGCAACTGGTCGGCGGCTACATCTATTTCTATAAACTCTCAGGACCGGCTGAACTGGTGGGCAAGAACCGCGACGCCTTCGGCGCGTTCCTTCAGTCGGTGCGATACCAGGAGCCACAATGAGCCGCAGTGATTCCAAACCTCTCGGCCGCGGTCCCGGGTCCGACCCGCGCAAGGATGCCCCGCGCGATGAAGGGCCGCAGCCCCAATGGGTCGAAAAGAGCGCGACGTGGGAGACCATCAAGAAGCTTCTCACGCCGCTGGCGTCGCTGAAGCTCACCGTCGTGCTCTTTGCCCTGGGCATGTTCCTCGTCCTGGCGGGCACTCTCGCCCAGGTGGACTACGGCATCTGGACCGTGATGGACACCTACTTCCGCACGCCCATCGCCTGGATCGAGCTCCAGGTCTTCATGCGCGATGAATGGGCACGCGACTGGGGGCTTATCAGCGACACCGGCAAGGCACTGGAGGTCCCCTTCCCCGGCGGCTACATCCTCGGCGGCCTGATGATCGTCAATCTCATCGCCGCCCACTCCATCCGCTTCAAAATCGCCGCCCGCGGCAATCAACTCATCTTCGGCGTCATCGGCTCCATCATCGGCGGCGGGATCGTCTTCTACGCCATCCTCGCCGCCACGCAGTCCATCTGGCCGCTCGAACACCCGCTGCCGTTCTGGGATGTGTTCAACCTGAGTCTCGTCGGCCTGGTGGTGCTCGCTTTTCCCAGCTTCCTGCTCTATCGCAAACGCACCGGCATCGTACTCCTTCATGCCGGCGTCATCGTCCTGCTCATCAACGAAGCCGTCACCGGGCTGGGAGCCGTCGAAGGCCGCATGGAGATTCCCCAGCAAGGCACCTCCAACTACGTGTATGACCTCGAATCATCCGAGATGGCGCTGCGCACCATCAACGACAAAGGCGGACAGGATGTCATCGTCGTGCCCGAGTGGATGCTGATCGAAGCAGCCGAGACGAAGACGGATATCGATGACAAACGTCTGCCGGTGATCCTTCGCGTGGATGATTACATGCCCAACTCAACACTTGAGCGAATGGGCGGCCCGGTGGCGAAGGCTCCCGCAACCAAAGGCCGGATCGGCGCGGAGTACGTCGCCCATGCGGCGAAGGTCGGCACCGGCGTCGATGGCGAAGCCAGCGCCGATGTTCCCAGTGCCTACATCACGCTCATCGACCGCACCACCCGGCAGCCGATCGGCACCTATCTCTTTTCCGTCCGCATCTCCGCGGGTTCGGACTACTACGAAGACATCAACCTCGGCGGCAAGGTTTACGACATCAACCTTCAGTTCGCCCGCGAGTACAAGCCTTATTCGATCTACCTCGCCGAGTTCCGCCACGACAAGTTCACCGGCACCGAGAAGGCCCGCAACTTCTCCAGCGACATTCTGCTCTTCGATGAGGATCATCCCGACGGCCGCAAGGTTCACATCAAGATGAACGAGCCGTTCCGCTATCGCGGTGAAACCTTCTTCCAGTCCGCGTTTCTGCCGGGTGATACCGGCACGATTCTCCAGGTCGTGCGCAACCCGGGCTACCTCATTCCCTACATCGGCTGCACGATGGTCGCGCTGGGCATGACCTTCCATTTCATTCTGCATCTGATCCGATTCGTGCGGAGGTCGATATGAACGGTTTGAAGAAAGCCCTGCCCTTTCTGGTGATCGCCCTGACGGTGGGCTATCTCCTGAGCAAGCTGATCAGCGCGTCCTTGCCGGGTCCGATGGATCTGACGGCCTTCTCGCGCATCCCCGTCTCCGCGGACGGCCGCATTCAGCCGCTGGATTCACTCGCCCGCAACACGCTCCTGACCATCAGCAAGAAGACGACCTTCAAGAACGTCTGGCTCCGCCCCCAGCAGGTGAAGAATTATCAGGGTCTGGCCAAAGCGCTGCTCGAAGGGAAGTCGAGCACCGCGCTGCCGGTTGCCCAGCACCTCTGGTCGGTCATGAGCGAGGAACAGCGCGCCACGGTCACGACTGCCGCGATGGCCACGGACGTAACGCCGCAGATGAAGTATGACCTGGTGGAGACGATGAATGAGTTGATCGACAACGATCTGCGCTGGCTCCATGCCGTGCGCGACAGTCTTCGGCCCGATGGCGACCGGAAGGTTCACTTCACGCCGTTCTACGATGAAGCGAGCTTCAAGAGCATCGAGCTTTCAACCGAAGACCGGGCTCAGTTGAAGGTGTTCGACGACTACCGCAAGAGCGTGGAGAACAAGTCCAAGGAGAAGCCGTTCTACTCCCGGCCTGACGAGCTCGAATTGAATCGCCAGCTTTTGAGCCGGGCGTTTCCTGATTTCGTTTCCGCCATGAGCGCGGCGAACGAACCGGCGATCATCTGGCTGGCGGATGCCATAGTCGATCAGGGCAAGGGCGAGTCGCATCGCGTGTTCCGCATCGAACACGATCGCGTGCTGGAACTGATGGGCCTGCCTTCGCGCCCGGGCAACCTGCGCTACGCCATCGACGAGTTCCGAGGCAACTTCGACAAGCTCGAACAGGAAGTGAAAGCCCTGCAAGGCAAGCCTTCCAAGGAAATGGATGCCTATCAGAAGGCCGTGACCGACCTGCGCAACGACCTGATTCAGTACATGATCTTCGCCCAGGGGCACAAGCCCTACTGGATTCCGCCGGCGAAGAAGGGCGACGGTTGGCGGACCTTCCCCGATGCCGCCGCCCAGGCTGATGGGAAGGGTTTCTACAGCGAAGAATTCACGATGTTGAAAGAGACGCTCATGGCCTACGCCAAGGGCAATGTGGCGGAGTTCAACGCAGGCGTCACGGCCTACCAGACACGCTTCGAGCGCACCTTTCCCGGGGATTTCAACCGCACCCAGTTCGAACTGAAGTTCAACCAGGTCGATGTCTTCGGCTCCGTCGGCATTTTCTTTGTCTTCGCGTTCCTGTTCGTGGCCTTCTCCTGGCTCATGGGACATGACCCGGACTGGGCCCGCTCCCTTCGCAACAGCGCGACGGGCATGCTCGCTGTCGTTTCCATCGCCTACACTTTCGGCCTGCTCGGCCGCATGTACCTGATGGACCGCCCGTTCGTTTTCGTCACCAACCTCTACGGCTCGGCGCTGTTCATCGGCTGGGTGGTCATGCTCGGCGTGTTCGTTCTGGAATGGTTCACGCGCCTGGGCATCGGCTCCGCGGTGGCCTGCCTGATCGGCGGATGCACCTCCATCGTCGCGGTCAACCTGCGCGAGATCGAAGGCGACACGCTCGCCCAGATGCAGGCCGTGCTCGACACCAACTTCTGGCTGGCGACGCACGTGACGACGGTGACGATCGGCTACGCGGCGACGTTCCTCGCCGGAGCCCTGGGCATTGCCTATATCTTCGCGGGACTGTGTACCAAGACGCTTTCGAAGGATGATCCGGGACTGGCGATCGGACTTGCAGGTGGAGTCGCGGCGGCGATGGGCAGCGTCGGCGGCGTCATCGCGGCGCGCGCCATGGCCGGTGCGGCCGGGCACAAGGCAGGCACGCCGCGCAAGCCGCAGACCATCGGCAAAGTCCTCACCGGCATGATCTACGGCGTGATCTGCTTCGCCATGCTCTTCAGCTTCGTCGGCACCGTCCTGGGCGGCATCTGGGCCGACCAGTCCTGGGGCCGGTTCTGGGGATGGGATCCGAAAGAGAACGGCGCGCTGATGATCGTCATCTGGAACGCCCTCATCCTCCACGCACGCTGGGGCGGCCTGATCAAAGCCCGCGGCCTGGCCACCCTCGCCGTCTTCGGCAACATCGTCACCACCTGGTCCTGGTTCGGCACCAATCAACTGGGCGCGGGCCTTCACTCGTATGGCTTCATGGACTCGGCGGTGTTCTGGATTTACGTCTTCGTCGTCTCGCAACTCGCCATCATGGCCATCAGCCTGGTGCCTTTGAAGTACTGGCGCAGCTTCGCGGAAACGGATGGCAAAGCAGCGGGTAAGACTTCCGCGTGAGGTGGAGTGGCGGAGTTGATCGCGGTTCGCGAAGCCGGCCTGTCTCGTGGGTCACAGGTCATCCACATGGGCTAGCGCCGTCCCCCGGTGGACTGCATTGCCCATGCCACCATGCAGCACTACTTCGTTGGCGACGCAGCCGTCACCTCCACCGGCGCAGTCTCCGCTGCCGCCGCATGCTTCTCTTTCTCCGCGCGGCCATCAAGCCCCAATCGTTTGAACAGCATTCGACCCAGCCCGATGCCCGGCACTTCGATCAGCTTGTACGACAGCAGCGCCACCGGGATCAGCAATATCAGACATGCGAGAATGACCGCGATTCCCACCAGCGCGGGCGCATTCTGACTCCACCCGGCGGGCACCAGCATGGCCATGAAGTAGACCAGGACATAGAGCCATGACATGTGCAGCACGTAATAGCTGCCCGAAGCCGAGCCGAGCATTCGCAGGGCCCGGTTGTCCAGACTTTTCATCACGCTCACATCCTGCCGGTACGTCGCGAAAGCGACCAGCGCGAAGCCGACCCAGCCTTCGATCATCGTCGAATACTGCGAATAGATGCCCAGGCACGGCCCGGTCGCGAAAAGGGTGAGAACCGATGCGAGAATCCAGAGATTCGCCTGCTTCGCCGTGAACCGGCCGACGAACTCCCGGCCCAGCGTGGGCACGACCATGCCCAGCGCGAAGGCGAACATATTCTGCGACAGCGGCCTGAAGTACGCCCACCCCGGCGCGAACGCGAGCCCCGTGGTGATGATCGCAATGATGAAGACCGCGCCCGGCCCCAGCCTGCGCTCGATGAGAAAGAAAAGAAGAATCACCGGCACCATCAGAAGCTCGAGCTGAAGGGCCCACAGCGGCGGATTGAGCGATACATCAAGGAGGAAGCAGTTGGCGATGAGTTCGCCGGCGTTGAAAGCCCACGCAGGCCCGATCCCGACCAATGACACCGCAGCCGCCAGAAGGGCGCCGGCAATGACGATCGGATAGAAGCGGAACAGCCGGCCGATGAAAAACTTTCCGCTCATGGGTGCCTTGCGCTGCGGGCCGTGCTGAAGGGAAAGGCGGAGGACGAAGCCGCTGATGACGAAGAAGACCAGAAGGGCCGCGTGTCCGGGAATGAGCACGGTGCCGATCTTGCGGATGACATTCTGGAATGTGGTTGCATCGGGCCAGGCGACATGCGGGAGCAGCGCCATGCCGTTGATGGACATGCCTGTGGCATGAAAGGCCGCAACCAACAGCGCACCGATGCCACGGATCGATTCGACCCGGTGGTAGAACGGACGGTTGCCCTCAGCGCTGGAAGGTTGAACGGACATCAGCAGGTCTCGCGATCCATTCGGCACTCACGCCGCTCGGTCCCCCGGTCCCTGCCGCGGGAGCCTTGGCGGGCCACAGGGTATCAGCATTTGTTGGCGGTGCCCCGGAAGGACCATCTCCGCGGCTACAATCCCCGCGATGAGTAATGTCAGCCGATCGATGCAACTGATGGAAATCCGCGACACCTCCCGGCGGGTGCTGTTCGCCGCCGTCGTGCTCGCGCTGACCAAGTACATCTTCTTCCGCCTGACCAACTCGATCGCCGTGCTCGCCGATGCCCTGAGTACGGTGGTCACGATGGTCTCCACGCTGGTGATGATCTACAGCTCCTGGGCCACGCATCGACCGAGCGATCGCGACGAGGCCGCGCAGCCGCGCGGCGAGTTCCTTGCCATCGGCCTGGAAGGCTGGATCATTCTTTCGATCGGCTTGTTCATCGGATACCTCAGCCTCTGGCGGCTCTTCGGATTTGAGGACCCGCCGCCGCAGCTCGACAAGCTCGGCACCGGCATCTGGGGACTCGTCGTCGTTGCGATCGCCATGGTCGCCGGCGCGGGCTGGCTCTGGATAAAGAGTCGATCGCTTGAAAGCCTGCTGCTGTGGGCACAGAGCAAGCACCTGCTCACCGACGCCGCTTCATCGCTGGGGGTGATCCTGGGCCTCGTCATCATCCGCGCGACTGACCTCCAATGGCTTGATCCGATCGTCGCACTCGTCGTCGCGGCTCTCGTCCTCTGGGTGAGCTGGAAGATGCTCTGGAAATCCATCTCCGGCCTGACGGATGAACAGCAGCGCGATATCGATCCACCCTTGCGCAGCCTCCTCGACAAAGCCGTCGAATCGGAACGCATCATCGCCTACGACCAGGTGCGCTATCGCCTCAGCGGCTCGAAGCAGTTCGTGGAACTGCGGCTGCTGGTGGATCCGAAAATGTCCATCCGCGCCGGACGCGAACTGGGCGCGGCAATCGAGAGCGAACTGCGCGAGGCCCTCGGCGGCGCGGCAGTCGTGGCGCGCGTCGAGCCGCATGAGGATGGCCCATCGCACAAGTCATCGCATGGTGACGAAGGTGCGACTCCGCAGCCCAAGCCGGTGAAGCCAGACGCAGCCGATGGTGATGATGAGCAAGACGCTACCGAGAAAGACTCGAAGAAATAACCTACACGCTCCACCCTTCGCGATACGTCCTGCTGAGGAATCGCTCCGCTTCCGGGGCGCCAGGGAATTTCATCTTCGCGGCATCCCACTGAAGCGTCTTATCCGGCACGCGGATCGCCACCGTGCCCAGCAATATCGCTTCCGTCATCGGCCCGGTCTGCGCGAAGTAAGACTCCGTCTTCGTGCCATCGACACAGGCGTCGAGGAAGTGGTGGTAGTGATTGCGCGGCGTGAGCGGTGGCCGGGATATCTCTTTGAATTTCTCGCCAGGCAACAGCACCGGCATGCGGCCGTTGCCGAGCAGAATCGCGCCCTCCGTGCCGATGACGATGGAGGATTCTTCCGGGTACGGCTTCTTCGGATAGAGAGCCTGCACATCTTCGGGTGGAAACATCAAGCCATCGAACCATTCGACGGTGAGATCATCGCCTTCGGTGAGCTTGCTGCCGGGGAAGACCCATGTGATGTGATCGCTCTGCGGCCAGGTGTCACTGCGGCGCGGGGCACTTTCCTTCCACGACTCCTGCACCTGCGCATGAACCGTTTTCGGCGCGGTGAGACCGAGGCCTTTCCACACGGCATCAAACACGTGGCAGCCGATGTCACCGAGCCAGCCTGTGCCGAAATCCTGCCAGGCTCGCCACTTGGCCTGATGGTAAATGCCCGGCGCGTAAGGCCGCTCGGGTGCGTTGCCCAGCCAGACATCCCAGTGCAGATTGGCGGGCGGGCTCTGACCTTTGTCAGGGCGCGGGCCGACGAGACGGTAGGCATCGATCGCGCCGGGACGATTGGAGCAAAGAACCACGCGCTTCACCTTGCCGACGACGCCTTCGCGCATCCAGTGAACGGCTGTGCGGTCGCCGTTGCCCGAGGCATGTTGCGTGCCAAGCTGCGTGACGATGCCCTCTTTCATCGATGCCTTGGTCACCGCTCGCACCTCGGCGACATCGTGACACAGCGGCTTCTGGCAGTAGACGTGCTTGCCGGCTTTCATCGCGTTCAAGCTCACGATCGCATGCGAATGGTCAGGCACCGTGGCGTTGATCGAATCGACCTTGTCGACTTCCTTGGCCAGCAACTCGCGCCAGTCGGTGTAGATGCGCGGCTCCTGTCCGCGGCCCTTCGCCGCCGCGAGCCCGGCCTTGAGAATGTTCTCATCCACATCGCAGATGGCGACGACCTGCGTGCGCGGGTGGGAGAGAAATTGCCCCAGATCATGGGCGCCCATGCCGCCGACGCCGATGCAGGCGTGAGAGAGCTTCTCATTGGCAGCGGCGCGGGCCTGTCGCGTAAAGGGCAGTGGTGTGATCAGCGCGGCGGTAGCCATCACGCCGGTGGTACGGACGAACTGGCGGCGGGTGAGCTTTCGTTTCATAGGGGAATTCCTTTCTCGAATCATCGCTCTTGAGGCAGACACTCTATCATGATACCCCGCGCGTCAGGGCGCAACCCGAGGCGCGGGAAGTGCAATGTCTCATCAGAGCCATGAAGCGTAAGCGAGCGGATAGTGCGGTGACCAAGAACGCCAGACCCTCCGCTCGCTTACGCTTCACGGCTCAGACAGACGGATCAGACCAAACCTTACAATCACGAGATGCTCCACATGACCCAGCGAATCATCGTTCTCATCGCCGCCTGCTTCGCCGCGTTGCCTTCAGCGCAAGTCATCGCGCAGGATCGGCCAAACATCCTCTTTTTCCTTTCCGATGATCATCGGGCCGATGTGATGGGCTGCGCCGGACACAAGGTCGCTGTGACCCCAACGCTCGATCGCCTTGCCAAGCAAGGCACGCGGTTCACGAACGCCTTCGTGACCACTTCCATCTGCGCCGCCAGCCGGGCGACGATCTTCACCGGCCTGGTCGAACGCACGCACGGCCACACCTTCGGCAAGCCGCCCGTCTCGCTTGAACACACGATGGGCACCTACTCCGCCCTCCTGCAAAAGGCCGGCTACCGCACGGGCTTCACCGGCAAGTACGGCATCAACACGGCGGGGAATCAGCATCAGAAAACTTTCGACTACTTCAAGTCCGTGAACCGCAGCCCGTACTTTCACAAGACGCCGGATGGTTTGAAGCACGAGGCGGACATCAACGCGGACAACGCGATTGAGTTTCTTCGCGGGAGCACAAAGGCCAAGCCGTTCTGCCTTTCCGTCAGCTTCAACTCGACCCACGCGGAGGATGGCGACAAGATCGATCACTACCCCTGGCCGCCCTCGGCTGACGGAATGTTCCTGAACAAGAAAATGCCCCTGCCCCGCCTCGGTGACCCGGCGATCTTCGATGCGATGCCGGACTTTCTCAAGGCATCCATGAACCGCGACCGCTGGCACTGGCGCTGGGATACGGAACACAAGTACCAGGTCAACATGCGCGCCTACTTCCGCATGCTCTACGGGATGGACGCGGCAATCGGCCGCGTGCTCGATGAAATGGAAAAGCTCGGCCTGACGCAGAACACGATCATCATTTTCGCCGGCGACAACGGCTACTACATGGGCGAGCGCGGCTTTGCCGGCAAGTGGTCGCACTTTGAAGAATCGCTGCGCGTGCCTTTGATCATCGTGGACCCGCGCGTGTCAGCGAAGGAGAAAGGGCGCGTCGATTCGCACATGGTGCTCAATATCGACATCGCCCCTACCATGCTCGCCTACGCGGGCGTGGCGATTCCCAAGCATTACCAGGGCGTGCCGCTGGGGTCGCTCACGATTGACGAAGCAGAGGTAAAACCTGTCGCGAAGTGGCGCACTGATTTCTTCTGTGAACACCTGATGGAGAATAAGAGCATCCCCAAATGGGAAGGCGTGCGCGACGAGCGTTATGTCTACGCCCGCTACCTCGATGAAGACTTCGAGTTTCTGCATGACCTGAAGACCGACCCGGACCAACTGAAGAACTTCGCCAAGGACGCGTCTTATAAGGATGTGCTGGCGAAGATGCGCAAACGCTGCATCGACCTGCGCGACAGCTATGGCGGGACGTATGTGCGCCCATAAAGCCGCGACCGGTGGTCGCGGTCCCCGGCGGCGTTGGATCAAGTGACAAACCGCGACCCCCGGGCGCGCACGCCTTTCCTCGCGGGCGTTGCGGGAACACAGGGCACCGTCGAACCGCGACCACCGGTCGCGGCTTTGTGAAGGCGATTACATGCCGCGCACGATCGCCAGCACATCACCCAATCGTTCGACGACATAGTCTGCACACGCCGGTGCCGATTCGTTGCGATTGAACTGCGACATGTAGATCGTGCGGATGCCTGCCGCGTGTGCCCCTTCGATATCACCTGTGGTATGGTCGCCGATCATCACCGCTTCCTCAGCTTTCACTCCGACGCGATCCAGGGCGACTTGGAAGATGCGCGGGTCCGGTTTCTCCACACCGGTCTCTTCGCTGGTGACGATGGCGTCGAAGTGTGGATCGAAGCCGAGGCGCGCGACCTTGTCGAGCTGGGCGTGCGTCGGATGATTGGAAACCATCACGATGCGGTGCGTCTGCTTGAGTTGGCTGAGCACGCGCTGGGCATCCGGGTGCGGCTTGATGGCGTGAAAAAACGCCTGCCAGTATCGCTGGTACATCTGCAGCGCGAGTGCCGGCCGCGGCGAAGGGTCGAGCGATTCGAGAATGTGTTTGAAAAAGAGAACGCGGTTGTGGCTCGACGCCTGGTTGTGAAGCAGGGCCTTGAAATATTTTCGCGCGGCGCGGTACATCTCCATGAAGCGTTCGAAGGGCACGGGGAAGGCGTGATGGAAGACCGCGTAGGCCGCCTCGCGACCTTTCTCATCGCACGGGTCCCAGTGAAAGAGGGTGTTGTCCAGGTCGAACAGGATGGCGCGGGGGGAAGGCATCGGTGCGAATGATACTGAAATCCGGGAAGCTCCAAACACGAAAGTTCCAAATCTCAAACAAGCTCCAATCAAGACAGAACCGAACCGAAAGCCCTTCTGATTTGGAACTTTGCATTTGATTGGTTGAAGCTTGTTTGAGATTTGGAGCTTAAAAATTGGAGTTTTCGCTCCGTTTGGCATCCTGGACCCCTCCGGGTTATAATGCTGGGCTACCCGGACCCAGTCCCTTGGAGCCTTGTTCCATGATCGAAGCCCTTAAAGGCGAAGAAATCGTTCAGAAGGCCGGCGGCCGATTCAAGCTGACCGCCCTGATTCAGCACCGCCTGCGCGAGCTGATGGATGGCGCACGTCCCCTCGTCGAGCGTCGCGGACGCAACGATATGGAGGTCGTCATCCAGGAAATCCTCGAGGACAAGATCACCCTTGAAATGACCGAGGCTGGCGAAGATCGCCCGGCGATCCGCGTTGAAGAAGAAACCGAAGATTGATCTTCCTTCTCCCCGCTTGATTTCTCATGTCCAACGCGCCGTCCCATGACGCCGCCGCACCCGCCGGCCCCTTCGCAGGCCGGAAGGTGATCGTTGCCGTCACGGGCGGGATCGCTGTCTACAAAGTAGCGACCGTTGTCAGCAGGCTCGTTCAAGGCGGCGCGACGGTACGCGTGATCATGACCCAAGCCGCGACGCGCTTCGTCGCCCCGCTCACCTTTCAATCCCTCTCCGGGCAGACCGTCCTCACCAGCATCTGGCAGTCGGATGATCGCCCCGACTCGCAGCACATCGGCCTGGCGCGATGGTGTGATCTGTTCATCATCGCCCCCGCCTCGGCGAACACGCTCGCCAAACTCGCGGCCGGCCTTTGCGATGACATCGTCACACTCGCCGCCTGCGCGATCCCGCGCGACACACCCGTCCTGCTCGCGCCGGCCATGAACGCCGACATGTGGGCCAACCCGATCGTGCAGCGCAACCTTGCGACGGTGAAAGAATCGCTCGGCTACAAAACCGTCGGCCCCGATGAAGGCTGGCAGGCCTGCCGCACGAACGGAGCGGGAAGGATGAGCGAACCAGAGAAGATTCTTGAGGCGGCGATGGCGATGCTGTAGTCATCTCGCTCCGCGAGATGTCAGCCTTCGGCGGGCAAACCCGCCGGCTAAATGAAATGCGATTGCTCACCCAAAAGAAACAGGGCCCGCGTGTGGCGCATCACGGGCCCTGTTCAACTGTCTGTCTTGCTGTTGTCATTATATCGGCACATCGACCGTTTCAATCACAACTTCCATAATGAAACATGATCGAGCCGTCTTGTCAATCGGGTAATGAGCTGTGAGTCGTGAGCTATGAGCATTGAGCTGTGAGCTATCAGCTATCAGCCAGATGTTCGCCGTGCGCTTCACTTTTCACTTCTCACTTTCCACTTTCCACTTTCGCCGCCCCTCACACACTCAACTCCTTCCCCGTCAACATGCGATACGCATCAAGGTACTTCGCCAGTGAATTGCGCACGACTTCATCAGGCAGCACCGGGCCCGGCGGAGTCTTGTCCCACCGCCCTTCGTTCACCAGCGTCTCCAGATAGTTGCGCACGTACTGCTTATCAAAGCTCGGCTGATCGTGGCCCGGCTCGTACTGATCCAGCGGCCAAAAACGCGAGGAATCAGGCGTTAAAAGCTCATCGATCAGCACGGGAATCTCGCCGCCAGGTCCGCCTTCGACGGGCAGACCGAACTCGAACTTCGTATCCGCGATAATGATGCCCTTCTCCAGCGCGTAGTCGCGGGCCATGATGTAGATCGCCAGCGACAGGTCGCGCAGCTTCGTCGCCATGTCGGTGCCGGCGATCTCGCACGCCTGCTCGAAGCTGATGTTCTCATCGTGGCCCACGTCCTCCTTGGTCGAAGGCGTGAACAGCGGCTCAGCGAGTTTGTCGCACTGCTTCAGGCCCGCGGGCAGGTTGATGCCGCAGACCGTGCCTTCCTGTTTGTATTCCTTCCACCCCGAGCCGGTGATGTAGCCGCGCACGACGCATTCGATCTTGATCACCTTCGTCTTGCGGCCGACCATCACGCGGCCTTTGAGCTGTTGCCTTTCCTTGTCGCTCAGGCCCGGGATGTCAGCCGGGTCCGTTGAAAGCAGATGATGCTGCACCTTCCCGGCCAGCTTGGCGGCGACCATGGAGAACCAGAACTTGCTGATCTGCGTGAGCACCACGCCCTTGAGCGGCACGGGGTTGCTCATCACCACATCGAACGCACTGATGCGATCACTGGCGACAAGCACGAGGGCATCGCGACCGTCGGCAAGGCGGGCATCGTAGATGTCACGCACTTTGCCTTGCCGACGATTGGACAGCGGCAGGTCGGTCTTCATCAGGCCGGCGGGGAGAGGCGAGGTGAGGGTGGGTGTGCTTGTCATATTGATTGGTTCCCTGATTAACGAGTTGGTTGGTTTGCCGGCGGCTTTCCGCGCCGCGCGCTGTTGGGCGAAGTAGCCGCCGTAAGTCTTCAATGGATCAGAATACCGGCTGAGATAGTGAGCGACAACGAAGAGAATGAGTGACGCGGCGAGCCCGATCGCCGCGGCGATGATCGGCCAAGGGATGCCGGTCGCGGGCTTCCCACCGCCAATTCGGCCGAGGTATGTGGCGACGACCCACAGCGCGCCGAACACGAGGCCAATCCCCAGCGCGACGCCAAAAAGATATCGCGCGAGAAGGAAGCAGAACAGGCCAAGCTTTTCGCTGCGCGTGCGATTCATCATGAGGCTCAGCAACGCTGCGTCAAAACTGCCTTAGAAACCTTACATCATTCGCAAACAGCCAGCGGATGTCCGGGATGCCGTAGCGGCGCATGGCGACGCGTTCGATGCCTAAACCAAACGCGAAGCCGGTCCACTCCTCCGGGTCATAGCCCACGGCTTTGAAGACATTCGGATCCACCATGCCGCAGCCGCCCAATTCGACCCACTTGAACTCGCCGCCCACGTGCATCTTCACGTACATCTCCGCGCTGGGCTCGGTGAAGGGGAAGTAGCTGGGCACGAGTTTCACTTCGGTGTCGGGGCCGAACATGGAGTGGGCGAATTGGAGGAGCGTGCTCTTGAGGTCCACCATGGTGACGCCGCGATCGACGTACAGCCCTTCGACCTGGTGAAACTGCTGATGGTGCGTCGCGTCGATCTCATCAGGTCGATACACGCGGCCTGTCGCGATCACGCGGATCGGCGGCTTGGTGTTCTCCATCACGCGAATCTGAATCGTGCTGGTCTGTGACCTCAGCAGTTGCGTTTCGGTGACGTAGAAATTGTCGTTGGGATCGCGAGCCGGGTGATGCTCGGGAATGTTCAGGGCCACGAAGTTGTGACGGTCATCTTCGATCTCAGGACCGGTGGCGATATCGAAGCCCATGCGGCCGAAGACTTCGTGCAGTTCCTCGATCGTCTGCGTGATGACATGCGTTCGCCCGAGGCGCGGCGGAAGGCCGGGCTCGGTCACGTCGATGACGGATGCCTTCTGTTTCCCGCTCGCGGCTTGGCCCGTTCCCAGCGTCGCCTTCTTCTCGTCGAAGGCCGCTTCGACTTTCTGCCGCAGGGCGTTGGCGTTCTTGCCGAAGGCGGGCTTGTCGGCAGGCGGCACGTCCTTGAGTAACGCCATGAGGTTCTTCACCTCGCCCTTGGAGCCGAGATACTTGATGCGGAACTGTTCGAGATCGTCAGTCGAGGCGACGGCGGCCAGGGCGGCGGTCGTTTCGCTGTCCAGTTGTGCAATGCGTTCGAGCATGGCGGAAGGATAACGGAAAGTGGGGACAGGAGACAGACAAACCAAAGCCCACGCACTCCCGTGCGTGGGTTTCGCCCCTCCTCAACTTTCGCTGGTCATTCCCTTCTTTTGGATTACAATTAAAACATCAATCCCGGACTTGATTCCAAAGGAGCCCGCCATGCCCCGACTGCTTGCCGCCATTGCCCTTCTGACTGCCGGCCTCATCGGCGTTTCACTGACCGATGACGTTTTCGCCGCCAGGCCTGATGCCCCCAGGCAGGCGAAGAAGGATGAGAAGAAAGATGAAAAGAAAAAGAAGGTCAGCGCCAAGGACTGGCGCGAAGCGGTGGACCCGCTGCACGCGGCTGCCTTCGACAATGAACTGGCCACCGCTCAGAAGCTCATCAAGGGCGGCGCGGATGTGAATTCAAAAGTCACCTTCCGCCTGTTCACCGGCTACACGCCGCTGCACATGGCTGCTTACGAAGGGCACGACAAGATGGTGGCCATGCTTGTGGCCGCGAAGGCGGATCTGGAAGTGAAAGACAAGACCGCCAAGCGCACGCCGCTGCACCTCGCCTGCGCGTACAACCGGATCGCCGCGGCCAAGGCGCTCATCAAGGCCGGGGCCGATATCAACGCGAAGGACGGCAGCGACAACACGCCGCTGCGGCTGACGAGCGATAAGGCGATCCAGGCGGAACTGAAGAAGGCGGGGGCGAAGGAGAAATAAGCACCATTTTCCGCCGTTTTCGCATTATTCCTTGACTTGCCTCCATGGCGATCCTACCCTCAACCGAATCCTGCG
>JBBDXA010000171.1:0-20078 GCA_040902585.1 Phycisphaeraceae bacterium
CGCGCGCCTTTGGTTACCGCACGGTCCGCTCGCTTACGCTTCGCGGCTCTGACGAACTGTTTCAAGGTGGTCGTCGATGCAGGAGTCTTGCCATGCTTGAAAATATGAAAGCAATCGTGCTCGTGTGTGTCCTCTATCTTTGGGCATCGCCGCACTTCGTCTTCGCCGCGCCACCCGACGCCCCCATCGAACCCGCACTCGCCCCCAACCCCGACATCCTCGCTAAACTCGAAGCCCTCAAACCCAACCACGCCATCCTTCTGGGCAAGGCTTCCGTCGTCGGCGAGTTCAACGACACCGCCCGCAAGTGGAACCTCGACAAGACCGGCCCGCGCGGGCGGGACTTCACCATCAAGATGTGCTGGGCGCCCGAACGCAAGCGCGTCCTTTTCTGCGGCGCGAATCATGGCGTGCCGCACCGGATCAACGATGTCTGGGAATTCGATCTGCCTTCGCTTTCGTGGGTGATGCTCTACGCGCCTGATCTGCCGCGCGGTTATGGCGACCTCGGCAAAGACACTTCCGATGTCATCTTCAAAGACGGCCTGTTCATCACCAAGCGCGGCGGCCCGGCCATCGTCGCCCACACCTGGTGGGGCCTGACTTACGACCCGAAGCAGAAAGCCCTGCTCTTCATGAACACCTGGGTCACGAATGAAAAGAAGGCGGCCGCGGCCCTGGGCGGTGATCCCGCGGAACTTTACGAAGGCCCGCCGCTGTGGGCGTTTTATCCCGCTGAGAAAAAGTGGAAGCCCTTTCGCGCCGAGAAGCCGTACCCGCGCCCGATCTTCGGCGGCATGCTCGAACACATTCCCGACCTCAAAGGCTCCATCTGGCACGCCAACAACTGGCAGATGCATGGCACCTGGCTTCATGACTTCGAGAAGGACACGTGGAAGGATTTAGGCGCGAATGATCCCAAGAGTGACAAAGGGAAATCCTTCGAAGCCGAGGCCGCCGAGCCTGAGCAGATCGGCTACTACGATCCGGCCCGCAAAGTCATCATCGTGCAGCGTCACCACGACACGCATCACTACGATGTGAAGAGCAACACGTGGAAGAAAGTCCTCACCGGCGATAAGGACGATGGCCGCTCGCCCTATGGCCACGACGCCCGCTCCGTTTTCTACCACGACCCCGTCAGCGGTCACGGCCTGCTGGTGCAGTTTCAGACCAACACACTCTGGTCCTACGATCCGGATCAGCGTTCATGGAACAAGCTCGACCCGCAGGGCGACGCCATGCCCACCGGCAACAAACGCCTCGCTTACATTGACCCGGCGTTGAACGCGGTCGTGGTCATTGATGGCACCACGGTGTGGGCGTATCGCTACCGCGGGAAGTAGTCAGGTGAAAACCAAAGAAGCCCCGCGCACGGGCGCGGGGCTTCTTCGTCAGTCTTATTCGCTGATCGGTTTACGCCGTCCTGCGTCGCCGCCGGCCCAGCGCCGTCAGGCCCAGCAGCGCGAGCGTGACCGTGGCCGGCTCGGGCACCTGGGCGCTGGCGTAGACGGCGAACTCGGTGAGCACGATGTTGCCGTTGCCGCCGTTGCCGCTGAACCCGATCGCTCCGTTGGCGCCCAGGAGGGCTTCCAGACGGAAGCCCGTGATGTTCTGGGCGTTCACGTTGTCGAAAAACAGGCTGTAGTAATCAGGCTGGCCCGGCGAGGACGGATCGGTGATTTCGATGATGTTGCCCGGTAGCAGGGCGATGAACGACGTGCTGCGGCTGGTATCCAGGAACGCCGGGTCCAGTTCGATCCAGTCGATCGAGCCGTCGGTTGCCGTCGGGTTGGCGTCAGTGGTGTAGGACAGGCGGATGCGCTGCATCTTGTGCTGGCCGAACTGCGAAGCGAAATCGAGCTGGACGACCAGATCTTCCGCATCCAGCGGCGCGGAAGTCTGGAACACGGCCGACTGCGGCGTGTTGAAGCCGCCGAACACCGCCCAGCCGTTGTTAGTTGGTTCGAGCACGACGCCATCGATCGCTTCAGAGGGAGTAAAGCCCGCCTGGTTGAAGGTGGCGGTGGCGTTCTGGAGCACCTGCTGCTTCAGCCCGCGTACGCTCTGTCCGCCCGCAACGAAGTCGACGGCGAACTCGGTGATCGTCGCGTTGCCGTTGCCTGCGAAGCCGATGCTGTTGCCGGGCCCTGCGGGCAGCAGTTCGAGGCGGAAGCCGGTGGTGGTCGCCAGCGGGTTGAAGGCGGTGATGGTGTACACATCGGTGTTGGGGATCGTGCCCGAGACGGTGATGTAGCCGTCGGGAGTGACCGTCATGGTCGCGCCGCCCGAGGAAGTGGCCGAGACGGGTGACAGGAGGGTGAACGCGCCGGGTGATGGCACGACATCGCCCTGCGTGGCATTGTTCCCGTTCACCGGATTGTTGTCGGCGAAGAGGCTGCGGTCGGCATCGGTCGCGGCGAGGCGGAACTGCGTGACCTGATGCTGCGACCCCAGCAGGCTTGAAATCTGAATGGTGAACAGGCCGGGGCCGATGACATCGGTCTGCGTTTCCCACGCCAGGACGTCGATGCCGAAGCGTCCTTCAAAGAACGCTATGCCGTTGCTGCCGCCGGTGAGATTCCCGTCGATGGTCTGGTCCTTGTTCCCGAAGTTGGTCTGATGGAACAGGGCAGTGGAATTCTGGAGCGGCACGGCGGTGCCCCAGGACAGTGGTGGCGTCGCGGCGAAAAGGATGCAGGCTGCGCATGCGACGAGGGTGGGCTCAAATCGGATTATCTTCAACATGTCAGTTCTCCAAAGAGGGCGTGAAAGGCGTCGATCAGCGCGATGACAACACCGCGCGGAGGTGCAGGATGCATGGGGCCGTCGGCTCTTCAATTTTGATGAGTAGTCTTCCTTCCATCCGGCGCCCAGCCGGCTCCCAGCCGGGAATGACCGGTTTGCGGAGTGACTTTCAGTGTAGTGATATTGCCCCGCTGATCAAGGCCTTTTCCTGACATTGTGGGCACGGGACGCCAATGTCCTCACCCCCGCCCTCTTCCAGGGGAGAGGGTGTTTGCCGCAAGCCTTTGCTGATGTGTCTGCGTTACTTGCCCGCCTTCTCCGCCGCGCCCGCGCTGAACGCCACCGCCTGGCGTCGCCGTTCCATCACGGCCAAGCCGCGCTGGGCGCTTTCGTAGCCCATCACCACGCCGCCGGGGATCGCGTGTGAAAGCCAGTGTTCATATCGGCCCTGCACCTTCTCACCCGCCAGGTCGATATCCAGCGCCCCTTTGTACACCGCGCAGGTGACGCTCTTGCGGTTGACCACCACGCGGTGACTGGTCGTCGTGAGTTTGAAGTCGAGCGTGCCCTTGTTGCCGCCCTGCTCCATCGTGGCGGTGACCCGCGCCACGTCGGATGTGAGCAGGAGGAACACTTCCGGCAGCGTGAGTTCCTGGGTGGGCACATCGATGGTCGAACAGCGCCAGATTTCCACTTCCATCTCGGAGCTCTTGTTGTCGGACGTTTTGACCTGCCGGGTGTAGGTGGTGACTTCGCAGCGAAGCACGCCCGTGTCCAGTTGCATGGTTTCGCTGCGCGTGGCCTTCTTCGTGAAACCGAGTTCATCGATCGCCTTGGCCTTGGGGAGCCAGACCTGTTGCCGCTCGGAAAGTTCCCAGGTCCTGGCGTCGGCGTTCCATTGCCGCAGCTCGACGCCCGCCATGCCTTCGATCAATCCTTCGCACGTGAGCTTCTGCCGCAGGATCGCGGGTATCTCGTTGGGCAGAGCGATGGTCATGTCAAACGTCACCGACGCCCCGGTCCCGAACCGAAGCCACGCCAGATCCTGCGGCCGCTTGACCGTCGGCAGCTTCACCGGCACCGCCGCCTCCTCAGGCTCCTCGCCCGGCCCCCGTTCCGGATCATGCGTCGGCACAGGCAGCGGCGCAGTTACCGGGGGAGTCACCGGCGGACCGGGATCAGGCTTCACCGGGGACACGGGCGGCACCGCGGGCACAGGCACCACGGGCTTCACAACTTGCCTCTTGAGAACGAACGGCTTGTTGTCCGTCGTCACCGTCAGCGTGTCACCATCAAGGCTCGCGGTGAATTCGTAATCGAAGCCTGAAAATCGAAACGTGCCCTTGAGTGATTTGTCGTCGCGCTTGGCGGTGAGGGGAAAGGCGGTGTCGCCGCGCAGGAGTTCACCGGTGTAGCTGCCGTCTGTTTTGGTCAGCTTGATGGTCATCTCATCGCCGACGAAGGTGCCGGCGAAGATATCGGTGGAGGTAAAGGGATTCGGCGGCTTGGGAGCAAAGGGATTGGGCGGAGGCTTGTCGGCGGGGGCGGGTCCGGGGCCGGGGGCGGCGGGGGGATCAGCCTTCGCATCGTCAGCGGCGATCGCCGGCGCGACCAGCGCGACAGGCGCGAGCAGGATCGCCAGCAGGGGAATCGCAATGGCAATGCGGAAGCTGTTCATGGGCAATTCTCTATCATCATAATCGGATCATTCGCCCAGTCACATTGTCGCCTGCAACGCATGTGAATACAAGGAAAGGTTCGATGGAGTGGGTGGCCCCGCGCCTGCACCCTCCGATTTCCATTGAAAAACCCCGCCTTGGAAGCGGGGTTGTGTTAACTCAGTTGCGATGGGAGCGGGCTGATCAGGCAAGGCGGCGCCGGCGAAGCAGTGCCGCTCCCGCCAGAACCAGAAGCCCCGTCGTCATCGGCTCAGGAACGGGCACGGCCGACCGGAGCGTTCCGACTACGTCGATGTTGTCGAACTCGAGGCTGTTGGTGCTGTTCGTCGTGACGTACATGCGAAACGTCACCGGCCCCATCAAATTCTGAAACCGGGCATCGGAAAGGTCCACCGTGAACCGGGTGAACACCGAGCGATTGGTCAGAATCTCTTCCCCATCGATGGCGCTGCCCAGCGCGAATCCGTCGATGTCGGAATAGAGGAACCACTCGCGCGGCCCCGAGTTGCCGCCACGCGCCGCGTCAAAGACCAGGCTGTCCAGATCCAGAATCTTGCCGCCCGTCGGGCTGATGGTGAACTCGAAATAGTCATCCCCAGCGACGGCACCGCTTTCATTCGTGGCCGGCGGATTGACCTGGAGCGAGGGCGTGGTTGCGTACGACGTGTTAAAGCTGGTTGGCATGGAACCGAAGCTGATCGACGAAGCTGACATGTCCGGCAACGTATTCGTCGCCGCCAGAGAGTTGCCGTCGAAGTTGTACTCGACGAGCGCAACTGGAATGATCGCCGGCGGGAGAACGGCTGTAATCACATCACCCGACAGGGAGATCGTGTCGAATTCGAGCGAGCCCGAGGCGGCAGCCACCGCGAACTGAAGCGTCACTGCCTGCTGCACGTTCTGAAGATTGGCGAACGTGGACAGGTCAATGGAGATCGGAGAGAAGGTGGGGCGCACCGTCCCGACTTCGCCCGAGCCCAGGTTCGTCGTGCCGGTGAGATCGGAGCGAACGCCGTAGCTGCGCGGCGTGCCGGCACCGCCGCGGGCCACGTCAAAGGTGAGCATGCCCAGATTCAGGGCCTGGCCCGCATCCGGGGTGATCGTGAAAGTAAAGAAGTTGTCATTCATGAATGACAGGTCCACGTCGGTCGTGGCTCCCGAACCCGCATCGACATTCAGGACCGGCGCGGTGCTGTAGCCCAGGCCGGTGACGCTGAAGGTGCCCAGCACGACGTTGGTGATATCACCCGCGGAGACGCCGGCGCTGGTGGTGGTTGCGGAAAACGTTTCGGACCCGGTGGTGCCGAAGGTATATTCCGCAATGGTCACCGCCGAGGAAGATCGCGGCGACAGGAAGATGGACCCGCACGCAGCCAGTAGAACCATCGCGCGCGCCATGACATGCTTAGTAATCATCAGGGACTCCTTCAACAATGAGAATGACTCGATTCGGGGGATGGAAAAGAACGGCAACACGCCAACCTCTCGTTTTCTGAAAACCCGCTAAACCAGAATTGTAGGCAGTTTTCGATCACATCACAATGGTTTTTTGACGAATCTACTCCATTCCAATCCGGACGGGCTGGATCGGTGTACGGCCTTGCAGCGGATGTCTGTCCTCTTCGCCTCGATTGAGGCGCAAGTCTGTTGCCACGGGTGGAGCGCTTCGCGCAACCGGAGTAAAGTGATTGTTATTTCTATTCCCTTGCCCCAGAAGGGCAACAGTCATTGCACAATGCTGTCTGCGTTAGAGCCAAACTTCCCATGGCACCATGGCGGAGAACGTGATGCAAAGGGCAACAAATCGATGGCTCGGGCCGGCCGTGTTGCTGCTGGCGCTCAGCGTCGTGTCTCTCCCGTGGCCCGCTCGTCGGCACGATCAGCCTCGCGCTCATGCGCGAGATCGAGCGCTGCCTGCTCCGATCACTGGGAATCACGGCCTGAACTGTCAGCAGCACCGCTCCCCGATTGATCCGGCCCCCGAGGGCTCCGTGCGTCGGCCAGTTGCGGTACTCGATCGTCTTGTCGCAAGAATTGCCGTGGAGGTATCCCCCGCAGGATCAACGATCAACTCGACGCACGAAAGCCCCTGTTCCTACAAAGGTGTCTTGTTGCTATCATAACGCCGCGCGTGTGCGCGGCGATCGAGCATGCTGCTCTTTCGTTTTCTAATCGACAGGTGCTTGCTCAAGCGTTCTTGATTTGCCACCGTAGTCGATTTCGTTTTTCATATTCTTCCTAAAAGGAGCTGTCAGATGGAGAATTCCCTGAACGTGGTTGTTTCGTCAATGGGTCATTGTGGACCGGCCAAGATGCGTCGCTGCGTTTTGATTGCGGCGGCATGTGTCACCGTCAGTGCGATGGCGTCGGCTGCGCTGGCCGTGCCGGTGGGTTACAACGCGGCCACCTCTCTTTACACGCAGAATTTCGATACGCTGGCGTCAGCCGGCTCCGGCCTCCCGTGGACCAACGGCACGACGGTTACCGGTTGGCATGCGGTGAACGAGAGCGGTGCCTCCCATACCGTGTACAGTGCGACCAGTGGCGCAGCCAATCAGGGGATCCTGCAAAGCCTTGGTATTGCGGGCACCAATGCGGTGGGAGACCGTGCCTTGGGAGCGCAAAACACCGATGGCGCGGTCGTTCGGCATCTTGGGGTGCAATTGGTCAACAATACCGGCTCGACGCTCACCCAATTCTCGTTAAGCTACGCGGGAGAGCAGTGGCGTGCTGTGGTAGGTGAAGGGCAGGATAAGCTCGATTTTTCATATCAAGTGTTTACCGCAGGTGCCGGCTCGTTAGGTGCAGCCGGATATACTAATGCGGACACGCTCGATTTCCTCGCTCCGATTTTTAGCGTTGGGGGATCAACCCCCCTCGATGGCAATGCTCCCGCCAATCGAGCGCTTCTGGGCGATACCATTTTCGGTTTGAATTGGGCGCCCGGCGAAGAATTATGGCTGCGTTGGAGCGACTCCAACCCTGGCACTGGTGCCGCAAGCAGGCGTTCCGCGATGGCTGTCGACGATGTCTCCGTCAGTGCGAACTTCGTTCCCGAACCCGCCACCGCCACGCTGGGCCTGCTCGGCCTCGCGGGTCTGATGGGGCGCCGCCGCCGTATGGCATGAGCATCTAATAACTCAACACACGCTTTGAGCCGCCCCATCCCACGATGGGGCGGTTTTCTTTGGTGGGGGCGTTTCCCATCATGAGTTGTGAAGGACCGCATGGGTTTGTATAATGTTCGCATATCCGTCCCGCGGGCTGCGCGATCGTTTCGCGTGGCCGGCACTGCCCGCCTGGCGCGGGCGGCGCGATGCATTGGAGTGCTTCTGCCCGATGAGGCCCAAAAGCCGTGTCTAGTAGACACGGGGTAGACACGAGGTAGCCATTTGCGAAAGTGAGTCCCATGCAGAACTTAAACCGAAATGGCTACCAGGGGGTAGGGGGGGTGATAGACATTTGTCTACCTGGGGATTACCCGGCAATGACGCGGCGGAGGGTAGTGTCCGGTTGAATTGGGTGGCTGGGGCTGGAGTCCGCGCAAGCCCCGGCTTGATCAACCTTGTGGGTCCAACGGCCGGGGCTTCGCAAAGCCTCAGCCCCAGCCACACAAGCCCGTTCAAACGGACCCGCTGCCCGCCCTGACGTCGCGCAGCCAAACTTCCCTCGACTGCCCCTTTGCGTTACCTTAAGCAGCCGAATCACTGACTCTTCGGAATCGACTCATGCCCATCGAATTCGCATTCAGCACCGTCGCCTGTCCGGACTGGACCATCGACCAGGTGGCTGCCAACGCCAAGGCTTACGGTTACGACAGTGTCGAGCTGCGCACGCTCGGCGAAGGCGGCACCAAACTCGCCAGCGACCCGGCCCTGTCCGACACCGCCAAGGTGCGCCAAGTGTTCGCGAACGCGGGTGTGAAGGTCGCCTGCCTGAGCACCTCGCTTGCCTTTCACGACCGCGCAACCGGCGCGGACAAGGCCGCCTTCTTCCAGGCGGGCAAATATCTGGACATGGCGGCTGAGATGGGTGCGCCTGCCGTGCGCTTCTTCGGACTGAAGGTGATGCCTGGTGAGAACCGCAACGTGGTCCTTCGCCGCATCGCTCAGCGCGTGGCCCCGATCGCGGAAAAGGCGATGGAACTGGGCGTCGAGATTCTCTTTGAAAACGCAGGCAGCTTCTGCACCGCCAAGGAATGGTGGTGGCTCTTGAACATGATCAACCACCCGATGGTGGGCATGCTCTGGAACATCGCCAACGCGGCAGGGGCGGATCCGTTCGAACGCGGCGGCGGCATGGCGGTCACCATGCTCAACAGCAAGATCCGCATGTTCAAGATCAAAGACACCAAATTCGGTGAAGGCACCGGCTTTGTCCCCCTGGGCGAAGGCGACTGTGACATTCCGCTGCTCATGAAAAAGCTGCGCGGCATCGGCTTCGAAGGTACCGTCAGTGTCGAGTGGGACCGAGTCTGGCTGCCGGCGCTGGCGCCGGCTGAGGAATACCTGCCCGATGCCCTGGAACGATTGAAGAAGTGGATGGCGGGCATCGACGAACTGATGGCCGCCGGCCGAAAGGACGCGGAGAAGATCGCGGGGAAGAAAGCCCCCAAGTCAATGGCGGAAATGAAGGCGGGGTAAAGGCCTCGATTGCGATATTATCCATGAAAACATGGGTATTTCGCCGGCCATGATATCTTTACACCCGTTCGACGCAGCCTGCTGTGCCTTTCACGTTCGCGGAAGATAGAATGAGTCGTCCAACCCCTGAGGCTCTCATCCCACCTGTGCCTCCAGTCGAGATTCCTTTCATGCGACGAGCCTTCACAGTTCCTGAGATGCTGGCGGTGATTGCGATCATCATCATCCTGCTGTCGATGATCCTTCCGCTCATTCTCAAGGGCAGTGACTCGGTGCGCGAAGTGCGCTGCGCGGTGAACCTTCGCAGCCTGGCGCAGGCTTCGATCAACTATTCGATCGAGAACAGTCAGTGGATGCCGTTCACCAACTGGCTCAGCCAGGAAGACGGCGGCCCGCCCGACTGGCAGGGCGCGGGCTGGTTGTACAAGTATCCGAATCGCACGACTGTCGGCGATCACCGATTCGGTCAACTCTGGCCTTACCTGAAGGAGGATGACACGTATCGCTGTCCCGTGGACAGGGCGCCGTTCTTCGCCGGCTCGACGCACGTGATCACCAGCTACCTGATGAACGGCGCGTTCAGCGGTTTCGGCAGCGCTCCGCATCACATCTACAAGCGTCACCAGTTCAGCCCCAGCGCGATCGTGTTCTGGGAAGTGGACGAGAAGTCCGCGGCCGGCTCGTACAACGATGCATCAAGCAATCCCAATGAGCCGGTGACCAGGCGACACATCGCGGGCCTGACCGTCGCCTGTCACGATGGCCACACCGAGTGGCTGACCTACGTCGAGTACCAGGCGGAGGTCGCGAAGAATCCGGGACGGTTGTATTGCAAGCCGTGAGGCGGTTTTGAAGCTGTTGATCCATCAAGTGAACAGTTGCAAGAGCGCTTCACTGACCTTTCTGGCGATTTCAGCCGCTCTCGTTGCTGTCGCTAAATCCACCGAGTCGCCCGGGTAACGAAATGTGACGGCTGACGCACTGAGCCAGTTCAACTCCGGTTCTTCCCATGTCCACCTGCTTTCCAACTTCACAAGCATTCGGTGCAGCAGCACGAGGTCGTGCGTTTTGGGCGGCGATTCCTCTCGGGCGATGATCGCGCCTTTGATAAGCTTCTCCACGCCTTGCTGGCACAGAAAGCAAATGAGATCGAAATTGCCGGCGTTGCCCCGGTCCAATTCGCGGAACGCCGATTCCAGATCCTTCGCAGCTTTATCCCGCCACTCGCGCACGGTCTCGTTCATGCAACACCTGCCCCTTGTCAATCGCTTCGCGAATGAGAGGATCAAACTGCGCGTACCGGCGGGCGACTTCCGCCGGAGTGCGGACGATCAGATCGACGGGAAATGCGGGCCGCAGCGCCGACCATATGGCCGAACTCTGATCCACGGCGGGCCCCTGAAAGTCCATCACGATGAGCAGATCAACGTCCGATGTTTCTCCCTGCGCTCCCGATGCATGAGAGCCGAACAAAACAATCTTGTCCGGATCGAATCGGCGGGCAATGTCGGCGGCCAGACGCTTGATGTCAGACAACATGACCATGCGGATAAGTATAGCTCACACCTTGCAGCGACCCTTGACGGGTGTTCAGTGTTCCATTCGGCGCGGCTACATCGGCACGACGCGCCACATGCCGTAGGGATTGAAGAACAGGTCACGCGGATCGTGCAGCCGGCACTTCTCCCGAAACACCCGAAAAAGCGGCCCATCTTCTTCACTGCCAATGGGGTCGCCGTCGTGAATGGTGTTGTCGGTTTCGTAAGTGTATTTCAGGAAGCTGTGCATCACGAAAGCGGCTTCCTGATGATCGGTGAAGGCTTCGGTGAGTGCATCGCGCAGGCCGAAGTTATGCATGCCGCAGGTGTAGACGAGCCGGCGGGACTTGCCGATGGTGGCGATGTAGGCGAAGTAGAGCGCGGCGGGATCGTCGTTGCCGGCAAGCTCGAGCCACTGGTCGGGCGTGTGGCCGAGGCCGCTGGATTCGACGGCGAGGCCCAGGCCGCCCGCATGCATCGCGGCCGCGCCCGCGTCCATCATCCATCGCGCCGACTCCACCGAGCCGCCGGGCGCTGAGAGCACGAGGATGCCGCGGTGCTCGCTCACGCGGAACGCATCGCGCTTGGTCACGCGGCCGTGACCGATCTTCTCAAACAGCAGGTGAAGATGCGGCTCGCGCGGCCTCATCTGGCAGACGCACGCCCAGTTGGTCTTCGTATCCAGCAGACCGATCACGCCGGGTGTTTCGCCGTCAGGCGGCGCCTCGCGGCCTTCGTAGCGACCGTCGCCGGCTTCGACGATCTCGTGCATCACCCGGTCGATGCTCGCCATCGGCATGGGAATCACCAGCACCGTCTCGGGCGGCGAATCCATCGCGTCGCGGGGCGCGGGCTTGTCAGAATCGGAGTTGGAATCCGCCGGCAGCATAAGAAATCCCCGAAAGGAGTTGAATCACTCGTCCGTCACACATCCCTCACTCGCGCTCTTGACCGTCTTGATGTACTTGTGCAGCGTGCCGCGCGTGGCCTTGAGTGGCGGCGCTTCCCACGCCGCCATGCGCATCGCCAACTCCTTATCCGTGACATTGTCAATCGTCAGCGTGCGAGTCTCCGCATCGATCGTGATCGTGTCACCATCTTCCACCACCGCGATCGGCCCGCCTTCCTGCGCCTCAGGCGTCACGTGCCCGATGATGAACCCGTGGCTCCCGCCGCTGAATCGCCCGTCCGTCACCAGCGCCACGTGCGAGCCCAGTCCCGCGCCCATGATCACGCTAGTCGGCGTCAGCATCTCCGGCATGCCCGGCCCGCCCTTGGGCCCTTCATACCGGATGACTACCACCATGCCCTTCTTGATCTCCCCGCGATCCATGCCCGCGAGCATGTCCTCTTCGCGGTCGAAGCACTTGGCAGTGCCGGTGAACTTCAAGCCTTCCTTGCCGGTGATCTTGGCGACCGAACCTGTCGGCGAAAGGTTGCCGTAAAGAATCTGAATGTGCCCGCTGTCCTTGATCGGGTTCTCGATCGGGCGGATCACATCCTGCCCTTCCTTCAGGCCGGGGCAACTGGCGAGGTTCTCCGCGACGGTCTTCCCCGTCACGGTCATGCAATCGCCATGAATGAACCCGTGTGCAAGCAGGTAACGCATCAGCGCGGGCGTGCCGCCGACGTTGTGCAGATCTTCCATCACGTACTTGCCCGAAGGCTTCAGGTCCGCGAGGAAAGGCACGCGATCGCTGATGGTCTGGAAGTCATCAATGGTCAGATCGACATCCACGCTCCGCGCCATCGCGATCAGGTGCAGCACGGCATTGGTCGAGCCGCCCGTCGCCGTGACCACAACCATCGCGTTCTCAAACGCCTTGCGCGTCATGATGTCGCGCGGCTTCAGATCGAGCTCCAATAGATTCAATATCGCCTCACCCGCATTGCGGCATTCCTCCAGCTTCGCCGGATCCTCCGCAGGAATGCTCGATGAGTAAGGCAGCGACATGCCCAAGGCCTCGATCGCGCTGGCCATCGTGTTGGCCGTGTACATCCCGCCGCACGCGCCCGCGCCGGGGCAACTGTTGCGGACGATATCCTTCCGCTGCTCTTCGGTGATGGTGCCTTCCATCTCTTCGCCGTAAGCCTGGGCTGCGCTGACAATATCCCGCGGCTGCTTCTTCCCGTTGAACATCGTGCAACCCGGCTTGATCGTCCCGCCATAAACCATGATCGCCGGCCGATTGAGCCTGCCCATCGCGATCAGGCAGCCGGGCATGTTCTTATCGCAACCGGGAATGGCGACGAGCCCGTCATACCACTGAGCGCTCATGGTGGTCTCGATGGAGTCCGCGATGATGTCGCGCGACTGGAGCGAATAGCTCATGCCATCGGTGCCCATCGAGATGCCGTCGCTCACGCCGATGGTGAAGAACCGCAGCCCGATCATCTTCGGCCCGTTGACGCCTTCGCGCACGATGTCCGCCAGCTTGCCCAGGTGCATGTTGCAAGGGTTGCCGTCCCACGCCATCGCCGCGATGCCGACCTGCGCCTTCTTCATGTCAGCCTCGCTCATGCCGGTCGCATAAAGCATCGCCTGCGAGATGCCGCGATTCTTCGGCTGCGTGATGAGCCGGCTGAACTTATTGAGAATCGTGCCGGTGGCGGGAGGAGCGGGGGGCGTGGACGTTACGGTGGTCATGGTGATTACTCGTGGGAATCGGGGGAAATCGAGCCGGGTAGTGTAGCAAAGAGAAGTGCTGTGAGAACGGAAGTGCCCAAGCCCAATGGCGAGTCCGCGAGCCGTTGGGGTATCGGTGTGCAGGGAAGTGGTTGCCGCCCCTACCCCGACGGCTCGGCGGACCTCGCCATCGGGCTTGGTGATGGAATCGTGGCGTCAGGTTTCGAGACGGGTCAGATCGGATCGCATCAGCGATTCATAGACTTGGACGCCCTGCCGGATCGAACCGAGCGACACCCATTCGTCCTTCGTATGCGCCGGGTAAGGCTCGCCGGGGCCCAGGACGATGACGGGCAGGCCGGCGTCGGCGAGGTCGCCGGCGTTGGTGGCGAAGGGGGCGCCGATGATGTGTCGTGGCAGGCCGTGGGCTTCGATCACGCGCAGCACGATGGGCAGAAACCGCTCGCTCACCTGCGGATCGAGAGCCGGGGCTTCGCGATAGATTTCCAAATTCACTTTCAGGTTTTCATCGATCGCCTTCAAGCGGTCGAGCACCTTCTGCAACTGAGCAGACGCGGCCTCGGCCGTCTCGCCGGGCGAGAGCCTGCGGTCGATTTCGATGCTGCACGAGTCGGGCACGATGTTCACCTGCGACCCGCCTTGAATTAGCGTGATGGTGCAGACCGCGCCGCCGGTGAGCGGGTGGGCGACGTCGAGTTTGTCGATGTAGTCCGTCTCGATCGCGGACATGACTTTGTTCATCATGCGGATGGCGGATTTGCCGAGGAAGGGGACGGAGGAGTGGGCGGCGACGCCGGTGGTGGTGATCTTCCATCGCGTGACGCCGTTGTGGGCGATGACGGGTTTGAGCATGGTGGGTTCGCCGACGATGACGCCGCGCGGCTTGAAGGCGAGCGCGGGCAGATCGAAGGCGATGAACGACGCGATGCCCGTCATGTAAAACTCTTCATCGGTGGAAAAGAGCAGGGCGATATTGTTAGGCCGATCGCTCGACGCGGCGTATTGCTTCAAGGCCCAGAGCATGGCTGCGCCGGTGCCTTTGGTATCACACGAACCGCGGCCGAGGATGCGATCACCTTCGATGATGCCGCCGAAGGGATCGATGGTCATGCCCTGCACGCTGACGGTGTCGAGATGACTATCGAATAGGAGCCACGGACGATTGGAAGCGGGGCCGCGTGAGTTGTCAGCTTCGACGGTGATGAAGAGTTGATCAGCCGCGAGGCGAAGAGCGTCGCCGATCTCTTTCGTTTTCTGCTCGGTGAATCGCAGGGGCAGGATTCGCGTCGCCATGCCCCACGCCTGCGCGACGGTTTGAAGCCACGCTGCCAGTTCCGCCTCAGGCCGGTCGCGCCCGCTGGAGACGGCGTTGACCGTGTCGAACTGGATCATGCGCTGGAGCAGTTCGTCGACGGAAGTGGGAAGGGCGGGGGACATTTCCGCATGAAGATAGCAGAAGCGACCCTCGGCTCGGCAGGCCCTGGATTTCACTCGCATGAGCGGGGAAATTTCTCACTTGCGCAGCCGCGCGCCTATGCTCATGATGGATAGCCAGGCATTTGCCGCCTCCGTTTGAAGTCCCCCTGAAAGGAATGAACATGATAGTTACACCTCGTGCCCTGACGTTGATGGTTTTGATCGCATTCATCGCCATCGTTGTCGGCTGCGGCGACAAGCCGGTCGCCCAGCAGGCTGATGAGGCGAGAAAATCGTTTCTGACCGCGTCCGAGAAGCAGCTCCAGCAGGCCGAGAAGGAATGGGAGGACGCGAAGAAGAAACTCGGTGCGATGACGGAGGACGCCAAGCGCGAATGGGAAAAGAAGAAGCCGATATTGGAAGAGAAGTTGGAAGTGGCTCGGAGGAAGTTCAATGAGGCCAAGGATGCGACGGCCGAGGCGTGGGAAGATGCGAAGAAGAATCTGGGTAGTGCCGTGGACGATCTGAAGGCGTACTTCAGCAAGGAATGATCCGGGTAGGTCGACGCGACAGCTTCCGCGCGGCGTTACTCGTGGCCGAGCGTGCCGCGCGTGACGCCGAGTTGATTCAGCACGCGCAGGCTTCGCCATGATTGCCGCACATCTTCATCGCCGCGAAGGACGCTCGCATAGCGATCCAGCAGCGGGGCGACTTCGTGCGCCTTCTCGCGCAGGAGTTCGACGCGGAAGTGCCGAATGCCCAGCTTGATCATGCGCGGGACGAACTCGGCTGCGGACTGCGCGGTGCCGTTGTAGACGGTGTTGCGGCAGCCGACGTCGGCGACCAGCGGATGATCGGCATCGACGCGATCGCGCAGGCTGACTTCGTGATGATCGCAGGGCCGGCCGCAGTCGCGGAAGTCTTTGCCGTTGGAGAGTGTGGCGCAGAAGACGCAATGCTCCATGTGAAACATCGGCATGTGCTGGTGGATCACGGCTTCAAGAAGGACGGGCGGGAAGCGATGGAACAGGGCCGCCATCTGTGACCAGTTCAGGTCGAAGCTCGGCACCATCCGCGCGACGCCCCCGGAACCTTGCTCGGCGATGATGGATGCCGTGATCTCGTTGGCAATGTTCAGGCTGTAATCCGCGATGATCGGCAGACTCGGATGATGCTCGCGGAAGAAGCTGAGTCCTGCGAGGTGACGCACCAGCACCGCATCCGGCTCGCACGCGGCGAGTTGTTTGAGCAGGCCTTCTTCGTGAGGCTTGATCACGCGGGTGGTGGCGAGAGCGATGGATTGCTTCGCGGCGCGGGCGCGGGCGACCGCGTCCTTGTACTTGCGGATGTCTTCGAACTCGCAGTAGATGAGCGAGGTGGTGTTGTTGTTGTCGCGCAGCCAGGCGAGGGTCGATTCAAGCTGCGGCATCGATCGCACAAGAATGTGGAGCGATGTCTGACTCCCCTCCCTCTTAGGGAGGGGCTGGGGGAGGGTCGGGCCAGCGAATGCCGACGACGCGGGATGATTCGGAAAGCCAGGCTGTTCGTCCACGGCAACATCAGCGCGTACTTCAATTCGTTCGCCCGACCCTCCCCTAACCCCTCCCTGGGAGGGAGGGGAATCGGACCACCGCTGTTCGATCTGTTCGCGTATCACCTCCAGCGCATTCGCCTCCGCAATCGCATGACTGCGCGTCACCGCATCATCCTTGAGCAATCGTTCCACCGCGCGTCGCCGCAAGTCATTCATCACACTCTTGGGCACCATCACCGGCAACTGTTCGCCGCCGCCTTCGAGTGTGACCTCGCCCAGATCGAACGGCGTATCACCGAGTCGCCCAAGCTGTTCACGGGCCGCCGCGATCGTAAGCGGATGCTTCCTCGCCGCTTCGATCGGCCCATCGGAAGCGACCGTCGCCATACGCCCGCTGCCTTCACGGAACGTCAGCACCAGCGGCTCGCCCGCGCTGCCGACGATATGCACATCCACCTTCCGCCGATGCACCACCTGATCGCGCGAGAAACTGTGTTCCAGGCGTTTGCGGATCGCCGGGTCATCCGTTCGCCAGACAATCGCCCCGACGCTGATCGCGCCAAGGTTCACACTGCCGTGATGAAACGTGATCATCGCCGCTTGCGGCCTAGCGCCGCCGCCCGCGTTCATCTCACTCACCACGCGCACCGCACTAACCCGCCCACCTTGTTCATCCTGTTCCGGATGTCCCTCGTCAAACACGACACCATCGCCCAGCTTCAGCTCGACGCCGTGCTCGCAGGTGATCATCACACCTTCGCACGTGACGCTCTTCACCACGCCCGCCTTCACACCACGATGCTTGGGAAACCGCGCGGGGACAAGCTGCGAATGATCGACGCCATCGAAGAAGCCGTGGCTGAACCCGCGGGAAAAACTCTGTTGAAGGTCGAACTGTTGCTGCGCGGTAGGCGTGAAGCGCTGGCCGCGTGAGGCGGCATCGACGGCGGCGCGGTAGGTCTGCGTGGTGGCCGCGACATACTGCGGGCTCTTGAGTCGGCCTTCGATCTTGAAGGAGACCACGCCCAGGTCAGTGAGTTCACCGATCAGGTCCGCAGCCGCCAGATCGAGCGGGCTGAGCAGATACGCCTGATCGCCCAGCGGTTTCGCATCGCCATCGACGATGAGTTCATAAGGCAGGCGACAGGCCTGGGCGCATTGCCCGCGATTGGCGCTGCGACCGCCGAGGGCTTCGCTGGTGAGACATTGCCCGCTGTAGCTGATGCAAAGCGCGCCATGCACGAACACCTCGACAGGCATCGGCGATTGCTCTCGAATCCGGCGGATGTCATCGAGCGAAGACTCGCGCGCCAGGATCACGCGCTCGACGCCGAGGCTGCGGACGAACTCGATGCCGCGCGGCTCGGTCAGCGTCATCTGCGTCGAGCCATGCACGGGAAGCGTCGGCGCGATCCGCTTGATGAGGCGGACCAGGCCCATGTCCTGCACGATCACGGCATCGATGCCCGACTCGGCGATGCGCGTGATGTACTCACTGATCGCGGGCAGTTCATCGGAGAAGATGAGCGTGTTGACCGTGACGTAGCCGCGCACGTTGTGGCTGTGGAGGTACTCGACGGTGCGGGGCAACTCATCGAGCGTGAAATTCGCAGCCCGGTGCCGTGCGTTGAAATCGCTCAGTCCGAAGTAAACCGCATCGGCACCGTTGATGACCGCGGCGCGCATGGCGTCAAAGTCGCCTGCGGGGGCGAGCAGTTCGGGACGGGATGTGGCGACGGCGGGCATGGGAGGAGAATCATAGCCTCCAGTCGCTCGCGGCTTGGCGACGGAGTGCGAAGCCGCAAGCGGCGTTTAATCGGGCACCTGTTTACCCATCGGATCCTGCGTGGGATGCGAGGTTTCCTCGGCCAGTCGCTGCCGCATCTGGGCATCCGTCACATGTTCGAGGTGCTCGGCCGGTGCGTGCAGGTGATCGATGGACAGCGGCAGGTTCTGCTCGAGGTAGGTCTCCCAAAGGCGATGGGCGCGGATGAGCGACTGGGCTTCGGTGCGGCCCGAGTCGGTCAGGGCGTAGGCATCGTTCGCGCGGGTGATGCTGTTGGTCTTCGCAAGCTGCCTGGCGGCGTGACGGATCGCACCGGCGCTCGCGGTCAGGGCTTCGCGCATCTCCGCGAGCAGGGCCGGTCGCTGCGCCTTGTCGCTGCGTTCTTCCAGCCGATAGAGAAGGCCGAGCACATCTTCGCGCACGATGCGCATGCTCAGTGCCCGTTGATGCAGCCAGCGACTGATCACGCCCTGCTGCGGCGCCAGCAGCATGACGCCCAGGAAGAGAAGGCCCGCGATGCTGCCGATCATGCCTGCGGTCGTCGTGGACTTCACGCCCAGCATCGGCGGCACGATGATCGCGCCCACATGGCCGAGCACTGCCGAGAGAATGCCGATCGCCACCGCCACGAGCAGCATCGGCACCAATCGATTCGTTAACAGGTGCGCACTGGCGGCTGGCACGATGAGCAGGGCGATCACAATGATCGATCCGATCGACTCAAACGCCGCCACCGTGGTGACGGCGACCATCGTCATCAGCAGGTAGTGCATGAACGTCGCGTTGATGCCCAGCGTGGTCGCCAGGGCCGGGTCAAACGAACTGATCTTCAGCTCCTTATAGAAGAGCGCGATCAGGATGATATTGATGATCATCACGATCAGGAGCGACACGAAGGCGATGGGCACCTCAGGGAAAACGAAGGTGATGGTGTTCAGCGGAGCGAGCTCGATCGCCCCGTAAAGCACGCATTCCGGATCGAGATCGACCTTTCCCGTGTGATGACCTTTCTCAAAGAGAATCAGGCCGAGGGCGAAGAGGGTGGTGAACACGACGCCCATCGATGCCCCGTGTTCGACCTTGCCCGTGTCTTTGACCCATTGCGTGAGCAGGGCGGTGAGCACGCCGACGCCCGCGGCTCCGAGGAACATCGGCACGCTCGCCCGGCTGCCGGTCCACATGAACGCAATCACCAGCCCGGGCAGCACCGCGTGACTGATCGCATCACCCATCATGCTCATGCGGCGCAGCACGAGAAACGTGCCCAGCAATGCACAAGACACAGCGCTGAGGCAGCCGATGAGGATGATCCATGTGTCGTTGAGGTTCCAGGACATTGGTGAATCTCAAGCGGAAATCTCAAAGACAAAAGTTCCAAATCTCAAACAAGCTGCAACCAAGGCAGAAGTCTCAAATTGAGTTTGTTATCCTTTGAGATTTGTTTGTGATTTGGAGCTTTTGTCTTGTCATTTACAGCGCGTGCGGACTGGCGGGCATAGCCGCGCTGTTCCTTTCGTTGAGCAGCTTCTCGAGCTTGGCCACCATCGCGGGGCCGAGTACGTGTTCGATCATGTCCGCATCGCGATCGACATGGCTCGGGGCGATCTCCGCGTGAGTGATCAGATACATCTCCCACAAGCGATGGTTGCGCACGACGCGAGCGGCTTCGATCCGGCCTTCATCGGTGAGGCGCCAGTCACCGCGCGAATCGACACTCACCAGCTCCGCCCGCTGCGCCTGCCGCAGCAGCCTGCGCAAGCGAACGGCCGACCACGATCGCGCCGTAAGCAGTTGGTCGAAGGCGGCGACGCGCGGCGTTCGCGGCTGACCTTCCAGCACCTCATAAAACGCACGCAGCAGGTGCTGCCTTTCGATCGATCGACTCAGCGACCAGTGCTGAATGAAGCGATAAATCACGCCGCGCGCCGAACCGAAGATCATGCTGATGATGAACACGCCCGCGGCGACGAGCACGATGATCGCCCCGGCTGGAAGATCATCGTAGAGCGCGCTGAGCGTCGCGCCGATCCATCCGCTGACCGCGCCGATCAGCGCTGAAACAAGCGTGAGCTTGCCGACGTGATTCG
>JBBDXA010000172.1:0-11520 GCA_040902585.1 Phycisphaeraceae bacterium
ACGACGAAGAAGAAGATTGTTCTCTCGAATCTACAGAAGAGAGGTTACACATACTGCGGACCGTCTCGATGAACTGAGCAACCGAGGTGTTCCTGTTCAAGGTGTGTTCATCGAGAAAGACCCGCAACTGTTCACGCGACTAACAGCGAATCTTCAGGGTTATTCGTTTCCAGTCTCGACGTGGGCGGGCGACTTCAAAGACCGAGCCAATGCAATCAGTACTATCGCGTCAACTCACTCGGTGTTCTTGTATGTTGACCCAATCGCGCCTGGCGACTTGCTCTTCAATGATCTGTCAGCAACTTATGCCAAACTTCGGCAGGGGCAGAGCGTCGAAACGCTGATTAACTTCCTGAGTACTGGCTTCGTTCGACGGGCGCAGGGTCTCAGACCACGCTGTTTCCGCGACGATGGCTTGATTAAGGATCACCCAGAAGTATTGGCATGCAACGAAATCGCTGGTGGTATTTACTGGCAGGACATCGTCTTCGACAAGAAGATGAGTCAAGGTGAATGTGCTGAGCGGGTTGCACGAGGATATGTAGATCAGCTGCGCACCCATTTTCAATGGGTGCTTCACTATCCGATTCGAGCAAAGTACAAGGACAAACGCCCGAAGTATCACCTGATATTCGGATCCCGTCATGAGGATGCCGTAGAACTGATGAATCGTGCAATGGTCAGAGCAAAGCGCGAATTTCTCGGCGCGGAGTTCGTCACGAACAGGTTGTTTCCGGATCAGCCAGAAGTCGAAGACATTCGACCAGAAGAGATTCGCCGTGCAGTGGTACAGACGCTGATTGGTAAGGGGCGAGTCACCTGGAAGATGCTGCGAGTATGGACGGTTGTCGAACATCCATGCAAGTACATGGACACAGAAGTAAATCAAGCAATCAAGGCGGCTATTCGCGACAAAATAATTGGTGCAACCGTGAGCGGCCAAAAGATCGAAGACTCGGCTATGGTGTGGCCAGTCACCTAACACGCTCACCCAAACACGACCGTCACCGGATCGCACTGCACCAGTTCGCGCGATCCGCTCTCACGAAAGTTCACCCGCCGTTTGCATCCTTCATTCGGTCCACCATCTCTTGGGCGCTCCATTCCGGAAGGATCGCGTCGCGCTCCTTTACATAATCGAAACGGCTCACCTCGTACTCCTGAATGAATCGCACCGCATTCACCCAGCCGAGCGCTTCGACTAACACATCAAATCCTCGTGATCGCAGTTCCACGGCATTCAAAGGCGGAGTCATGCAGAACCTCTAGCGCCAGGCCAATGAACTTCAGAATCCGGATCACCTGCTGGTCGGCGATCATGCGCAGGTCAGCCTCTTCGGAATCGTCTTTACTTCTCACCGGCCGCGATCATCTTTCGCACCTTCGGCAGTCTTTCTTGCTCATACGGTCGTTGAAAACTCACCGGGGCGAATACGCCCCGGCTCGCTCTCGGATTCGCTCACCCAAACACCCCCGTCACCGGATCGCTCTGCACCAGCTCTCTTGGCTGATTCAGGTGGTTCATCACCAGCGTGTGCGGGTTGATGCCGAGGGCGTGGTAAACCGTCGCGAGGATTTCCGTCGGGTGGACGGGCTTCTCGACGGGCGAGGAGCCGGTCTCGTCGCTCTTGCCGTAGATGGAACCGCGGGCCACGCCGGCGCCGGCCATGAGGGCGGTGTAGCAATAAGGCCAGTGGTCGCGGCCCTTGGCGGCGTTGCCGTTGCCGCTGGTGGAGACGCCCATGCGCGGGCTGCGGCCGAACTCACCGAGGGCGACCACGAGCGTTTCCTTGAGAAGGCCGCGCTCTTCCAGTTCCTTCAGCAGCGAGGAGATGCCGCTGTCGAGCTTGGGGCAGTGCAGGTTCTTCAAAGGCCCGAAGTTGTCCGCGTGGGTATCCCAGGCATCGACCTGCGGGTTGCCGTTGGCGACGGCAGGCCAGTTGACCTGCACCACCTTGGTGCCGGCTTCGATCAGGCGACGGGCGAGCAGACACGATTGCCCGAAGGTGTGACGCCCGTACATGTCGCGCGTTTCCTTGCTCTCCTTGTCAAGGTCAAACGCATTGCGGGCGCGGCCTGAGAGCAACAGATCAAACGCCTTGTGGTAGTACTGATTCACCGCGCTCTGCTCCACGGCCCTGGCCATGTCAGGCATCGCGGTGTTGACCTTCTCGAGGATCGACTGCCGGCGGGCGAGGCGCTCCTTGCTGACATCCTGACGCAAAGTGAGATCGGTGAGGTTGACCTTGCCGTTGGGGTCCTGGAAGAAGTAGTAAGGATCGTGGGCTTTGCCGAGGAAGCCTGCGGTGCCGCCCTTTTGAATGATGCCCGATTCCTGGAGCGGGCGCGGGAGCATCACGGCGGGCAGCATGGGGATATCGCTCGGCTGGAGGCGACACACCTGCGAAGCGTAATGCGGATAGTCATTGGGCGCGGGCGGTTCGAGCTGGCCCGAGGGTGACACCTTGTCGGGCGTGTAGCCGGTCATGATCTGATAGATCGCCGCGGTGTGGTTGAACAGGCCGGCGGGCGTGTAGCTGACGGAGCGAATGAGCGTCGCCAGGTGCATCTGCTTGGCAAGCAGGGGCATGACCTCGGTGAGCTCGATGCCTTTGACGCTGGTCTTGATGTTGGCGAAGTCGCCGCGCACGCCGTCGGGGGCTTCGGGTTTGGGGTCCCAGATATCGATATGGCTGGGGCCGCCCTGAAGGTAGATCATGATGACGTTTTTGGCGGCACCGAAGCCGGAACCGATTTTGGCGGACTCGCCTTTCGTCTCCGCGGCGGCGGCCTGAAGCTCGAGGATCTGCGCGAGACTGAGCCCCGCGATGGAGCCGCCGCCGACGCGAAGGAGTTCGCGACGGGACCAGCCGTCACACGTTGCGCCAGGTTTGCCGGGGAGGGTCAGCATGGGGAAGGCTCCGGGGTGGGTAATCGCTATTCAAATGGTTCGTTGATCACTTCGCGTCGGTTCAGGAATTCAGCCTGATCGTGGGTTGCAGCCCAAAAGTACAAGGTACTGATTGCCTGTCCAATAGTAAGTGTACCTGAAGGAATCATCATAACACCAGCAAATTCCTCATCGGTCGCCCAGCATCTTGAGGTTTCGGCATAAAAGTCTTCGTCCTGCGAGACCAGCACACGATTCAAGGCGGTTGACCTTTCCAGCAATAGAGCATCGGAATGTCGCTCGTAGCCATCTTCTTCAGCGGTCAGAACGTCAACTCCTTTGCGGCGAAGCCCTCGGACAATCCGTCCATCCAGGTGATGATCCATGTAGTATCGCAGGCTCACCGGTCGCACCCCCGACCTCAGTCTTTGGCTTGCTGGCGTTCTTTGTATTGTCTCATCTTCTCACGAAGCCGCGCATAGCGTTCAGGATGGGTCCGTTCATCGGCCGCCTGCATTTGCCTCGACTCTTCTCGCACCCTTTCGGCGTATTGATCGATCTCATCCTTGTGGTCGTAATAGTACGCGAGGGCGGCATGCAGCTGGGCAAGAGACAGGCTTGGATACCCTTCGAGCAACTGTTCAAATGTGAAATGGTTGACCTGCATCTGACCAACGAGGATGTGGACCTTCATCCGCGTCCCGGCGATGTAGGCCACGCCGCGCTCGTCCACTTCAATATGGTTGATGGCTGCGATTTGCATAGTCTATTCTTCGGCTGAATCGGGCGGATTTCCACGATCCTCGCTAAGCCGCATGCGGCTGGGTCAATGATTAAACAGAAACGCCGGACTATTAAAGAGCGCCCACGCCAGATCCACGGCGATTTCCGTGCGGTCACCCTGCGAAAAATCGATGGTCTTGATTTCCGCATCCGTCGCGGGCCTGCACAGCACGGCGTAGTAAATCGCGTTAATCAGCTCGCCATCGTCCTTCGTTTCCTTCGCCAGTTTGATGATGCGATTGTTGCCGTTGGCGAGAGCGTCGTTGATGGTCGGGCCCATGATCATCTTCATGGCGTGGGACAGGGTCATGCTGTCCGTCCTCGCGCACTCGCAGGCGGATTCGCGATTGGGGCGGCCGAAGAGCTCGGTGAAGTCATCGCCCTTGACGCGGCCATCAGCGACCTCGGCGGCGCGCATGCCTTGGGGAAGGCCGGCGAAACGCTGGGGGATGTCGGTCGATATCGCCAGGGCATCGAGCATCTGCTCAGCCGTCAGGCGGCGCGGCGCGGCTCGGGCGAAGTTGACCTTGTCCGTGCCGTTCCACTGGTTCGGCTTGATCGACTGCTGATAGGTGCGCGACTTGCAGATGGTTTTCATCAGGTGCCGCATATCGTGGCCGCTCTTGATGAAGTCAGCCGCGAGAGCGTCGAGCAACTGCGGATTGCTCGGCGGATTGCCCGCGCGGATGTCATCAACCGGATCGATGATGCCGCGACCGAAGAAGTAGCTCCACACGCGGTTTACATAGCTCTTGGCAAAGAGATCGTTCTGCGTGCTGACCAGCCAGTCCGCCAGAGCGTCGCGGCGATCGCTGATCTTCTGCGCATCCTCGGCTGAACCGTAGGGCACATGCGGGGCGACGTTCATCCCGGTCTTGGGGTGCTGCACCTCACCGCCGGTGATGCTGCGGAACACGACCGTCTCGCCGGGGAGCCGGCCGCCCTTGAACTTCACCTGCGCGAAGAACGCGCCGAACTCGTAATACTGATTCTGCGTCCACTTCTCGAAGGGATGATCGTGACACTTGTTGCAGTTGAAGCGCACGCCGAGGAAAGTCTGCGTGATGTCTTCGGTGATCTTGCCGGTGTTGATGGGCTGATTGCCTTCCTTGCCGAGTGTGATGTAGTAGTTGACGGCCGGATTCTGGAAGCTGCCGCCCTGCGCGGTGAGCAGTTCATGCACGAACTTGTCGTAAGGCTTGTTGGTGGCGATGGCTTCGCGTATCCACGAGCGGAACATCCAGGTGCCCTTGTCGCCGAGCTGTCCGGAATTCACCTGAAGCAGGTCCGCCCACTTGTTGGTCCATGTTTCGATGAACGCCTCGCTGCCGACTAGCTTGTCGATGAGCGCGTCACGCTTTTCGTTCGAAGGCGTCTTGTCTTCGATGAACGCGCGGGCGACTTCAGGCGTCGGTGGAACGCCGGTGAGGTCGAGGTACACGCGGCGAACAAACTCGCCATCGGTGCAAAGCTCGCTCGGCTGCGATTTCACTTTGCGCAGCTTGTTGTCGATGTGCTGATCGATGTAGTTGAACTGGACCGGCTGCTCCCAGGTAAAGCCGGTGCGGTCACCCATGACGTTGATCAGGCCGGTGGCGAACTGCCCTTCGTAGCGGACGAGCACAGCTGCCTCGCCGCGACGGATGCCTGTCACGCGGTTGCCTTTCATCTTCGCCACTTCGGTGTCGCTGCTGCTCATCACCGCTTCGCGGGTCACGTCGCGCACCGAACCATCCGCATGATGCGCCAGCACGATGACTTCGTGGCTGCGGCCGGGCAGGTCGAGCTCGACTTCCTTCGGCAGCACTTCCAGCTTCAGGCTGCGCGCGGAAAGCTCCTCGAACTTCGCACCCTGCTCGATCCATGCGAGCAGCGTGTTGTAGTGACGCGACCCTTTCTCCAGCACCGCGCCGCCTTCGTGCGGGACTTCGCCGGTGGGCTTCATGAGCATGAGCGAATGGTCCGGCGCGAAGCGGTCGAGGCGCCGGCCGGTGATGTCGTGAACGAGTTGTTCGTAGTCGTAATCGGTGTCGTAACCACGCAGGGAGAGGAAGAAGCCGTTCTTGCCTTTCTGTGCGCCGTGACAGGTGCCGGCGTTGCAGCCGACGCGGCTGAGAATAGGTTGAATGTCACGCACATACCGCACGGGGGCCAAGTCCGCGGTGATGACCTTCACGGGCAGGGATGCGGAAAGATTGCCGAGCGTGACGGTGACGGTGGTTTCGCCCTTCTGCTTCGCTTCGAACCAGCCTTCGCTGTCGAGCGCGACGATTGCCGCGGCCGGCGTAAACTTCGCGGCCAGCGTCAGGTCGATCCACTCACCCGACGCGGCCTGCCCGAGGACCAGCACGCGCTGCGAATCGCGACCATCGTGCAGCGTGAGCGACGAAGGCAGCAGCTTCAACGCCTTGATCGTCGGCGTGGGCGGCGCATCGGGGAGCGGCTCGTCCATGGCGGGCGGCGCGGCGAGGGTGGCGGCACACAGGAGAGTGGAAAGCAACAACGCCTGTAATTCGGTCTTCATCTGAATTCATCCATTGAGTAAACCAGCAACGATCCATCACTCTTCGCTCGATGTCTGATCGGACTTCTGCTCTCACCACTACCAGGAGCGAGGTCGCTCGCGCTCCTCCCGAATCGTTCGCACGATCTCTTCGGTTGAAATCGCCAGCTTCGTCCGTGGAACGTCAAGCGGAGAGCAAGGCACGGTCGGCGAGACAGCACGCAACACATAAACGTCGCCCTCTTCACCGCGAATCTCGACAGCACCCTGGCGACGGGCATCGTTGAGTACCTTCGCCATATCGCTCTGCACTTGGGAAGCTGTAAACACAGTCATGAGAATTCCTTGATGGCGATGCCAATCGCTGTCGCATGCCTGATAGGCGGCTGATCCAGCGTCAGCAACGGCGCTCCGACCTGAATCGCACATTGAAGCATATAGGCGTCGTATGCATAAATCTTCAAATTCGCGGCCAATTGAACTGCCGCCCGCAGGTCCACATCAACGAAGCGAATGGCGATTCGAAAGTATCCGTCCAGCAGCGAGTCCGCGTCTACTGCCGTGATACGACGCTGCTTGAACATGCCAGTGAGGCTGTTGCCGATCTCCCAGTGAAGGGAGGGCGGCGCAAGCAGTTCCGCATCCTTTGTCGCCGCGACAATCTGATCCGCCTCCGGCTCATCGGCCAGCACCGCCAGTACCGCCGAAGCGTCGATGACGATTTTCATACGTCATTCGCTCCCTTTAGCACGGGGCTGATTGCTCGCCGACGTCGGATCCTCCAGCGGCACCGCGAACATCTCCTTCACTAACTTGCCGCCGGGCAGCTCGAAGATACGAATCTTGCCATCCGAGCAGCCCGTCGTGATCGCCTTGCCATCGGGGCGGTAGGCGATCGAGTACACCGCGCCATCGTGGCCTGCGAGCGCAGCGATGCGCTTGCCGTCGCCCGCCTGGTAGATGCGCACTTCGCTCATGGTCGAGCCCACGGCAATCGTCGAGCCGTCCGCCGCGTAGGCGACGCTCATCACCGGACCGTCCTGGCGTTCGAACATGCGGACGAGGTTGGTGTCGTTGCGGGCAGCAGTGCGGTTCTGGTTGTCACTGATTTTGTAGATACGCACGGTGCCGAGCTTGCCGCCGTAGACCACCATGTCCTGCGTCGGATGGCGGGCCAGGTCGTTGACGGTGTCCAGCGGGTTGTTGACATCATCGATGAAGCGTTTCGTTTCGATCTCGCTGAGTTTCATCGCCATGTCGCGTGAGCCGGTGAGCAGACGTTTGCCGTCGAGGGTGAACGTGGTGCCGAAGACCCAGTCGCTGTGGTTGTTGAAGAACAGAACTTCGGAGCCGTCTTCGGCCTTGATGATGCGTGCGGTTTTGTCGGCTGAGCCGAAGGCGATGAGCGAAGCATCGGGCGAGAAGGAAACGCCAAAGAGCGAATCATTCCCGATGCGGTAGGACCTGTGCAGCTTCTTCTCGGCGACCATCCACACCTGGATCTCGCCCCACTGCGCAGGCGAGCCGCCTGCCACGGCCAGCCACTTGCCATCCGTGCTGAAGGCGAGTGATTCCAGGCGCGGCGAGCCGCCGAGCAGACGGGCCGTGATGTGCTCGCCATCAGGGCTGCGCAGGATGACTTCGTGATACCCCGTGATCGCCATCATGCTGCCATCGGGCGACCACTTGATATCCACCACCGGCGTCGGCCTGTAGTAGAGCGGTGAGGCGGCGGGCACCTTCGGCCCCAGGGGCGGCGGGGAGTCATCCACCGCGCCGGCCTTGATCCACTTCTCAATCACCGCGACCTGCTCAGGCTTGAGCGGATCCGCATCCTCGGGCATCTCCGGTGCCGCCCCCGGTTGGCCCTTGATCATCTTGACGAGCAAGCTCTTGTCGGGATCGCCCGCGAGAAACGCAGCACCGTTCTTGCCACCCTTTTGAAGGGCGCCGAATGTCGTGAGATCAAGCTTGCCCTTGGCCTTGTCCGGATGATGGCAGCCCGTGCAGTGCTTCTTCAGGATCGGCACCACATCCTTATAGAAGCTGACGTCGCCAGGCTTGTCCTGAGCAATGGCGGATTGAGAATAAAAGGAAAGCCACAGCAGCAGCGCCAGCGACATGGCGGCGCCGCCGGCCCCTTTGGCCAAGGCACGGTAAGTCCAGGTGGGATTCACGCTGAATGTCTACCTCAAGAAAATCGTCAGCCAAACCCGAGCGGCGATTTGTTCCACGCCCGCACAGGCGACCCGACCGAACCTGCTGTCCCCACCCGCTGGTCCGCAGCGAAAGGGGTAGCGGTAGACGCGGCAAGAGCGGTCATTTGCTCCTATTAGGGTAGTCGGCTGCGGGGTGTAGTGTCAATGGATTTCTGGGGGAAGGAGCAAGGGCCAAGGGCCAAGGGCCAAGGGCCAAGGGAATCTGACCGGCGATGCGTTCCATTCCTCTTTCCCTTGGCCCTTGGCCCTTCTCCCCTGGCCCTACCTCATCACGTTGTACTTCCCCATCGCCTCCGCCTTCACCGTCGTCCCCGCGCCGGGCAGTCGCGGCACGGCATACACCCCCGCCTCCACCTTCGCCGGTTCCTCAAAACAGTGCAGCGTCCACGGAATGTACTCCAGCATCGTGCATGCCCGGTGCGCCAGGCACAGGTGAATCTGAGCCTGCATCATGTCCCCGTGATGCGGCACGAGGGGAAGCCGATGGGCCAGGGTCAGCTCCGCGATGGTCCACCAGTTGGTGATCCCGCCCAGCCTCATCACATCCGGCTGCACGTAATGCACCGCACCACACTCAATGAACTGACGAAACGCATCGACCGTGTAAAGCAGCTCGCCCAGCGCGATCGGCGTCGTGATCGCCTCCGCCAGCCGCTTGTGATTGGTCACATCATCGTGCCATAGCGGCTCCTCGAACCACGTCACATCGAAATCCGCGATTCGCCGGCCATACTGAATCGCATCCGCCAGGTGCCACTTGCCGTTGGCGTCGACCATGAGGCGAGGCTGGTCGCCAATCGCTTTGCGTACGGCCTCAACGCGGGCGAGATCTTCCTTCGCATCAGGCTTGCCGACTTTCATCTTCACGGCATCGAATCCATCCACTTCAATGAGTCGCTTGCAGTCATCGATGAGTTGTTGCTGCGTGAAGTTCAGCCAACCCGCGTCGGTGTTGTAGGCGGTGATGCGTTTGGTGTCGCTGCCGCCGAGCAGTTGCCAAAGGGGCTGGCCCGCGGCCTTCGCTTTCAAGTCCCACAAGGCGATGTCGATGGCGCTGAGCGCCATCTGTGTCACGCCCGCCCTGCCGATCCAGATGTTGATCGGGTAACGATCGAGCTTGTGAAAAAGGTGTTGTGTCTGCGTGGGGTCTTCGCCAATGAGCAGCGGGCCGAAGAGATCGGTGATGGCGCTGGTGATGAGTTTGTCGCTGGGCAGGTGGGCGTGCGTGCCGCAGTAGCCGTAGCCGCGATGGGCGGTGTCGGTGTGAATGATGACGCCGGGCATGCCCCAGTGGCTGAGGGTGTGAGTGGAGTCCGCGACGCCGCCGCGGGTGACGGGGACGTGGAGGATGAAGGGTTCGAGGCGAGTGATGCGCATGGGGCGATATGGTAGACAACCGGTTGTCTCAATGATCCGAGCCAAGGCATTTCTTAGGAAAGCAGGAAAGAAGGAAAAGAGGAAGGGAATCAGATATTTGGCTCAACTTCCTGCTTTCCTCTCTTCCTGCTTTCCTTAGAAAATGCCTTCAAGAGCGACACCTGATTCACGGCGTCGCCTCGTACAATGACCCCCGGAGGTTTCGCCATGAAACACATCGTTCTCTTTTTCGTCCTCTCCTTCGCCACCGCCACCCCCGCACTCGCCGCGGAGAAAGTCTTCCGCGCCGGGGCCTTCGCGCAGGACATCACGCCCGCCCTGGGCGTCTCGCTCAACGGCGGCATGGCCGACCGCAAAGCAACCGCGGTCTACGACCCGCTCCACGCTCGCGCCATCGTGCTCGATGATGGCACCACGAAGCTCGCCATCGTCGTCTGCGACGCCTGCATGATCCCGCGCGACATCTTCGATGCCGCCAAGGCCATCGCCAGCGAGAAGACCGGCATCCCCATCTCCAACATGTGCATTTCCGCCACGCATACGCACTCCGCCCCCACCTCTACCGGCGTATTCCAGAGCGACCCCGATGAAACCTACCGCAAACTCCTCACCGAGCGCATCGCGCTGGCCGTCGAAAAGGCCCACGCCAATCTCGAACCGGCGAAGGTCGGCTGGGCCGTGGGCAGCGATCCGATGCAGGTCTTCAACCGCCGCTGGCTCGCCAAGGAAGGCACGCTGCTGCCCGACCCCTTCGGCAACGCGCGCGACAAGGTCAAGATGAACCCCGGCCTTGGCAACCCCAGCGTGGGGCAATCCATCGGCATTATCGACCCCGATGTTTCGCTCCTCTCCGTGCAGGCAACCGACGGCCGGCCCATCGCGCTGCTCGCCAACTACAGCCTGCATTACGTCGGCGGCCAGCCGGGCGATCAGGTCTCGGGCGACTACTTCGCACAGTTCGCCAAACGCGTCGGCGAGTTGATTGAGGAGGGCCAAGGGCAGAGGGCCAAGGGCCAGGGGACAGAAAGTAATCCGCCATCCGCGATCCGCAATCCGCAATCGTTCCTCGCCATCATGTCCAACGGCACCAGCGGCGATATCAACAACGTCGATTTCTCTCAGCGCATCCGCCCCGCCCGCAAGCCCGGCGAGCAGATCGTCATCGTTGCTGAGAGCGTCGCGCAGGCTGCGTACAAGGCGTACACAAAGATTGCATATCACGACTGGATTCCGCTGAAGGTGGCGGAGAAGGAGATCGAACTGGGCGTGCGCAAGCCGACGGATGAAGATGTCACGCAGGCGAAGCAGTGGCTCGAAGAGGCGAAGGCCCAAGGTCCGGTGCTCAAGTCGCTGACGCACATCTACGCGCGGGAAACGGTGCTGCTGGCGGAGTATCCGGAGAAAGTGAAGGCGAAGATTCAGGCGATGCGCATCGGCGAACTGGGCATCTGCGCCATCCCCTGCGAGACGTTCGTCGAGATCGGCCTGTCCATCAAGAAACACAGTCCGCTCAAACCGACCTTCACGATCTCCCTCGCGAACGGGTACAACGGCTACCTGCCGACGCCCAGGCAACACGAACTGGGCGGCTACGAAACGTGGCGGGCAAGGTCGAGCTATCTCGAAGTGAAGGCGAGCGAGAAGATCGAAAAGACGCTGATGGAGTTGTTGAAGGTCGTCAACGAATGATCCCGGTTAGCGGTCGGCCCGAGTCCGCGAGGGCCACCTGTTGCGGATGCGGACGGAGC
>JBBDXA010000172.1:11530-20046 GCA_040902585.1 Phycisphaeraceae bacterium
GCCGACTGGTGGGCCTCGCGGACTCGGCCTCACCGCTAACCGCAATGCATCGCATCACGGCTTCTCAAACCCCCACACCTTCGCGGGCTGTTTGTCCGCGCTCTTCGCGAAGAAACGAATCGATTCCATTTCAAAGATGCCCGGATCATCGCCCAGTTCGATACGTAGCGAAATGATCTCGCCGGCCGCGCTCAGGGGCACGAGATAATCGTGCATCGCGTTGTCGTGCTTCAGTTCGATCTCGCGACCGTTGCTCTCGACAAAATCCGCATCGCCGGCCGTGCGCCAGGACAAGCGGCCCTTGCCCGCGCCGCCTGCTTTCAGGCGGATTTCCACGATGGATGAATCACCTGCCGCGACGGGCAGTTTCACATCCTTCAAGACGATCTGCGGCTTCGGTGACAGGCCCCACACGGTCAACAGTTTCGGTTTCCACATCAGCTTCGTTTCACCCGTGCCGGTCCATCCGCCTGCCGATGCCACTTCGCGCGGCTCCACATCCACCACTTCGACCGGCGGCTTCACGGGATCAACCTTCGGCGGATCGATCACCGTCTTGCTGTCCTTCGTCGGATCGGACGGCAAAGGCCGCACGGGATCGATGTCATCGATCGATTTGATCTTCACCGGCGAAACGGGATGCGTGATCTTGGACGGATCAACGAGCGTGTCACTTCCATCTTTGGTGAAGCCGTCCCGCTTGGTGCCTGTGCCGGTCGCCAGCGCATCTTTCGTGCCGCCATCGCGCAACATCGAGTCCTTGGTCAGGCCGCTGGGCACCGGCGTGTGGGTGCCGCCGCGCGGAGGAGGCTCGACGGGCGTTTCGCCGCCGCCGCGCGTCAGAGCAAAGATCAGACCGGCCACGAGCACCAGGGAAACCACCGCAAGAATCGCCACGCGGTTCATCGGCGACGCAGCCTGCGCCTGCTTCGCCTGCGCTGCCAGCACCTGCCGGACCGCCTGCGCGCTGGCGGCGCGAAGGTCGGTGAGCAGTGCATCGTAAGTCGGGTAGCGATCGCTCGGGTCCGGCTCCAGCATGCGGTTGATGGTCGCGGCGGTGAGCGGGCTGACATCGGCGCGAATCTGCCGCAGGTCCATCGCCTTGCGTTTGAGGCGTTGCTGAACCACCTCGCGCGAGTCATCGCCCTGGAACGGCGGGCGCTGGGCAATCAGGTGAAACAGCGTCGCGCCCATAGAGAACATGTCCGCGCGGAAGTCCACCGGTTCGTGCTTGATGATCTCGGGCGCGACGTAGTAAGGCGTGCCGACGAGTCCCGCGCCGCCCTTCTCTTCGATCTGCCGCAGCGACAGGGCCTGATCGTAATCCAGCAGCTTGCAGGTGCCGTCGCCGGCCATCTGAATGTTGGCGGGTTTGACATCCAGGTGAACGAAGCCGCCGTCGTGGACGGCCTTGAGCCCGGAGGCGATGTCGATCGCCATGCGCAGGGCCCGCGGCTCTTCGATCAGCCAGCTCTCGGCGATGACCTTGTCCAGGCGGTCGCCGGTGAGCAGCTCCATCACGATGAACGGCCGCTCGCCCTTCTGCGCGACACGGAAGATCTCCACGACGTTGGTGTGATGCAGAGCTCGCATCGCGCGGGCCTCGGCGAGACACTTCTCGACATGGGCTGTGACATCGGTCCCCTGCTTGCGGAAGAAGACTTTCACCGCAACGGGCTTTTGCAGCTCTTCATCGAAGGCTTCGTAGACGATGCCCGCTTCGCCACGACCGAGGACTTTGCGCAGGGTGAGTGAACCGACCTTGCCGGGCACGATGATGGGCCCGCCGCAGTGCGGGCAGTCGATGGTGTCCAGCGGCTGTTCACCGACGACACTGACGGACCGGCTGCATTGGGAGCAGACCACGGAGGCGACTTTTTCAACGAAGGTAGGCATAGAGCGCGGAAGGCGGGACCGGTGAGCGCTTTATCGGCCCACCGGCGGGTGACTGTTGAGCGTAACGTCGGGGAATTGTAGGCGTATTGCAGGGAGAGAAATCTCAAAGACGAAAGGTCCGAATCTCAAACAAATCACAAGGATCAAAAAGATAAGTTCCAATCAAAGCAGGTGACTTCAGCACCAGGCGGGTTCTCGTCTTTGAGGGTTTCGTCTTTGATGATTGTTTGAGATTTGGAACTTTTGTCTTTGAGATTTCCTGCCGCGGGTCACTACTCCGGCGCGAACTGCCATTCCTTCAGCACGTTGCTGCCGGCTGTCTTCGCGACGTTCTTGTCCGACTGAAGGCGAATCCAGCGGATGTCCATCTCTTTCTTGTCGCCGACCATCGTGAGCTTGAGGCTCTGGATTTCGCCGGCCAAGCGAATTTGAAAGACATAAGGCACCCACTGGCCGGCGACGAGGTCGGCCTCGTCATCGCCCTTGGTCACGACAGCGCCCTGCTTGGTGGTGTACTCGAGCTTGGCGCGGCCGCCGACCTTGGTCAGGGCGAAGACCACGAGGAATGCCTGCGGCCGCCGCGTGCCTTCCACCTTTACCGGTCCGTGTTCGAGGCGAGGCGTGGCGCCCTTGCCGAGGAAGTCGAGCCCGTTGGCGCCGGCTTTGACCGTGCTTTCCTTGAAGGACCACCCGTGGGCGTTGGTGAGCACCTTATTGGTCGCCAGGGTCGGCTTGGGCGCGGCGTCGGCGAAGAGGAACGGATCGAGCACGAAGGAGATATCGTCAGCCGAGTGATTGTGACACTCGATGGCGATGATGTTGATGCCCTTGACCAGGTGCTTGCGGGCGTCCTTCAAGTCAACGGCCACGGGCTGGGCGGAAGGCTTGGCAGCTTCCTTCACCTTGGCCTTATCCGCGCTGCCTTCGAGGTTCTGCGAACGGTAAACCTCTTTACCATTGATGTACACGGCGATGGCGTCGTTGTAGCGGGCGGCGAGTGAGAGTTCGCCGATGCCCGCGGGGTCTGCAATCTTGAACGGGGCGCGAAGGTACACGCCGGCGAACTTGCCTTTCATGTCAGGCAACTGGGTTCGCAGGGCCGGCGAACCGTAGCCGAGCGAACCGTTGGCCATCTCCCAGCCTGCGCCGGTGAAGTTAGGCGCGGTCCAGCTAGCGTCCACCGGCTCGGGCTTGGCCCAGACATGCCACTCGGCAAAGCGCGGCACGAGCACGAAGCCGTCGCGCGGCACCGCGTCGTACAGCCGCCACTCGGTGTAACTCCTGGGCGGCGCGGGCACGTAAGCATCCAGCTTCGGCGGCGGCGGACCGGTGGGGCCGACAGGACCGGCGGGCGTCACCGGCGCGGCTCCTATCGCCTTGGCCAGTTCGACGCCGTCCTGCTTGATCGGCTGATAGCAGTAGAGCCCGCCGCCAGCCGTGTCGCCGACCAGGCGGAACGCGTCCTTATTGAACTGATTGTGCCCGCCCTTGGCGGCGAACAGTTCCAGCTCGGCATCGCCGCCGCCTTCGTAGTAGAGCACTTCAAGTTCGAGGTAACCCGGCCCCGGCACATCGTTAACCGTCACCATCACGTCATGGGCAACGCCGGGCTTGTCGTTGAGCTGCACGATATCCTTGCCGAAGGAGAAACGGACGCAGTCATCGCTGCGCGCAGCGAAGGTCCACGATCCGCCGGCAGGCAGGTAAACGCGCGTGGTGATGCGCACGGCAAAGTGATCGTCATTGCCGTTGGTATTGCCGGGGAACGGGCGATTCCCGTCGTAGTGACCACCGGCCATGTTGCCCTTCATGTGCTGCTCGGGATCGATGAAGTTGATGGTGGGAAACTGATCGATGGTGACGTCTTTGCCCGGACGCTTACCGTCGAGCAGTTGCTCAGCCTCATCGAAACTTGCGATGCCGCCGGTGACGGGACGCACTGTCACGACACGAAAACCTTCGCCCCGCGGACCCGGCGGCGGCTGGGCGGGTGCCATCGGATTCTTCGGCGGCGCGGGCTTGGGCGGTTCAGGTTTCGGTGGCTCCGGCTTGGGCGGCTCGGGCTTGGGAGGCTCGGGCTTCACCGGAGGCACAGGCTCCACCACCGGCGGCACTGGATCAGCCGGCGGCGTGGGCGTCGTACCGCCATCCTTCGCCGGGTCGACCTTCGGCGGATCCACCACCGGCGGCGGCGGCACGCTGGGCTTGGGCATCTCGCCCATGCGCGGCTGCTCATCGCCATTCGTCGATGACGTTCCCGCAGCGATCTGGCCATCGCCTCGACCCTTGTTGGCGTCGTTCTCCTTCGACTTCCCGCCGCCGCCGCCGGCGATCACGGCGATGACAATGCCCATGACCACCACCGCCGCGATCCCGCCGTACACCAGCGGGTTCAGACCTTTCTTCGGGGCCGCGTGGACCGGGCCGCTGCTGCGCGTGCGCCGGGGCGTGGCCATCGGCACGACCTCGCGCTGGGCGACGGCCGCGTGCAGTCCCGCCAGCGAGCCTTCGCCGCCCGTGTTCCCGGTCAGCAAGGCATTGAGCGCGGCCTGAAGCTCAGCGATCAACTCTTCGTAACTCGCCTGCCGATCGTTCACATCCGTCGCCAGCATGCGGGCGACAACCGCCGCGGTGCCCGGCGTGATGCTCGCGTTCACTTCCCGAATGTCCGGGGCAGCCTTCTTCAGACGCGCCCGCATCACGTCATTGGATGTCTCACCATCGAACGCAGGCTTGCCCGTCAGCAGGTGAAACAGCGTCGCACCCAGGCTGTAAAGATCACTGCGGAAGTCCACCTCCAGCCCGCGGGCCGCTTCAGGTGAGATGTAATAAGGCGTGCCGACGACGATGCGCTTGTTGTCATCCGTGCTGGTGGGCGCGCTGACGGCACTGAAATCCAGCACCTTGGCGGAGCCTTCGTTGTTGAAGAGAATGTTGGCGGGCTTGACGTCGCGGTGAAGGAGTCCGCTGGCGAGGGCAGCCTTGAGTCCGTCGGCCACATCGATGGCGATCTGCAAACCACGCTGTTCGTCGGCGATCCAGCCTTCCTTGAGCATGACGTGCAGCTTGCCGCCGCCCATCAGCAGTTCCATGACGATGAAGGGCTGATTGTGGCGGATGCCGATGGTGTGAACATGCACGACATGCGGATGATTGATCGCCGCCAGGGCGCGGGCCTCGGCGAGAGTGGCCTCGGCAACCTTGCGTGCATCGCCTGAATCGCCGCGCAGGATCTTGACCGCCACCTGTCGCTGAAGGGTGGTGTCGAGTGCTTTGTAGACGACGCCTGCCGCGCCGGTGCCCAGGAGTTCGGAAAGGATCAGGGCGCCCAGCTTGGCGGGGACGCGCACCTTGCTCTGGCAGTTGGGGCACTCGATGGAGGAGAAGGCGGTGCGTCCGGTGACATCGACGCTGCCCCCGCAATGCGAGCATGCCGTGGAGTCAACCTGGTCGAACACAAAGTCCATGTGGCGGAGCGTTACCCCGAAACGTGGGAGAGTTCTCTTTTCAACCTCCAGCAGGAGTAAAGAGCATACCATGTGATCGCGAATTCGGGAACGGGTGATCGCGGTAATTGCTGGGGCATCCGGGGTCATCCGGGGTCATCCGGGGTCATCGCCTGGGTCACCACCTGGCGCATTCGTTGCCAGGGTTTCCCCGAGGTAGACACGTGTCTACCACCCCCTACCCCCCAAGGTAGACATTTGGGCCTAAGTGCTTGCACAATATTCACTTGTCAAATGTCTACCCCCGTGTCTACCCCGTGTCTACTAGACAAAGGTAGACAAACGATTCGCCTCGCCCTCGGCCGGCGCAAACCCATCGCGCGGCAGCCGGTGGCGGCGAACAAGGCACTAACGTATACCGTATACTCTTTATTGCCGGGGGTTGGCCGGAGTCAGCCCGAGATTTTCGCGATCGCGTCGCTGTTCTGCGTTTCCCACGTTCCTGCGACCGCCCAGACAAACGCCAGCAAGTAGCATGGGCTGCCCGGCGTAGGGTGCGGCTGAGTCCGCGAAGCCCACCGCCGGACGCCCGAAGACGTCCCTCACCACCCTCGGCACACGCACGCTGGACGGTGGGCTTCGAAGACTCAGCCCACCCTACGCGCGATGCCCAACCTACTTGCTGGTGGCGCCTCATTTTCTCACTAACATCGAGTGAATATGGCCACACAAATCTTGGACTCCTACACACCGACAACGCCTCAGCATCTTTCCGACTTCGAGAATCGGTTTGACGTATCATTACCAGACGATTACAAGAAGTTCCTTTTGGCCACAAATGGAGGACGCCCAACACCAGATGGATTGATCGTTCCTAAGTGGCCAGGCCACAGTACAAGAGTCCACTATTTCTTTGGCTTGCACGACGGCGAGCACAATAACCTATCCAGTTGGACTGGTGGACTTATCGACCGGTTACCAGAAGGATGTGTTCCGATCGGCGTAGATATGGGCGGTAACTTCCTAGTATTGGCAACACAAGATGAGCGATGTGGTCACGTATACTACTGGGATGCGTCGCCCGATTACGATCTTTCCACAGCAGAGGGCACACTATTCCTGGTGTCTAGCGGAATACAAAGCTTGATTGATGCGCTTACAGAAGACGCCTTGTAATACTCCCCAATAACAGCAAGTAGCATGGGCTGCCCGGCGTAGGGTGCGGCTGAGTCCGCGAAGCCCACCGTCGGGCAATCGACTGTCGAGGGTGCCTGATTTCGCGACGGGCGTCCAATGTCGGGCTTCGGCCAATTTCAACCCTCACCTGCTGGGTTCGAGAATGGCGTTTAGTCATGGATCAATCTAATGCGGCTTGCCGACTCTATCTCCAGGAAGAAGGACGTGCTCTTCCCGGGATCATTTCGAGGGTGCGTACCCGGCGAAGGTCTGGCATCGGGCGGCGGCGACGTTTGTGGTGGAACAAGGCGTGCTCAAGGGTACGCAGACGCAGGGCAGGACCGTTCCCCCGGCAACGGCGAGCCGGCGGTGAAAGCCCCTGCCGCGGTGCATGGGCTGGCGATGGCGACGAAGGCCAGCGGAGGCAGAGGTGAAGATTCGTTTGGACGGCGCGTCGATGATCGACATCGCGTTCGATTGATCGCAAGGGCAGACGGATCGCGTGGGCCGCCCCAATGAGGTCATCGGGACGACCGCTGCGGCCGGGCGAAAGCTGCACCCAGCCGGGACAGGATACCCATACATTATGCTAAAACATCCGGCGAGGCACAACCCCCTTCTCAACCGCCCTACTCCGCCTTCGCCGCCGCCTCGCTCCACGGACTGCGCAGGACCGGGTCGAGGTTCCACAGTTGCACCACCGAATCCCCGCTGCACATGGCGATGACCGGCCCGGTCGGACAGGACACCATCATGCGCACGGCCCTCTTCAGCGGCACGTCCTCATCGGAAACATCGCCGGTCGTCAAATCGACCACGCGCAGAATGCCTTCGTCACCGGCCGTCGCCATCAGGCGTCCGTCCGCCGTGAACGCGCGGGCCGGCTGGGTCTGCGCGCCGTTCATCGCGCGAAGGCCGGAAGGAAACAGCAGGCTGATTCCCTCGCCGGTCGTGGCGTGATGGACCCGCGCGAGAAAGGACAATTGCGCGTTGACTCTGGGGTTGCCCAATTCCCGGCCGACGCCCAGCACGAACCGCGCGCTGTCGGGACTGTAAGCGAGCTCCAGCCAATCGGCGTCTCTCTTGCCCACCTGCCCGACGGTCCGCGGTTTGGCCTTGGCGTCCTTCGTCGAGAAAAAATCGACCGCGCCGGCGCCAAACCGGAAGACCGCCACATCCTCGCCGTCGGGTCGCAGCACCAGCGCAGCGGTGTAGCGCGTCAGTACCGGCCGGCCCCTCGCATCCACGCCCGTTGGCTCATCGGGCGTCAGGATCGGCAGCCGGCGTTGCGCCATACCGGTCTGCGCGTCCCACACCGTCACGTCCGGCTTGTCGGTCTCGCTGGTCACGATGGTCGCTCCATCGCCGCTGATATCGTAAGACACGATCGGCGATGAATGCTTGAGCACAGGGCCCGGCTCGTTCTTCTTCAAATCCCAGACTTGAAGGTTATTTCTCTCGAACTGCAGGAGAGCCACGCGCCCATCGGCGCTGATCTTCGGAGCGGACATGGCGATCTCATCAAACTGCCTCGTGCTCATCTCGTCGCTCGCCGGTTGCCATTTCATCACGCCCTGGTCGCAGAAAATGTTCACGGTTCGGCCATCAGCGTCGTAAGCGATCCGGCGCACCAACCTCAAAGTCTCAATGGGCACCGCCCGCTCTTTGCCGGGCTGAAGCGTGATCGTGTCCCACGTGCCCACACTCCTGTCCCACGCGACGGCAATCTCTCTGCCATCCGGCCGAAAGCAAAGACCGGCCACCGCTTGCCTCGTGTTGATCGGTCGGGACAGCGGCAGAATCAGCTTCTGCGCACGCACGACCTTCACCGCGGCTTCAAGCAGTTGAATCGCCTGCTGATATTCCGCCCCGGCCGCCGCCTGATTCGGCCGCAGCATCTTGCGGCGGGCGAGCGCCAGCGATTCCTCGACAGCCGCCCACTCCCTGGCGGCGTACTTCTTCAGCACCTGTTCGTCGTACAGCGCCATCACATCGTCA
>JBBDXA010000173.1:0-8268 GCA_040902585.1 Phycisphaeraceae bacterium
ACGACGAAGAAGAAGATTGTTCTCTCGAATCTACAGAAGAGAGGTTACACATACTCGCGACATTTTTTCTTACAGAATCTCCAATTGCAATGTTTGCGCCGGCGCAAATGAAGAATATTCTGAAAGTGATGCAATTATCTATTGCAATCCCCCGTTGTTGACGATAGAGTCACACGCACATGAACACCAAGCAACACAATTCGACGCCCGTCACACGCACGTTCCGTGCGGCGTTGCTTGGTTGGTACTGCCTGCCGAGTCAAACCTACCGCCCCACGAATCTCGTGGCCGGCAGACTCGGGATGCGAGCCGATCGACCGGCTGGACTAGGCCATATTGGTCTGGAATCAGCCAAATTCGATTGTTCCGCATTCGTCCAGGCGTAAGTACTTCCTCCTCAACCCCGACATGTAAAGACGCTCGCTCCTTCCGCCCCCGCCCGGTTTTCCGGCCCTGTGGTGTATCCGGCAGCATGACGCCCTTTCAAGGCGTTCGATCGGGTTCGAATCCCGACAGGGTCATTGTGGTCGCACTTGGTTTGCAGGTTTCACGGACGCAGGCAGCGCATCGGGCATTGATGCGAATGTTGGTATGACTGTTGGTTGATTTGGGCATTGACATGGCGACGTAGCTTAATGGCAGAGCGGATCCCTCATAAGGATCGAGATGTCGGTTCAACTCCGACCGTCGCAATTGAAATCACGCGCCGTCCCGCAAGGGCAAAGATCGCCGGACAAGGGAAGCGCGATCGCTGCGCGAATGGTGCGGACTGGTGCGCGACTGATGCGTGATGGGTGAACGACTGCCGCGTAGCTCAATGGAAGAGTGCCTGTCCTACACACAGGAAGTTGCCGGTTCAAGTCCGGCCGCGGCGATTGGAATGATTCGCTGGTTAGCTCAGCAGGCAAAGCGTCCGGCTGAAAACCGGAAGAGCTCCGTTCGATTCGGAGACCAGCGGCTTGAACGTGAGGCAGGTGCTCGTCGCACTTGGCCGCTCTTTGACAAGTCAAGAGCAGATTGATTGTGTGGTGTAAGGCGCGGCCCGGTTAACCGGGCCGCGCCTTGCGACCCGTAGCTCAAGGGAAGAGCAGTCCCCTGATAAGGGACCGATCGCGGTTCGAATCCTCGCGGGTCGATTGTCGGATGGATGGTCACATTCACGGCGCTGTAGCTCAACCGCGCGGAGCAACTCGTTGTCCACGAGAAGGCTGCGGGTTCAAGTCCCGTCAGCGCCGCTTTCAGAAACTCAACCACGGATAACACGGATGGCACGGATAGTGGCAGCCGGCATTCGCATCTCATCAGTGTTATCCGTGTTATCCGTGGTTGAAGATTCGCCGCGGTAGCTCAATGGCTAGAGCAGCCGACTCGTAATCGGCCGATTGCAGGTTCGACTCCCGCTCGCGGCTTTACCTCGTAGCTCAACTGGAAGAGCGCCGGTCTACGAAACCGGAGGCTGTGGGTTCGACTCCCACCGGGGTGATTCTCAGTTCTCTAAATCGAAAGGAGTCCGTCATGCGTAGTGACATGGCCAAAGTCATCGTCGAGCGCCCTCGCGCCGGCAACGCGGGAATCAAGTACCCGCGCGGCAACCGGCGCGTGCGCTTCGACAAGGACAATCCCGATGAGGCCGCCCTGCCGCGCGTGCAAGGTATGCGGCGTCCGTGGAAAGAAGGTGGTTGGAGCAAGTCCCTCAACGAAAATCTCGCGCCACTCATTCGCTTTCTCCGCAGCCGGGTCGGCAAGCCGTGGAATGAAGTCTGGAGCGAGATCGCGTCGAATCTGCGACTGAGCAGCGCGGTGCAGAAGCACGTGCGCGACCACGTGTTCGACTATGTCGAAGTGAACGCTTTCCTGGTCGAGGGCGTGCCTCACAGCATCTGTTACGGCTACCTGCGACCGATCGGCTCGCAATGGTGTCGCAATCGGTTCTACGTTCATCCGGAAACCGGCATCCTCGAAGCGATCAAAGATCGGAAGCGAGAACGTCGCAGTTGGCCAGCCCCGCGCAAACGCCCCTTGCTCGTTCTCGACAAACTTCACCGCGCGACGAAGGTTGACGACATCTGGTACTTCATCACGCTCCAGCCCATCCTGGCAGAGCAAGTGAGTCAGATGAATCCGAGACAGATCGCTGCTTGCGATGTGCTCGATCCGGCGGCGATCAACCCGTTGCATCTCTGGCGTCGCTACGGCGGCCCCTACTTCGCAGCGGAGATGCGAAGGATGAACACAGGTGAGATCAGGCTGATGCTCGCCTCCCATCGGTGTAAGCCGTTGCGACTGCCCTCGCGTCGCAGGCGAACGGAAGAGCGTACCCAGCAGATGCTGATGAACGATCTCTATCGAGCCTGGCTTCGCAGGCGCAAGCACAAGATGACGAACCACACGCGAGGATCACCGGCGAATCCGGGGCCGCCGGTCGATGCTCGCTTTACGCCGTCGTACCCCAACTGGCAGCAGGGAGCCGTTTCAGAAACGGTCAACGTGCAGGTTCGAATCCTGCCGACGGCATTCTCGAAGAAGGAACGGAGGGACGGAGGGACGGAGGCACGGAGGGAAGGAAGAGGGAAACGACAACGGGCTCGGTATCCCAACGGAAGAGGAAGCGGTTTCAAATGCCGCGCAGTGTGGGTTCGAATCCCACCCGGGCCTTTTGGTAAAAGCACGTCGCCGTACCCCAACCTGGTAGAGGGACAGCGTTGAGAACGCTGGCAGTGGAGGTTCGAATCCTCCCGGTGACATTTCAGAAGGTGGAACGTGATACGGGGTTGTAGCTCAACTGGCAGAGCTGCCGGCTTGCACCCGGCCGATCGGGGTTCGAATCCTCGCGACTCCATTTCGATTGAATGACTGAGTGACACTCGCGCCACAAGCGCGATCAATGGGGGCCGTGGTGTAGCGGCTTGCATGAGAGGTCGTGATCCTCTCGGTACGGGTTCAACTCCCGTCGGCCCTCCTTCTCGCTAAGCCGCAAGCGGCAGCAAACTCTTTCACCCCCAACGTTCGACGAAAGGAGGCACGCCTTGATGGTGAAGATCTTCAACTCGCCGCTGTTTGTCAGCGTGCGTGTGATGCTTCAGCTCATCGGTTTCGTTCGCCTGGCGATGTGGATCGTCAAGGGCGTGGTCTGGGTGATCGTGCTTGCACGCGGTCACCGCTATGGATCGCGCGATGTGAATGCGTGGATCGGCCTGGACGCGGTGTTCAACACCGAGGCTTACCACTGGATTCAACTCCTGCGCAGCGCCATGACCATCACGGCTGCGATCGACTGGCTGCTCCGCAAGGAACGGCTGGCGCTCGCGGCTGCGAATCGCGGCGTGTTCGCGCAGCCCTGGACGATCGACGCCCGTCTCGGACCGGTCAGCGCCTTCGGCGCTGGCTTGGCCGCGACGCTCAACGCGCCTGTGTGGACGTTGCACGATGAAACGGACATCGCCCGCCCGTCACCCTGTGGGACAACCACGGGGCAGACACCGGCGCGAGTGATCGCGCGTGTGCCCAGCGCGATGCGTTCACTGTGATCGCCTCCCCAGCCAGAGAGGTGGAGCAGTGAAGTTTGCATTGCTGACCTGGGCCTGGCTATTTCCTTCAACTTTTTCGATTGACGATTGGGCCGGCCGTGATTGAACGGACGGACGACTTCGTGAGCGGCGGCCATCCATGGTCCACCGCGCTTCACCTCGAGGACGAAGTCGAACTGATTGGAGATCGGCACTGGCCGATTCGCCGCCGTAAGCGGCGACGTAACAGAGTGAAGCTCGTCTGGTAGAGCGCCCGGCCTGGGCCCGGGAGGCAGCAGGTTCGATTCCTGCCACTCTGATTGGGAGCTGTGAGCTTGGAGCGGTGAGCTCTGAGCCAGAGAAAAGCGACTGCTTTCAGTTCTGACTCATCGCTCATCGCTCATAGCTCTCCCCGGCCTTGTAGCTCGATCGGCAGAGCAGCGGACTTTTAATCCGCAGGGTGTGGGTTCGATTCCCACCGGGGCCATTGAGAGCTTTGAGCCGTGAGCTATGAGCTTTGAGTCAGAATTCATCGGCGGGCATCTGGCTCATAGCCCATAGCTCATAGCTCATAGCTCTTCGCGCACGTAGCTCAACTGGCAGAGCGCCGGATTCCAACACCGGCTGATGGGGGTTCGAATCCTTCCGTGCGCGCTTCTTCCTCATCCTCACGACCTCCGGGGGATCCGGGGATTGAGACGGGTGCCCTCCGCCATAACGGGCGGCACCCTGTTACGCGGTAGTAGCTCAGGGGCAGAGCGCCGCCTTGCCAAGGCGGAGACGCGGGTTCGAATCCTGCCTGTCGCATTGAGCTGTGAGCGATGAGCTTTGAGCTGTAAGCCAGAGAAAGGCGAGACGTCCTTCTCCCATCGGGCTCAAAGCTCAAAGCTCAAAGCTCATAGCTGCATCTGGCCTGTAGTTTCTGTCGGTAGAAACGCCGGTCTCTGAAACCGGAGTCCGCAGGTTCGAGTCCTGCCGGGCCAATTGCATTCACGATCGATCTGCTCTTGAAGTGGTAACTGGTAACCAATGGCCGGGTGCCCGAATGGCCAGGGGCCTGACTGCAACTCAGGCACATGCAGGTTCGAGTCCTGTCCCGGTCTTTGTGTGAGCGATGAGCTGTGAGCCTTGAGCGATGAGCCAGAAGAATGCAAAGCAGTTGAAGAATTCTTCGACCTCTGACTCATAGCTCACAGCTCAAAGCTCAAAGCTCGGAAGGTGAATCGGCTGGTGGAGCCGGCCCCGCGTGCTAAGCGGGTGGTCCCGACGGGATGTGGATCGTGCCCACCGCTTTCCTTTTGGAAGAGCTATCAGCCATGAGCTTTCAGCCTTCAGCCAGAGCGAAACGGCTGATCGCTGATAGCTGATAGCTGATAGCTGAAAGCTCCAACATGAAACAGAACAAGGATGACATCAAACATCTGTGTGATCGCTGGCTCGTCGTACACAGCGCGAAGCTGAGCAACCGGAAGGTGAAGCCGCCACAGGGCGCGGCCCCCGTCTCGAAAACGGGTGGGACCAAGCGGTCTGGGGTTCAAGCCCTCCGCCTTCCTTTGAAAGAGCGATGAGCTTGGAGCGATGAGCTGTGAGCCGGAAGAAATCACACGTTCTCAGTTCTGGCTCAAGGCTCACCGCTCAAAGCTCACCGCTCAAAACGTGTCGGTATGCAAACTGGTAAGCACGCGGATTGTAATTCCGCCGCCTTCGGGCTTGGGGGTTCGAATCCCTCCCGACACACTTGGAAAAACAGGAGTCAAGAATCGGGAGTCAGGAGTCAGGGATCAGAACAGAAGGAAGCCAGCACCTGATCCCTGATTCCTGACCCCTGACCCCTGACCCCTGCTTCACTGCCCTCAGGTGTAACAGGCAGCACGGCTGACTTTGATTCAGCAGGCACCAGGTTCGATTCCTGGGAGGGCAACTTAGGAGCCTCATGATGGAACGATTGGACCACAAGACGTACTCGATCGGCGACCTCGTCTCGCGCTACGGCGTGGCGGCCCAGTCCCTGCGCAACTGGGAAGACCAGGGCTTCATCCCGCCCGCGCGGCGAACGCCCGGCAAGCACCGCCGCTACGGCGCGGAACACGTGCAGGCGCTGGACGCCCTGCTGGGCTACCGGCCCCCGGTTCCCCAGCCGCTTGCGGCTTCGCACGCGCAACCCATGACCCTCACCACCGGCGCGTTCACCGCGCGCCCGGTGCAGAATCGCGCGGTGTGAATGAAACTCAGGCGTGCGTCGGCGTCCGGTCTTCGATCAGGCGCCGACGTACTTCGCATAGATCGATCGCGCCTTGTTCGCCTCTTTCGTCCCCTTCACGATCGCCCTGCCATCGGTGAACAGCGTCAGCTCGAACGGCTCGCCGTTGTCGGTAATGTCCGCGCGAAGCATGAACTTGTTCAGGTTCACACTGCCATGCGGACGAAGGCGGGCGGCGATTTCTTCGAAGTCGAGCTTGCCGTTGCCCGCGCCCTCGTGCGACTGCTTGTGCGTAAGCTGCACGGCGTTGCGGCCGCACAGCGTCGTCGTCGAAGAGCCGAACTTGCCGGTAAGAAACTCAAAATTGTGATGCTTGCAACACTGGCAATCACCCGCGTCATAGGCACGCGCGACCTTGAACTGATGCAGACGGTTGGACCACACGTCGAGTGAAAGCATCGTCGGGCTGACCACCGCGTAGTTGCCCGTAAGAATCTTCAGCGCCTCGGTCACCTGCCAGTTGGAAACGAGGGAGACGACCGGACCCAGCACGCCCGCCGTGTCACACGTCGGGTTCATGCCCGGCGGCGGTGCCTGTTCGAAGATGCAGCGCAAACACGGCGTCGCTTTGCCCGCAAGCTCCCAGGGCGTCTCATCCGCATTGCCCGGCAGACTGTGCGGCAGCACCGCGTAGCTCATGCCGACGGTGCCCACCGCGCCGCCGTACACGTAAGGCACGCGATGCTTCACCGCCGCGTCGTTCACGAGGAACCGCGTCTCGAAGTTGTCCACGCCGTCGAGAATGATGTCCACGGTGCCGGTGTCGCTCATGGCCACGAGCTTCTCGATGTTGGTGTGATTCACATCATCGACAATCGCATCGACCTTCACCTGCGAGTTGATTTTGGCGATCTTGTTCTTCGCGGCGATGGCCTTGGGGATGCCGTCGCGCACATCGTCTTCATCGAAGAGCACCTGTCGCTGAAGGTTGGTGGTCTCGATGAAGTCACGATCGACGATGACGAGGTGACCGACGCCTGCGCGGGCGAGCATGTTGGCGATGACGGTGCCCAGCGCGCCGCAGCCGACGATGAGGGCGGAGGCTTCGAGCAGTTTTCGCTGCCCTTCTTCGCCGAAGCCGGGCAGGAGCATTTGACGGTGATAGCGGGAGAGATCGTGCATATGAGTGTGCAAGTCGTGGGCAATTGTTCAGCTTGGCGCTCTTGCGTCCTATCAACAGGGACCGTCAACGGGAAGGTCGCCTCCAAGGACCGACAGAATGGCAACGACAAACAGAATGAATAAGATCGCGGCCGAGATGAGGATGACGTACTGAAAGACGATTGCGGCCGCACCGACTCCGACTGTGGTGACGTTCAGCCGACGATCATTAGCACGTACGAAACCGAACACGCCTATGCATATCGCCAGTGCCGCCACACCTACGACCGTTGCGGGATAAACCTTGGACCAGTTCAGCCCCTTCTCGGTTGCACTCGATGGTGCGATATATTTCTCTCCCTTCAAGTTTGCGGAAATCCGCTCTTTAATCTTGACCGCCGCGTCCGCGACAACCTCATCGACGGGCCTGGGTTCGGGTTCAAGGTGCTCAATGATCCACGGGGACATGACCGCACCAACGAGAGCGATCAGCGCAACAATCAGACCGGCGATGCCGACGGGTGTGATTCGGCGCTTCTTCAGGTTTCCGGTGGAGTTGTCATCCATGTGTTCACCTCGCCGTTGGATCACTTGAGGACGTTCCTACAATGACGTCGGTGCTAAGCCGCAAGCGGCCTTGAGTGTGGATACTTGGAATGGTTCACTTCTGCGCCGTATCGATGCGTTTACCCATGCTCACGACGTCATCCAGTTTGTAACCGAGGGTTTCATAAAACTTGATCACGGCCGTGTTGCTCGTGCGAATCTGAAGGTTGATCTTCGGGCAGCCCCGTGATTTGAGCAGTTGTTCCACCTCTTCGATCAACCGGCGTCCTATGCCGTTGCGTCGCATCGCGGGATCGACGCCGAAGTAACTGATCCAGCCGCGATGGCCTTCGTAGCCGGCCATGCAGGTCGCAATGATCCGCCCTTCCATTTCGCCGACGAGGAACAACTCGGGATTCACCTGCATCTTCGCCGCGATGTCCTTGTGCGGATCGTTCCACGGGCGGGTGAGGTCGCACTGCTGCCAGAGCTCGATCACGCGCGGCTCGTCTTCGATGCGGAATGGGCGGATGAGGAGTTCCATGCGTGCGCGATGTGCAAAGCCGCAAGCGGCTGCCGGGGGCTACCCCGCGACGAGACTTCCGCCTTCCACCGGATCGACCTTCACGCCGAGCTCGACGAGTCGCTTCAGCGCCGCTTCGACGCGGTCCTCTTCGCCGGTGAAGAGCACCGCCATGATGCCGATGTCCTTCGTGACGTTGGCCTGGCGGATGTCGAACATCACGTCGGGATACTCCGTCGTCATCTTCCACAGGCACGGCTCGTTCTGCCGGCCGCCTTCAAAAGTAAGCCAGGTTTTTTGTGTGATCTGCATGAGAGTCCGTTCGCGTCGGG